>CALEXX010000037.1 GCA_937925095.1 uncultured Leptotrichia sp.
ACCAACCACCTGCTGATTACAAGTCAGCTGCTCTACCAGATGAGCTAAAGCGGCAACGAAATTATTATATAAATTTTTTATTTATTTGTCAAGTTATTTTCAAAAATTATCTCACTTAATTACATCATTTTTATTTTATCCATATTTTTTTCAAACACTTTCTTATTATTATAAAAATCATTTTTATTCGCCTTTGCCAGTTCTGATTTTATATACCAGTTCTGATGTCTATTGTAGTACAATATTTCTTCACTTGGCTTATTTTTCCCTTCAAAATTTTCATAATAAAAGTCAATTGCATCCTGTGTACGATTTTCATTCAGATAATAACTTATTGCAAACCATCCCATTGTTAATTTATATGCCCATGCATGCTCATCAGAAATACGTGATTCCTCTGTTTTTACTTTATCATCGCACATTTTCATAATGGAATTTAAAGTTGCAAGTGCTGCTTTTTCATCGTTTTTCATAACATTCCAGATTGCATCTCTTCCTATCACATATGTTACAGCAATTCTTGTAATTAAATAATCAGGATACTTCTCTTTAAGTTTTTCATAGTTTTTATCAAAAGATTCCATATCTCCTTTATTGGAATAATACATATTTGAAAAAAATAACTTTGAAACTTCATGAGGATTGTATTTTTCATAACGTTTCAGATTATTTAATTTTTCGGCATCACTTTTTCCAAGTGCATTATAAATATTTATCAAATTTTCTGATAGTACAAAATTTTTCTCATTTCTTTTTAGTAATTTTTCAATTTCTAACGCCATATTATTTATTTTTTCACTATCAGGTTCAGACATCACATTAGCCATTTCTTTATCCAATTCTATTGTTTTTACTATTATTTCTTGTGAAATTCCTAATTTCGACAAATCTTCCCTTATCATTTCACTTCGACTTTTTGCACTCATATTCATTGCCGCAAGAATCCCCAATAATAATATTATTTTTTTCATAAGCACCTCTTTCTCTTATCATTTTAAAGTATTTCTTCTCTGATGTAAGGACATTTCGTTTTACAATTTTTGCAGATTATTTTATTATTTCTTCAAGATATGTTTCAAGCTGACTGTAGTTTTTCATTTTTGAAACTTTATCTATAAACTCATACTTTGTTATAAGTTCAAAAAGGTCATTCATTATATCTATATTGTCATTTTTATTTTTTGCCGCAAAGCTTAAAAATATATTGGCATTTCTTCCTTCAGGCAACGAAACCTTTTCATTAACTACAAGCAGGGAAATTCCTGTTTCAAGGACATTTTCAGATATTCCCGCATGAGGCATGGCAATCCCTTCTTCCAATACAATATAAGGTCCATGCTTTTCAACAAGTTCTATCATTTCCTGCACATATTCTGAAGTGACTTTTTTATTTGATACAAGTAAATCTCCAGATTGAAATATTGCTTCCTTCCAGTTTTCTGCCTCATCTATGAATTTCACATTTTCTTTTTTCAGTAATTTTTTCAATGTATATCCTGTCTTCTGAATATCATTTATAATTCTGTCTTCAAATTCATTTTTCAAACTGTCAATAAGTTTATGCCTGTCTTTAATTTCTGTATTATTTTCTATTATGGAAATTAATTTTTTTAAGGATACGCTCGTTTTATTTTTTTCTATACCATATTCTGCAAGCTTTTCAAAGTCTTCCTTCTGCATTACAGGATTAATTTTTATAATCGGAATTCCATAGGAAACTTCAAACTGTCTATGGATTTCTATCGTTGATAATATAAAATCAACTTCCTTATATGCCGGTATAAGATCATCTGCAAGATAATATGGAATTACATCAACTATATCCAGTTCATAGTTTTCCTTCAGGCTTTCTTCAAGTATTTTTGAACTTCCATATCCTAATCCGCAAATTAGCAGAACTTTCTTTATATTATTTCTCTTTGTTCTTTTAATTGAAGCCCTTACCAAATAAGCCATGGCAGCTAGTTCATATTCAGTAAAATTTATTTTAAATTCCTTCTCAGTTTCTTCTACTGCCTTTTTTACAATTTCAATATTTTTATCCTTATTTAGTATAAGATCCTTAAATACTGAATTTATTATCTGAATATCATTTTTTATTCTATATATTGAAAACTTCAGATTATCAATAAACCCTGTAATAAGTATTTTATCTTCCCTCAGGTTAAGATTTATCATATCACTGACTTTATCTATAATTCCTTCTGTAACAGCTTCCTCATTTATCCATTTATAAAATATATCATCCTTCAGTCCACTAATATTTATCCCCATGATCAAATCAGTAATCAAAAGAAGTTTAGCTTTCTTTGGACTTTCTTTCCTGTCATTTTCTTTAAATAATTTCCCTAAAATACGTTCAACAGCAAGATATTCTGGAGTATGAAAAAGAAAATTTCTTGTCAGAAGTTCTTCCTTATTGTCATAAAGTTCTTCAAAATTAATAAGCATTAAAATATAGGAAAATACTCTGTTATAATTTTCCTGGTGTATTTCTAATTCAAGTTCCTTCCCGATAAGTTCCAGAAAATCTCTTGTTATTTCCAAATTTTCATATTTTATATATCCGTAAAAATATTCCTCACTATGCCATGTTCCAGAATCTTCACTATTGAAAAAATCTCCTGTTTCCTTTAGTTCCCTAATAATGTTTTCTATTATTCCAACCCTTTTTACAAGAAGATCTCCTTTATTTCCTGTTAGTTTATACCCTTTATAATTTTCATAAATCAGTTTTATCCCGTCTTTTTTCAGTTCTTCCGACATAATCTCCAGATCTTTTCTCACATCCGCTTTAGGTATTTCCATAGTTCCTGCAATATCCGACAGTTTCAGACCGCTTTCATCAAAATACAGAATCATTTTCAATATATTTAATCTTTCATTTAACGACAGTTTTTCACAATTCATTTTTTTCACCTTTCATTTTGTACCGTAATTTAATCCAATAAAATATTACCACTTAAATGAAAAAAAGCAAATTCTTTTTTATAATTTTCTCACAAATAAAAAAAAGATTATCTCTGAAGCTATACTAAAATCTAAAACTTCACAAACAATCTTTTTTATTTTTAGTTATTTTTTTCTTCATTCCTTGTTTCTTTAGTATCATTTTTATTTATGCTCTCTTCTATTTCAGAAACTGATTTTTTAAATTCCCTGAACATTTTTCCAATGGCTTCTCCTAATTCCGGAAGTCTTTTAGGCCCAAAAATTAATAATGCACCTAATATAAGAATTATCATTCCTGGTGCTCCAATATCTCTAAAAAGTCCCATTTTTAATCTTTCCTCCTTTTTCTATAAATATATTTACATACAATAATACTTGCTTCATAAAGCAAAATCAGTGGTGCCGTCATTGTCAAATCACTTATAAAATCTGCAGGAGTCACTACAACCGCTATCACCAGCAGAGCAAAATAAGCATATCTTCTATTTTTTATAAGGTATTGTGGCGTCAAGATATGTAATGATGTCAGAAAAGCCACAAGTACAGGTAATTCAAATATAATTCCTAACGGCAATGATGTATGCAGTACAAATTCCAAATAATTATTCGCTGTCAGCTGAACATTGAAAAGATTGTCTCCAAAAGACAGCAGCACAGACAGTAAAGCTGGTGTTACAAAGAAAAAACCAAAAGACAGTCCTGCTATAAACAGTATGAAAGTTGCAGGAATATATGATAGAACTATTTTTGCCTCTTTTTCTTCCAGTGCCGGACGTATAAATGCCCATATCTGATAACTTGCAAAAGGTAAAGTTATACTGAAAGCACATATTCCAGCCAACATTAAGTAAATGCCCAGAATATCATCAGGTCCTAAAACCGTCAGTTTTTCTTTAAAAGATCCTGTCAGCATTTTATAAATATCGGAACAGAACACTAAGCTTATCAGAAAAACCGTAATAAAAAATATAATTGTTATAATAAATCTCTTCCTGAATTCACTTAAATGTTCTATAAGTGTCTGCTCATTAATATTAGACATATTTCTTCCTTTCCGATATTTTTTTATTTTTAAACTGTTCTTTTTTTACAACTATCTTCTTTTACTTTTACAATTTTAATTATTTTTTCTTTTCAATGTTGCTATCATAATTATAATTATCAGAATTAACTGACTTATAAATACTTCTATATTTGCATAAATTCCTAAAACTTCAACTGTAGGAATAAAATGTATCACATGTAACGGCAAAATACCTACAACCTGCAGCATATGTATACTTGTACCAAGCATTTTAAACGCAAGGAAGTAGATTGTCCATGTGAGTATAAAAAATACCTGATGTATTTTTATTTTTGAAGATGCGTATATCAGGACAAGAGCAATTACAATCAGTATTAATATTGCACTTACCACTCCTGTAATTAGATTCTGCAGTGAAATTAACGGTAAAATCCCTACATAGAACAGAATTGTTTCTGCACCTTCCCTGAATACTGCCAGAAAGCTCAGTACAAACATTGATATAAAACTTCCTGTACTTAAAACTACATCCATTTTTCTGTCAATATAGTTTTTCCACGATTTAAGAGATGATTTACTATGTAGCCAGAACCCTATACCAATCATCATTACAACTGCGAATATTCCTACAAATCCTTCCAGAATTTCACGGTTTGTTCCTGAAGATACTGTAGGAAATAAAGCCTGAAGCATAAATGCTATTATAACACTTGCTAAAATCCCGGCAGCTGCTCCTGTATATACCCAACGCAGTCCCTTTTTCTGGTTTGCGGCTTTCAAGCTGCTCACAAGAGCAAGAACTATAAGTAGTGCTTCCACTCCTTCCCGTAACAGTATGAACATTGCATCAATAAAGGTATACTTTGCTTTTGTATCAATTTGAGACAGTTCGGTGATTAATCCCTGCAACTGATCCTGATACTGTTTTTCTGTACCTTTTACCATAATTATAGGAGTCTGCGTTTCCACCTTTGTATATAATGCTGAGTTTCTTGTACTGACATCCCCTTCAACTGTAGGCCAAACCTGAATAAACTCCTTCACTTTTGATTGACCTTTTGTCTTATCACCATTTTTAAAAGCTTCAAGAGCATCCTTTAACATATCCACTGCTTCCTTCAATGTAACTGTACCTGAAACATTATTTTCTATTTTCTTGCCTTCCAGATAATCCTGTATACTTGACTTCAGATCATTAAAGGAATTCATTGTGTTCTCATAATCAAAAGGCTCCACTTCCATTGAACTTCTAAGAAACGACATCGCAGTTTCTACTTTTCCATAATAGGAAACGCTTCTACTTCTTATAAAACTTTCATTTCTTGTCCAAACTCCATTAAATTTCAGATATTCCTTTTTCATCTGTTCTACATTCTTAGACTGGATTGCTTTTTCCAGTACATCTAGAGCAGGATACATTCTTGACTTGAAATTTTTCTTTTCTTCCTCATCATTGACAGGATTCTGCTCCTTTTCAAAAGAAAGCAGTGCAGCAGTAACCTGCCTTAAATCATCTTCTGTCAATGTGTTTTTCTCTTTATTTAAAAGTTCCTGTACTTTTTTTCCCTGTACAGAATCCGAATTTTTTACTTTTTTAAATTCTTCCTTAATTTCGGAAAAAAGTTTTTTTGCATCATCCTGTCTGTTATTCTTCACTGCTGTTGCCGCATCCGTTATTTTTATGTAAAGTCCGCTGTAACTTTCCTTTGCAATAACATTATTAAAGGATAGCATAAAACAAAGAATCAGTAATATCATTATTTTATTCAAATAATTTCTGCCCAATATATTCTCCTTCCTTTATTCCTCCAAAACATGCAAAAATTCCTGTACCAATGTGGGTAATATATTCATTAAGCTTATCATCATTTCCTAGACTGTTCTGTATTTTTATAAACTGATCAGGATGTTTCTGAAAGCATATGAACAGAAGCCCTGCATCAAATTGTCCGCTCACTTCATCTATTCCGTCAGAATATGAAAAAGCACGACGGCATATTTTAGTTTCAGCCTTTTTTGCAAGATAGACATGCGAATCAATTGGAAGGACTGGTTTTCCATCTGCTCCTAATTTATTTATATCTATCGTTGCAAATTCATCTTTTTCTCCGAACGGAGCTCCACTTTCCTTATATCTTCCAAATGTATTTTCCTGCTCCTGTAAATTAGTCCTATCCCATGTTTCAAGGTGCATCTGAATACGTCTGACTATAAGAAAAGTCCCATTTTTCAGCCAGTTGTTTTTATCATACCAGACAACGTCTTTGAAATCGTTATTGTTTTTAGGATTTTCTGTTCCATCCTTAAATCCAAAAAGGTTTCTCGGAGTCTCCTTTCCATTTCCAATAGGAAGAAAACCTGCCTGAGTCCATTTCAATGTAACCAATGAACGTCCTTTACGGACAAGATTCCTTATAGCATGAAATGCTACCTGGGCATCGTCAGCACACGCCTGGATACATATATCTCCACCTTTATACTTATCCTTTATCTGATCCCTGGGAAAATGCGGTAATTCTTTAAACTCTTCCATTTTTTTATTGTCCAGCTTCAATTTATCTAAAAAGGATGGACTTACCCCAAATGTTACTGTTAAACGGTATGGGTTTAATCCCATTGTTTCCCCTGTATCTACAGGAGGTAATAAGTGATTCTTCAATTCTTCACCAACAAGTTCCCCCTTCATTAGTTTCTCTGTATATTTTGTCCATTCCTTGAACATTTCTATAATTGCAGCCTTATCCTCTGAATGAAGATCCAGAACTGCAAAGTATACATTTTTCTGTACAGGAGTAGCTATTCCCGACTGGTGTTCCCCATAAAAAGAAATCTTTTCGTCACCTATTATCTGATCTGTCCTGCTATTTAATATATTTGCAAAAATGCTTCCGGCTCCACTTGCTCCAATTGCAACCCCTGCTCCTACCATTCCTGCTTTTTTAAGAAAATCACGACGTGATATTTTTTTATCAAACCATTTCTTGTCATTTCCGTCACTCATTATTTTACCTCTTCTTCTAATTATTACATACTTTCTCTGCTGCCAGTTTTTTTAATGCTGTATTTATTATTTTTTAGCAGCTTCTACTATGATTCCCATTTGAGATAAAGGTTCTCCCAATTTAGTAACCGCTTCTGCTAATGCCTTTGTATCTTCTTTTGTTAAATCTGTATATAATTTATAGTGTTTGTCATCTGTCATATATTTATTCAGCAAGTCATTCACTGCTTTAAATTCTGTATCTAAAGTTGCTACAAGTTTTGCATCCTTTTTCTCCAGTTTAGGTCTAAATAATTCAAATATTTTCTGAGCTCCTTCAATATTTGCTCTGAAATCATACAAGTCAGTATGTGAGAAAATTTCCTCTTCCCCTGTAATTTTTTGAGTTGACACTTCATTTAATAAATCAATAGCTCCTGTAAGCATTAAATCAGGAGTTACTTCTATAGTAGTTATTTTAGCTTTTAACTCCTTAATGTCATTTACAAGTTCATCTGCATATTTTTCAGTACCTTTTGTTGTATTTTCTTCCCATAATATTTTTTCAATTCTATGGAATCCTTTCCAACCTTCTTCAGTTTTAAACTCTTCTTTAAAATCTGCCAGACGGTAATCTATTTTAATATCAGATTCTCCAAAGCTTTCAGCAATTGGTTCTGATCTCTCATATGCCATACGGATTAACGGATATGCTTTTTTAGCTTCATCCAGTTTTCCAGCCTTCAATAACTGAGCGAAATTCTCTGTATCTTTTAAAAGCATATCAATCTGCTCTTCAACAAATTTTTTATAATCAGATGTTTCCTTACTCAAATCAGTCTGACCATCATCCTGAACTTTTTGTGAAACTGTTGTATCAGCTTTTGCATCTCCCTTAGGTGTTTCACTTTTTCCACAACTTACTAGCAATAATGCTCCTACCAGTAATAAAATTGCTGTTTTTTTCATAATAAATATCCTCCTGTGTAATTTTTTCTACTTCTAGATTATACTTATTATTTTTTTATTTGTAAAGAAAAATTATTTGAATTTCAAAATTTTTTTATCACTAATATTCAGTATATCATATTATATTGTATTATATTTCTGTTAAGTTGGGTATTCTTCTTACGTTTCCTGTTTTCATATTTTTTGCATAATTATATTATTTCAAATTTCCATATAGCACGTCTTTTATCTCTTTTATTTTTGATTTCCATGACTTTGTATGGATTTTTTCAAGCAAATCTTTGCCTATTTCCCTATTTTTTCTTGTACGCTCTATCATTTTTTCCATTTTATTTGCCAGTCTTAGTACAAATGCAGGTTTTTCTTCTTCTACAGCCTTATCTGTATCGTAAATTGTAGGCATATCAACATATTCTATAATTTCATCCACATTCAGCTCTTTTCCCAGCAGTTCAATCAGACCATCTATTTTTGTAGCCACTACCCTAAGACCACTTCCAAGTGCTTCAACAGCTATAAGTCCAAGTCCTTCAAAGTATGAAGGCAGTATAAATACATCCTTTGTTCTCATTATATCTGCCAGTTCTTTCTGGGACATAGCATTGTAAACTTTAATATTTTTAGAGTTCCCTATTGCTTTTTCTATTCTTTCCCTGTTCTGGTCATTTAGATTTCCTATCAGATCGATAGTTATTTTATCATCTGTTTCCTCCAGTTTTCTAAATGCCTTAATTAATTCATAGAATCCTTTAGAATCATCAAATTTCCCTGCATACACTAACTCCACCTTTTCCTTTTTTGGATATTCTTCCAGAGGATAGAAAATTTTCTCATTGTATCCTGCACCGATATCTATTATTTTTTTACTATCTATTCCAAAAACTTCCTCAATATCTTTAAATTGCATATTACTTAATGCCAGAACATTGTCAACATCCTTCAGAGAGTGTATGTGTTTATCTTTCAAATGTACATTTTGTCTAGCCTGTCTTATATCTGTATTATGGCATACTGCAATTACTCTTTTATCTGCAAACACTTCTCTTACCATTGAGGAAAGTATCCATAAATGATGTGTCAGCACCACATCTGGATTAAATTTTTCCTTTGCCAGATTCAGCTGTTTCAGAAATTCATTTTTCCACTGAACAAACATTTCATCAGTCATATCATGATAAAGTGTGTTCGGATAAGGCATGATATCACTCATTCCTACTATCGGAAAAGGAATGTTTTCACTTTCAAAAACTACTTCAAACTGTTTTTCCTTGTCTAATATATTTATGTCATACTCATTTGTAACACCGTAAATACACGCCTGTTCTATATCCCCATGTTCTTTCAGTCCTTCAATGACATTTGTGAAATAAACTCCACTTCCAGTTTTTACAGGCAATTGTGCCAGCACATGCAATACTTTCATTAATTTTATCCTCCGTTCTTCTTATTATATCAATTTTTCAAATTTATTCTTTTTAAACTCTTCACTTTTTATTATAACATATATATAAAAAAAACGGGATTTTTTAGAATAAAATCTATTTTAATCCCGTTTCTTATTTTTAAATATTAATTTTATTTATAACTAACTAGAAACTAAATCTCAGACCAGTTGTAAATACGTTGTTTCTTCCTTTTTTC
>CALEXX010000038.1 GCA_937925095.1 uncultured Leptotrichia sp.
GGGTCGTTGGTTCGAGTCCAACCGGGGACGCCATTTTTTTTTATATGAATTTTTTATTATACAGTGACAGAATATATGTTTAGTGTAACTGTTCGTATATGAATACATTTTCTATTCAATTTACCCCTTCATTTTTTCTTGCTTATTTGGTATAATTAATTAGTTATTGTGTCTTTTTACAGCATTTTATTTTGAATTAAGAAATGAATTTTTTGAATATTATCTATAAAATTGTATATAAAAATGACATAATAAGGTGGATTTATATGAGAATATTATTAAGTAGTTTTACTTATTGATATATAATAATTTTTAGGAGGTTCAGTAATGAAAAGTATTAAAGAAGATTTTTCTTTGATGGCAATTCTACTAATACCAGTGGCAGTTGCTATAAATTTTACAGGATTTGGTATTGTGAAAGTATTACAGCTCCCAATATTTTTAGATTCAATTGGAACTGTTTTCATAAGTTTAATTGCAGGGCCATGGATTGGTATAACAACTGCAGTTATAACTAGCTTAATAACAGGAAGTTTTTCACCTGAATATTTTGCATTTATGCCAGTTTCCATAATTATGGCTCTTTGTATGGGTATTCTTGCAAGATTTAAATTTAAGAATATAATTATTAAGACTATTTTGTGTGCATTCTCTCTTGTAGCAATTGCAATATTAGTATCTGCACCTATAATGGTATATGTTTACGGTGGAAATACTGGAAATGCAACTGCTGGAATTACAGCATTTTTCCTTGCAACAGGAAGTAATATATGGAATGCGGTCTTCAGTACAAATCTTATTACTGAAACAACAGATAAAATTATAACGGCTATAGTGGCTATGGCTATAATAAAAGCTATGTCGGCTAGATATTTAATTAAATTTAAGTATGGAGAGAACTATATAAAATCTGACAAAAATATTTAAAGTGGGAATATTTTATATTAAATGGGTATCTTGGAAAAAACAGGAGAATAATCATATGACAAAAAATGATATGAAAAAACTTTATCCAATAACAAAATTATTTATAAGTTTGACTTTGCTTTTGTCTTTATTTATAGTTTCAAATTATATTTATAATTATTGTATGGCTATTATTTGTGGAGTAATTGCAGTTTGTTTTGGAGTTAGTTTGAAAACTTATGTAAAAAGACTATTTTTTAGTCTATTTTGGCTTTTACTGGCTATTTTTATTATTCAAAGTATATTTTTACCTTCTGGAGAAATTTTATTTAAAATAGGGATTATTTCAGTTTATAAGGAAGGACTTTTTAAAGCGGTAATTTTAACTTCGAGAATAACAGCATTTGTATCAATATTGACTTTACTGATATTGATAACACCTGCTAAAGATTTTACTATTGCACTGGAGAAAAAAGGACTTAATCCAAAAGCTGCATTTATTTTGCTGTTATCATTACAGATGATACCTGAAATGACAAAACAGGCTAATGTAATAATGAATTCACAAAAAGCCAGAGGAGTTGAAACAGAAGGGAATATTCTGGTAAGGGCGAAGGCATTGATTCCAGTTTTTATACCTTTGGTACTGTCTTCAATAGTCAATACAGAAGAAAAAGCTATCACGCTGGAAGCTAGAGGATTCTCAATTGGAGAGAAAAGAACAATATTGGATGACATAAAAGAAACTGAAAATGACAAAAAGATAAAAATTCTTCTTGTGATTTTCTTAATTCTATGTATTATCTGGAGGGTTTATGTGTTATTTTAAATTGGAGGATGTAAGTTATAAATATCCGCTGGAAGACAGGGAAATATTGAAAAATATAAATCTGGATATAAAAAAGGGTGAGTTTTGGGCTGTTATTGGAAAAAATGGTAGTGGAAAAACAACTCTTTGCAATGTATTAAGAAGATTTGTTCCTGATTTTTATAAAGGGGAACTTAAAGGGAGAATAACTTTAGAAGGCAAGGAATTAAAGGATTATTCTGCAAAGGAAATTGTACAGAAGGTAGGATTTGTTTTCCAGAATCCTTTTACACAGATAAGTGGTGTAAAGGAAACCGTTTTTGAAGAGATAGCTTTTGGACTTGAAAACCTTGCCCTAGATGCAGAATATATAAGAAAAAGAGTTGAGGAAACTCTTAAATTACTTCGTATAGAGGAATTAAGGGATAAAAATCCTTATGAACTTTCAGGTGGACAGGGACAGAAGGTTGCACTTGCTTCAATAATTGCCATGGATCCGGAAATTATGGTAATTGATGAACCAACTTCACAGCTGGATCCAAAAGGAACAGAAGAAATATTTGAAATAATTGACATACTTAAAAAAGAAGGAAAAACTATCATACTTGTGGAACATAAACTGGAACTAATAGCTGAGTATGCTGAAAAAGTTATGGTACTTAATGAAGGAGAAATGATTTTGTCTGGAAACACGGAAGAAGTACTAAAAAATAAGATATTGATGGAAAAGGAAATTGGAATTCCACAATATGCAGCTCTTGCTTATAAATTAATGGAGGAAGGTAAAGTTCAGTTTGAGGAAATTCCAATAACAAAAGAAAAGGCAGTGGAAGTTTTTGCACACAAAAATTTTTTGGCAGAAGATTCTAAAATAGAAGGAAATGTCTTTCAAGAGGAGGTAGAATGAGTTTTGTAAATATAAATAATGTAAGTTTTGCTTATCCTGATGGAACTGTTGCCATTGATAATATTTCCCTTAATATAGAAAAAGGGGAAAGAGTAGCAATAGTAGGTCAGAACGGTGCAGGGAAAACAACAGCTGTGAAAATGTTAAATGGACTTCTAAAGCCTACTTCAGGAGATATTGTCATTGACGGATGGAATACAAAAGACTATACTGTTGCTAAAATGAGCAGGAAGGTAGGATACGTGTTTCAAAATCCTATGGATCAGATTTTTCATAATAATGTATATGATGAAATAGAATTTGGACCGAAAAAAATAGGATATTCTGAAAATGAAAGAAAAAATTTAATTGAAACTGCTCTGGAATTGACAGAATTAAGTGCATTTGCAAAGGAAAATCCCTATAATCTTCCCTATTCAGTAAGAAAATTTGTTACTATTGCTTCAATTATAGCTATGGATACAGATGTCATCATTATGGATGAACCTACTGCAGGCCAGGATATGAAAGGAATGAAAATCTTAAAAAATTTGATAGAGAAACTTTCAGAAAGAGGAAAAACAATAATTACAATTACACATGATATGGAGTTTGTTGTTAATAATTTTGACAGAGTTGTAGTTATGGCGAATAAAAAAATAATAGAAGATGGAGATAAAAGGGAAATTTTCTGGAATGAAGAAGTACTTAAAAAGAGTAAGATAAAACAGCCGTATATAAGTGAACTGGCTAAAGAACTCTCAATGGGAGGGAATATCCTTTCAATAGAGGAATTTATAAAAGAATTTAAAAAGTAGAAATAAATTAATTTAATTAATAGATTAAGGCATATAATTGAAGAAAATATAAAAAAGGGAGAATGCGTCATCCCGGAAATATAAAAACGTAAATTAATATATAAGGAAATAAGATGGAAAGAAAATATTTTGAAGGATTTGAAGGACTGAAAGTACCTTATCTGTTTTTTGAATCTGAACGTGGAGAAAAATTTAAAAATAATATTATAATATTTCATGGAGTAACTGAGCCGATAGACAGATACGAAGAATTTGGGAAATTTCTATCTGCAAATGGATACAATGTTTTTGTACCTGAAATTAGAGGTCATGGGGAACTGAAAATTTCAGAAGTATGTGAATTTGGTAAAAAGGGAATAAAAGCAGTTTTTGAAGACATAAATCTTTTTTTCAAAAATGAACTTATGCCTAAAGGGATAAAAGCGGAAAATACTACAATATTTGGACATAGTATGGGATCACTTATAGCAATGAAATGGGTTATTGAAAATAATTACAAGTATTTTATTTTATCAGGATTTCCCCTTCAGAAAAAGTTGTCGGTTTTCTTGGGAAAAATGTTAACAGGAATGGAAAAACTTTTATTTTTTAAGAAAAAGTCTTTTATGAATAAGGAATTTAAGAAATATAATGATTATTTTAAACCTAATCAGACAAAATTTGACTGGCTTACAAGGGATGAAAATGAAGTAAATAAATATGTAGAAAGTGAGTTTTGTGGATATCCCATATCGCCAGGAGTGTTTAATGGGATTTTGGGAATGATGGGATTTATTAACAGAAAGTATAAAAAAATAAGAAAAGATGCGAATATGCTAGTAATTTACGGGACAGAAGATAAAGCTGTAAATGCAGAATATGTTACTAAAATACTTGAAATTTTGAAAAAAAAGAAAAGACGTATAAATGTGCTGGAAAATAAAAATGGGAGACATGAGTCATTAAATGAAATCAATAAGTACGAAATTTATGATGAAATACTGAAATGGTTAAATGAAAGAGAGAAATAGAAAATAACGCTATGAAAGATGTAACAGGAGGAAATTATATGAAATATAAAAATTTAGTAAATGGGGAATGGAAGGAATCAGATAAGGAGATAAAGATATATTCTCCGATAAATGATGAAGAACTTGGAAGTGTTCCGTCAATGACAAGAGAAGAAGTTGACTATGCTATGGAAACAGCTAAAATAGCCCTTAGCGGATGGAGAAACCTGGCTGTAGTTGAAAGAGCAAAATACTTGTATAAAGCTGCAGAAATTTTAGAAAGAGATAAGGAAATAATAGGAACTGTACTTGCAAAAGAAGTTTCAAAAGGAATAAAGGCTGCAATTAGTGAGGTTGTAAGAACAGCAGATCTTATAAGATATTCAGCTGAAGAAGGACTTAGATCTGTAGGAGAAATCATAGAAGGTGGAAGTTTTGAAGCGGCAAGTAAAAGAAAAGTGGCAATGGTAAGAAAAGAACCTATGGGACTTGTACTTGCAATAGCACCTTTCAACTATCCTGTAAACCTTTCTGCATCAAAAATAGCTCCGGCATTAATAGGAGGAAATGTAGTTTTATTTAAGCCACCTACACAGGGAGCTATTAGTGGACTATTGCTTGTGAAGGCTTTCCATGAAGCAGGTATACCTGCAGGGGTTATAAACACAGTAACAGGAAAAGGTTCAGAAATTGGAGATTATCTGATTGCTCATCCATTAGTTGATTTTATAAACTTTACAGGAAGTACTCCTGTAGGAAAGAGAATAGGAGAACTTGCAGGAATGCGTCCTATTCTACTTGAATTGGGAGGAAAAGACGGAGCAATAGTTTCAGATGATGCTGATCTTGAAAAGGCGGCAAAAGATATAGTAAGTGGTGCATTCAGCTATTCAGGACAGAGATGTACTGCAATAAAGAGAGTTCTTGTAATGGAAAATGTTGCAGATAAGCTGGCAGAACTTATAAAAGCTGAGGTTGAAAAGCTTACTGTAGGAAATCCATTTGATAATGCAGATATTACTCCGTTAATAGATAACAGGGCAGCAGATTTTATAGAAGGACTTATAGAAGATGCACAGGAGAAAGGTGCAAAAGCATTGACTCAAATAAAAAGAGAAAAAAATCTTCTGTGGCCTGTACTGTTTGATCATGTGACACTCGATATGAGAATAGCATGGGAAGAGCCTTTTGGTCCAATTTTACCTTTAATAAGAATAAAATCTCTGGATGAAGCTATTGAAATATGTAATGGCTCTGAATATGGACTACAGACATCAGTATTTACTAAAAATATAGTACAGGCTTTTGATATAGCTGGGAAATTAGAAGTTGGAACAGTTCAGATAAATAATAAGACTCAAAGAGGTCCTGATAATTTTCCATTTTTAGGAATAAAAGGTTCTGGAGTGGGAGTACAAGGTATAAAATACAGTATTGAGAGTATGACTAAGATTAAATCTATAGTTATTGATTTATAATTATATTTTTGTTTTAAATGACAGGAATATTTATTATAAGAGTAATTTAGTATTTATAACAGGTTGTCTCAATGAGATAATCTCATTTGAGGCAACTTTTTTAAAGGAGAAGAATATTGAAATTAGTTTATTTGGACAATGCCGCTTCAACAAAAATATCTGCCAGAGTTGTGGAAAAAATGATGGAATCCTATAGTGAAAATTATGGTAATCCTTCTTCAACTCACAAACTTGGACAAAAAGCCAGGGCAGCAGTTGAAAAGACTAGAAATGTGATTGCAGGATATCTTGGAGCAGAAGGCAAAGAAATTATATTTACATCAGGAGGAGCTGAAGGAAATAATCTTGTAATAAGAGGAGCATTAAATGCCTATGATTATAAGGGAAAGCATATCATAACCTCAAAAATAGAACATTCAAGTGTTTTGAAAACATGTCAGCAGCTTGAGAGGGAAGGATATGAAGTGACATATATTGATGTCGATGAAAATGGGGTTGTTAATCTTGAACAGCTGAAAAATTCAATAAGAAAAGATACAGTAATTGTGTCGATAATGTATGCAAATAACGAAACAGGAGTGAAACAGCCAATAAAAGAAATTGGCGAAATGCTTAAAAATACAGGAATAATGTTTCATACGGATGCAGTTCAGTCAATGTGCAAGGAAGTGATATTTCCAAAAGATCTGAATATAAATGCGTTAACTGTAGCGTCACATAAATTTTATGGACCTAAGGGAGTCGGATTTGTTTATCTTGATAAAAATTTTCTGATTGAAAAGGAAATATGGGGAGGTTCTCAGGAAAGAAATCGGCGAGCAGGAACAGAAAATGTTCAGGGAATTTTAGGAATGGGAACTGCAATAGAAGAAGCATATGAAAATATTCATGAAATAGAAGCAAGGGAAGAAAAAATACAGGAGTATCTGGAAAAACGTATTAAAAATGAAATAGAGAATATAAAAATCAATGGAGAAAAATCTCCCAGATTAAAAACTATTACAAATTTATATATAAAAGGCTGTGATATACAGACACTTCTTATTGCTCTTGATTTAAGAGGAATATGTGTGAGCGGAGGTTCAGCATGTATGTCAGGAGCTCATGAAGATTCACATGTTTTAAAGGAAATGGGACTGAACAGTGAGGAGTTGGAAAGTTCTTTTAGAATAAGTATCGGAAAGGATACGACAATTGAAGAAATTGACTATTTTGTAGAAAATCTAAAGGAAATTGTAAAAATAGAAAGAGGTAAATAATCTGAGATATAAAAAATATTTAATTGAGGTGTATCTGACAAAACAAGGCAGTAAAATTTATCTACAGAAATTTTAATTGGAAATAGGGGAAGATAGATGCATAATGAAAAAAGGAAATATAAATTTCTATGTGTAAGTGATATTGAAATCTTAAGAAATATGGAAGAAAAATTTCTTAAGGAAAAGTTTGGAGATATTGATTTTATCATGTCTGCTGGAGATGTTTCAAACTATTATCTTGATTATCTGGTTTCTACACTGGATAAGGATCTTATATGTGTAAATGGTAATCATGTCTATAATAAGGATTATCCAATAGACTTTGCAAAGATTATAGATGGAAAATGTATAAAGTATAAGGGATTGAGAATACTTGGGTTTGATGGATGTAAAGTTTATTCATTTAAGGAACATCAGTATACAGAAAATCAGATGAAAATAAAAATATTAAAGAACATATTTTTTCTTCTGAGGGGAGTGGACATAGTTTTAAGTCACGCACCCGTTGAAGGAATTCATGATGTAAATGACGGAGTTCATAATGGATTTAAGGTGTTTCATAAAGTTATAAAATATTTTAAGCCTAAACTTTGGATACATGGTCATATACATTTGTCAAATTTCATGAATTATCAGGATACGAAAGTGGAAGAAACCGTTGTGTCTAACACTTTTGGATATAGAGTATTTACAATTGAAAAATAAATAATTGGAGGAAAAATGGATAGCAGAAATTTAATGTATTTTTCAGAGGCACAGTCGGCTTATAAAAAATTTTTGAAATCATCCAGGGGAATTCTGGGATTGAATTTTAAAAAACAGGAAAATCTGAAATCCTTTGCTGAAGTACAGAAGGAAGAGAATGCCTATAACAGTGTAAATTTAGGCATAAAAGAGATTCCATTAGGGAAAATAGTTGGAAGTGTTGAAAAATATTCGTATTTTGATAAAAATTTTGTTCCTAAAAATAATATTGTAAAACAAAGATGGATAAGTATTTATACAGCATACATGGCGGAAACTATGCTTCCACCTGTTATTCTCTATAAAATAAAAGATGATTATTATGTTTATGATGGAAATCATAGAGTTTCTGTAGCTAAATTTTTAAATTTTGCCTCAATTGAAGCTGAAGTTGAAGAATTTTTACCTACTAAAGATACAAAGGATAAGATAATTTACCGTGAACATATGTTTTTTGAAAAGGAAACCGGAATCGAAGAGATAATATTGTCAGAACCTATAAAATATAAATATTTGCGTGAGGAAATAGAAAGTTATACTAATCTTTTAAGTAAAAGAAGAAATAAAACTTTTACTTTAAAAGAGGGGGCTGCAAAGTGGTACAAGGAGATATTTTTACCAATAAAAGTATTACTGGAGGAAAATAATACAGAAGAAAGTCAGAAAAATAATATAAATGATATTTTTATGTTTTTACTGGATCATAAATATTATCTGAGTAAAAATGAAGAGAAAAATAAAGGATATCTTTACAGTACGATAGATTTTATAAATCTTGTGAAAACAAATGAAAATAGAAATTTGAATGATATATGTAAAATTGAAACACAGGAAGCCATTGATAAGTATATAAAACTAGCGGTTTTGGATGAAGAACTGATAGATTCAGATTTTCAGGAGAAAAAGAAAAAGGAAGAATTTTTAAAGAAGGAAATATCAGAATATTTTTCTGAAGCTCTGGAAAAACTCCCTTTAAGATATTTAGAATATTTGCCTGAGACTGATAATCAGGTAAATATTTTTGCAGGGTATATTTCAGAATACATTAAAATTTTAAATAAAGGTCAAAAATTTGAAATATTAAAAACAGGAAGTGGACAGCTGGAACAGGAAGAAAAAATAGAAAATACAGATTTTCATGCAGAAAAGAAAATATCAGTATTAAACTATATTCTTGAAATATTTTTACCAATTACAGAAATTTTAATGTGTATGAATGAAGAAAATGTATTTTCTCCAAGAGAGTACGGAAATCTCCAGAATGAATTTTTCTATCTGCTAAGATTAAAAAAAATTCTTCTATCAGAAGGAAAAAGTGCAAAATATGAAAATATAATGGCAGAAAATATAAAAATTGCTGTTGATAGTAAAAATATGGATATGCTTTATGGAGTGAAAAAACTTCTTGTGAAGGAAAAGGAAAAAGAATTTTTAAGAAATTTGGAAAATCCTGAAAAATTTAAGGAATTGCTTGAAAAATACGGCGAAATCAAAAGATATGAAACATACATTGATTTTTTTATAATGCTTGATAATTATGGAGAAAGTAAGTTTCTAAACAGTCTTGAAAAAGATTTGGAAGAATTTTACAGTTTTGATGAAATTGTAAATGAATATAAGACACAGGAAGTAATGCACATGGAAAGAAATACAATTCTGAAAAATAGTTATGAAAAAAATTCACAGGAAAGATATGAATATGGATTTATTGATTTTTTCATAATGAAAAATTTAGGGGAAATTTAAATAGAAGGATGGCCGGAATGAAAATAAAAGCTATATTTATGGATATGGATGGAACTCTTTTGAGAAGTGACCATACAATGTCAGATAAATTAAAGGAAAAATTAATAGAACTTGATAAAAATGGGATAAAAATATTTATTTCAACGGGTAGAATGTATGCCGCGGCACTTCCATACCTGAAACAACTGGGCATAACAACTCCAGTTATAACATATAATGGTGGGAAAATAGTGGATCCTTCCACATCTGAAACGCTTTATGAAAATCCTGTTACAGCTGAAACAGTAAAAAGAGTAATTGAAGTGTCAAGGGAAACAGGAATACACTTAAATCTTTACTCAGATGATAAGCTTTATGTGGAAAATGAAACTCCTGAAGGAAAGGCATATGCTGAAAAGACAGGGCTTAAATATGTTCTTGTTAATTTTGATGAATTTATCGGAAAAACTTCGACAAAGGCACTTTTTCTTGGAGAAAATGAAAAGTTGGTAAAATTGAAGGAAGAACTTGAAAGGGAATTACCTCAGTCAATTTTTGTTTTTTCTCAGCCTACATATCTGGAAGTGCTGAACGGAGGTGTAAGTAAAGGAAAAGCTGTAAAGGAACTGATGAATAAATACGGATTTTCAGAAGATGAAGTTATGACCTTTGGAGACCAGTGGAATGATTTTGACATGCTTAAACTGGTAAAATATGGATATCTTATGGGAAATGCTTCAGAAGATCTTAAAAAGGAATTTACAGAAGACAGGATAACTTTATCAAATGATGATGAAGGAATCTATCATATAATAAAAGACATTTTATAAAAAACAGGTGGTGCAATGGAAAAGAAAATAGCACACTTAAAGCTGCATACAGAATACTCCCTTCTTGAAGGAGTAGGGAAAATAGAAGAATACATAGAAAAAGCAGGGAAGTTGGGCATAGACACTCTTGCAATAACAGATACTGCAATGTTTGGAGTAATAGAATTTTATAAAAAGTGTAAGAAATCTGGAATAAAACCTATTATCGGGCTGGAAGTATTTCTGGATGGAATAGTATCGGAAGGTGAGTATTCACTAACACTTCTGGCAAAAAATAAAAATGGATACAGGAATTTATGTAAGCTGTCTTCAATTTCATATAGCCGTTTTAACAGAAGAAGAAATAAAATAAAATATGAAGAACTGCTGGAATACAGTTCAGATTTATTTATTTTATCGGGAGGGATACACGGTGAAATTGTTGATGGGTTAAGCCAGTATAAATATCCTGAAGCAAAAAAAGTTGCAATGAAACTGTATAAGGATTTCATGGAAAATTTTTATATTGAAGTGCCTGCAGCTATGAGGCTTGAAACAGTAAGAAAGTCACTTTTTGAAATGATAAAGGAAACAGGGATAAACTATATAGTAAATAATGATGTCTATTATCCTGAAAATGGAGAAGCGATACTTCAGAAAATACTTTCTTCCATAAAAGAAGGAAATAAGATAGAAGCAGACAGTTATGAAATACTGTATGATGACCTGTATTTGAAATCCTATGATCAGATGAAACAGAATTTCTCAAATTTTGAGGATGAGCTGTTTAGTAAAGGGATTGAAAATATTAATTATATTGTAGAAAATTGTAATGTTAATTTTGAGTTTGATAACTTTAAGTTTCCAAAATATGAACTTCCAGAAGGAATAAGTGAGGAACAATATATAAGAAAGCTGGTATATGAAGGTGCAGCTTTAAAGTATATGGGAAAAGATATTGAAAAAAATGCCGGTGATGCAGCAGAAAGAAATGAAAAAGAGATAAAGAAAGAACTGGAAGATAATGGTTTTAAACAGGTAATTGAAAGACTGGAATATGAGCTTCAGATAATAAATAATATGGGATATAACGGTTATTTTATAATTGTCTGGGATTTTATAAGGTTTGCAAAGAATGTTGGAGTATTTGTAGGTCCTGGAAGAGGTTCCGCTGCAGGAAGTCTTGTTTCCTATGTTCTTGATATAACAGAAATAGATCCTTTGAAGTACAACTTGATTTTTGAAAGGTTTTTAAATCCTGAAAGAATTTCAATGCCTGACATAGACATAGATTTTGATCAGGAACAGAGGGAAATTGTCATAGAATACGTGCTTAAGAAATATGGTCCGCAGCATGTGGCACATATAATAACTTTTGGAACATTAAAAGCAAGGGCTGCAGTAAGGGATGTTGGAAGAGTTCTCGGTATAAACCTGAAAAAAGTAGATGTAGTGGCAAAAAATATACCATTTAACATGGATTTGGAAGATTCCCTTAACAATATTGAAGTTTTGAGAAATCTTTACAATGAAGACAATGAAGTAAAAACAATGATAGATTATTCTAAAAAAATTGAAGGAAGAGTGCGTCATGCTTCAGTCCATGCTGCAGGAATGGTAATTTCAAAAGAAGTACTGGATGATGAAATTCCAACTTACTCTGACGGAAAGACAGCGGTTCCTTCTACCCAGTATCAAATGAAGGAGCTTGAAGATCTTGGTATTTTAAAGATAGATTTTCTAGGGCTGAAAAACCTTACAATTTTAAGAAAAACAGTTGAAAATATTGAAAAAACAACAAATGAAAGAATAAATCTCAGTTCCATAGAACTTGATAATGAAAAGGCTTACAGGCTTCTTTCAAAGGCAGATACTCTGGGGATATTTCAGTGTGAGTCGCATGGAATAAGACAGCTTATGAAGAGGTTAAAAATAGAAAAGTTTGATGATATAATTGCCTTACTTTCCCTTTATCGTCCAGGGCCTCTTCAAAGTGGAATGGTGGATGATTTTATAGCTTCAAAAAACAAGGACAAGGAAATAAAATATCCACATGATTCACTGAAGGAGATTCTGGAAGAAACTTATGGGGTTATACTCTATCAGGAACAGGTAATGAAAATAGTGAGTAAAATGGCAGACTATTCCTTAGGTGAAGCTGATGAACTGAGAAGGGCAATCGGGAAAAAAATTCCTCAAATAATAGAACAGAACAGGGAAAAGTTTGTAAGAAAATCTGTAGAAAAAGGAATTGCTGAAAAAAAGGCAAATGAAATTTATGATTTAATTGACAAATTTGGTGGATATGGATTTAACAAGTCGCATTCAGCGGCATATGCGCTTATAGTTTACTGGACTGCTTATTTTAAGGCGAATTATCCTGTAGAATTTATGGCGGCAGTCATGTCTACTGAAATGTATAATATTGACAGGCTTTCCCTCTTTATAAACGAGGCTAGGGAAAAGAATATTGAAGTTCTGGTGCCGGACGTAAGCCTTTCTGATGCGGAATTTAAAGTGGAAGGAAATGGTATAAGATTTGGCTTGACGGCAATTAAAGGAATAGGAAGAAACTTCGTCATGGATATTATGGAGGAAAGAAGGGAACCTTTTGTATCCTATGAAGATTTTGTGTATAGAATGAAGCAGTATGGACTGAACAGAAAACAGCTTGAATCTCTTGTACTTTCAGGAAGTCTGGATAAATTTCCAGGTAACAGGCAGGAAAAATTTCTGTCAATTGACAAAACTTTAGAATGGGCTACAAAAAAATATGAAGCCGAGGAAGATCTTCAATTAATTCTTTTTGGAGGGAAAAGCGAAAGGATAAGGGAATTCAGTTTGACGAAAACAGAAGAATTTCCGCAGAATTTAATGCTGAAATACGAAAAAGAATATTTGGGCATATATGTTTCTGCACATCCTCTGTCTTCAAAAAAGGCACTTTTGGAAATGATAGAACATATGAAGATTTCTGACCTTGAAAGATCGAGAAATAGAAGAAAAATAGGAAAATTCACAAAAATACGGTTAATCGGAATTATGAAAAATTTAAATAAACTTGTAGCAAAAAATTCCGGAGAACCTATGGTGAAATTTGAACTGGAAGATTTTACAGGAACAGTGGAAATTATATGTTTTCCTAGGGATTTCATAAAATTTGGATATAAAATATTTGAAGATGGGATAGCTATGGTGGAAGGGCATCTGAATCAGGAAGGAAACAGATATTCGGTAGTACTGAGCCATATAAATGCCCTTGATGAATTAGATGAAAATAAATTTCTAAATTTATATGTTTTAATTGATGATGAAAGCAGGGAAAATATAGTTGAGCTGAAAAAACTCATTCTGGAAAATAGGGGAGAAAATAAAGTTTTACTTGCAATGGCCACAGAAGAAAAAAAGGAAATTATAAAGCTGAGCAGTAAATACAATGTGAATTTATCCAGAAAATTTATGAGAAAATTAGCGGGTCTGGTAGGTATAAAAAAAATAAAGATTCGTTAGATTGAAAAAAAGTCTTCTATGTGGTAAAATTAATAGAATAAAAGATTTATTAAACTCGAAGGAGGACGGATGGAACTTAGAGATATTAAAGAATTAATGAAAGTGTTGAAAAAAGAAGAAATGCATGAAATAAAAGTAAGATATGGGAAAGTAAAGCTTACTATAAAAAATTCTGATGAATCTAACGTAGAAAATGTAAGAGTAGAAATAAAAACTGAGAAAAAAGAAGAACATAAAATTGATACTGTAAAAGAAGAAGTTATAAAATCACAGAATGTTGGTGAAATAAAACTTGCAAATCTTGAAAAAGGTATGCCGGTGCAGAAAGGAATGAAATTAGGTAAAATAACTACCATAGGTGTGGAGACAGATGTCAAATCACCTGTAAATGGTATTTTAAAAGAAATTTTAGTGTCAGATCAGGCGGCGGTTGACTTTGCAAAGCCTTTATTTATAATTGAAGTACTGTAAAAAAATGTAAATCAAAATGTAAAAATATAAATTATTTTAAAAGATGAAGAAAAGTTTGGGAGGATTCATGTTTAAAAAAATATTGATAGCAAATAGAGGAGAAATAGCAGTAAGAATTATAAGGGCGGCAAGGGAACTTGGAATAGCAACAGTTGCTGTCTATTCAGAAGCTGATAAGGATTCCTTACATGTAACATTGGCAGATGAAGCAATCTGTATAGGTTCTGCAAGCAGTGCAGACTCATATTTGAAAATACCTAATATAATTTCAGCGGCACTTATTACAAAAAGTGAAGCAATACATCCAGGATATGGATTTTTAGCAGAAAATGCATCATTTGCAAAAATATGTGCACAAAATAATATAGTATTTATAGGGCCTAGTCCTGAACTTATAAATATGATGGGAGATAAGGCAACAGCAAGGGAAACTGCAATCAAGCATAAAGTACCTATAACAAAAGGATCAGACGGTATAGTTCCTAATGTTGAAGAAGCTAAGAAGGTTGCAAAATGGATAACTTATCCTGTTATGATAAAAGCTACTGCCGGTGGTGGTGGAAAAGGAATGAGAATTGCCCACGATGAAAAAGAACTTGTAGAAAACTATATTGCGGCACAGAATGAAGCAAAAGCGGCTTTTGGAAATCCTGATGTATATATTGAAAAATATGTTGAAGAACCTAGGCACGTTGAAATACAGGTTATAGGAGATAAGTTTGGAAATGCAGTTCACCTTGGAGAAAGAGACTGTTCCATTCAGAGAAGACATCAGAAACTGATAGAAGAAGCTCCGTCTGCAGGAATAGATGCAAAAACAAGAGAAAAAATGGGAAAATTTGCGGCAAAACTTACAAAGGGAATAGGATACGACAGCGTTGGAACTTTGGAATTCCTTGTTGATAAGAATATGAATTTCTACTTTATGGAAATGAATACAAGAATACAGGTTGAGCATACAATAAGTGAAGAAATAACAGGAGTAGATCTTATAAAAGAGCAGATAAAAGTAGCTGCCGGAGAAAAATTGAGTTTCTCTCAGAAGGATATAAATATAACAGGACATGCAATCGAATGTAGAATAAATGCAGAAGATTCAGAAAATGGATTCCTTCCTTCAAGTGGAACTCTTGAGAAATATATACCGGCAGGAGGAATAGGAGTAAGAGTGGATTCACATTCTTACCAGAATTATGATATTCCGCCATACTATGACTCAATGATAGCCAAGCTTATAGTAAAGGGAAAAACAAGGGAAGAAGCTATTCAGAGAATGAAAAGGGCTTTAAAGGAATTTCTGATTGAAGGAGTGGATACAACAATTCCTTTCCATTTAAGAGTTCTTGACAATGAAGACTTTAAAAAGGGAACAATATACACAAACTTTATAGAAACACATTTTAAGGATACTTTAAATAAATAAAAATAAGAAAACAAATTAGGAGGTAACAGCATGAATGAATTAGGAAATGTAAGTATATCACAGGAAGTTGTAGCAACAATTGCAGAATCTGTAATAACTGAAATTGACGGGGTACACAGTTTAGTTGGAAGTTCTTCAAAAAATGAAATAACTAAATTTTTTCAAAGTGTATCTTCAGGTGGAGGAAAAGGAATAGAAGTAGAAGTTGGAGAAACAGAATGTACACTTGATTTATACATTATTGCAAAATTGGGATATCAGCTTCCAGCTCTGGCAGGTGAAATTCAGACAAAAGTAGTTAAAGCAATAACTGAAATGACAGGATTAAAGGTTCAGGAGGTAAATGTATTTATCCAGAAGGTTGTAAAAGATGTTCCTGAACAGGAAACACAACTTAAAAAATTACCTGAAAACAATAATGTTGCTGAAGAAAAATAAGAGGAGTGATTTATGATAGCTTTATTAGGTTTTCTCGCTAGATTGTCTGTTATACTTGGATTTGTCGGAGTGGCTTTTGCCAGTATATCAGATTTACTAATGAGAACAAATTATTTAACAATGGTGGATAGTATGGTTGACCTTGGAAGTACAAAAGTGAAAATAGTTCTTGGACTTCTGGCAATTATCTATCTTGTAATATTTCTTCTATCTTACATACATAAACTTACTAAATATTCTAATAATAGAAAAGTTAAAAATAAAAGTGGAGAAATAGAAGTTACTATAAAAACAATAAATGAAGTTGCAAAAGATTTTCTTGCTTCACAGGAAATTATAAAAAATTCCAAGATAAAATCTTATCCTAGTGGAAAAGCAGTAGTTATTGAAGCAGTTGTTGATACATACAATGTGGATAATTTAAAGGATAAGTTGACAAAAATACAGGAAAAGCTTTCTGAGCATGTATTTAATTCTACAGGAATTACTGTTAAGAAAAGCAAGGTAAATCTGAAAAAAGTATTAGGTGAAACAATTGTTGAGAAAAAAATAATTGAAGAGCCTGTAAATGTTAAGGAAAATATTTCTGAAACAGCTTCAGAGGAAAAAATTTCCGTTCAAGAAGAAGGAGAAAATTAATGACACGTAGAGAAATTCGGGAAGAAATTTTTAAACTTCTCTTTGAAAAGGAACTGACTGATAACAATGTAGAAAAGAGAATAGAAGAAACAATTAAGGAAAATAAGATAAAAAAGGAAGAACATATTGAATTTTTAACATCTTATGTTAATGATATAATTGAAAATGAAGATATTCTTGTGGAAAAAATAAAGGAGATACTTGACGGATGGACATATGAAAGACTAGGAACACTTGAAAAGGTTCTTCTGAAAATATCCTTTTATGAAATCATAATAAAAAAAGTAGGATATGAAATAGCTATAAATGAAGCAGTTGAGCTGGCTAAAAAATATTCTTACGATGATACAAAAGAATTTTTAAATGGAATATTGGCAAAGCTTGTAAAACAAAATAATGCCTAGTGTTAAAGATAAAATTGAAAGGAGAAAATTTTAAATGAAGAAATTTCATATATCTTGGCAAAGCTTATTAATCGGAATAGTGTGGTTTTCAGTAACAACATTTTATTTTATTTCTTATCAGAGTGGAACATTATCAGGAAGTATAACAGTTCCCAGAATTATTTCATGGGTTTACGATCTGTTTGGATTTATGGCAGGAACTATAGTCCAATGGATACTTAGCCTTATCTTTATTATTGGAAGCATAAGACCAGTGAAAGTGGACAAAAATTCTGATTTTGATGATGAGGATGAAGAATAGGAAAATAGCTGATAATAACTGAATATTTAATAAAAAAGCATGACTTTAAAGACTTTAATAGTTTTTAGTCATGTTTTTTTGTTGTTTTTCTTTTAGTATAAAAAAATCTGTTTCCAGAAATATTTTTACTCTGGAAACAGAAATTCTGATATATGATAAATTTTAGAGATTATCTTATTATTAAACTATTTAGAGTTCGTTTCACCTATTTTTTTACACATGAAGTTTCGATACCTGAAGGTCCTGTAAATAGGGCATCATGTCCACTTGTGAAAAATTCTATGTCGCCTCCCTTTGAAGTATATCTAGCACCACTTGCAGAAGTTGCAGCTCTTAAGTTGTATACTTTACCTGAACCATCAACAACTCTAGCAGTTTTAGTTGTAGGATATGAAACTTTTATAGTATCAGCACCACAAGTATAACTTTCTGTTACAACTTTTTTCACAACAGGTTTTTTTACAACTCTTTTTCCTGTGTTTTTAGCTGTTGCAGAAAATCCTAACCCTCCTATCACTGTCATTACAGATAAAATTAACATAGATTTTTTTAATGCTTTCATTTTTTCTCATCTCTCTTCCTTAGTTTTGTTTTCTTCGATAAGAATATATCATTTTAAACTTAAAAACTGCTTTGTGGTTACTTTTAATTGAATAAAAAAAAACAGTTGAAAAAGATAGTTAAAAATGTTACAGTATAATAATTAATATAAAATTAAAATAAAAAAGAATGGGGGAAATATGGCTATAAGTGTATATAGTTGTGGTTATTTGGGGATAGAATCATATATTGTGGAAATAGAAACGGATATTTCAAATGGATTACCTGTTTTTAATATTGTAGGAATGGGAGACCTTGCAATACTTGAAAGTAAAGAGAGAATAAGAAGCTGTTTTAAGAATATAGGACTTGATTTTCCGGTGAAAAGAGTTCTTGTCAATCTGTCACCTGCTGATATAAAGAAAAAAGGAAGCAGCTTTGACTTGGGAATTTTTTTAGGAATACTGTCAAATATAGGGAAAATAAGAAATATAGAAAACTTTAAAAATTATCTGATATTAGGGGAAATATCACTAAATGGAGGGGTTAAGTCTGTAAAAGGTGCTATAAATGCAACAATCCTTGCAAAAGAAAAAGGAATAAGAGGAGTAATAATTCCATATGAAAATTATGATGAAGCGTACCTTATTTCAGGAGTGGAAATAGTTCCTGTGTCGAGAATAGAAGAAGCAGTAAGTTTTTTAAATGGAAAAATCAGTTTAGATGAATTACATAAAAATATGAAGGCAAAAATGAATTTAAAAAAGAATGAGAAAAGTAAAAGAAATAAAGAAGAAAGAAATGGAGTTGATTTTTCTGATGTGAAGGGGCAGTTTTTAGCTAAAAGGGCAATGGAAATAGCAGCGGCAGGAGGTCACAACATATTTCTGATGGGGGATCCAGGTTCGGGAAAATCGATGCTGGCAAAAAGATTTGTGACGATACTGCCTGAAATGAGTGAAAAGGAAATAATAGAAACTACTAAAATATACAGTATTTCAGGAATGCTGTCACCTGATAAACCTGTAATTACTGAAAGACCTTTCAGGGCTCCACATCATTCTGCAACTCAGACTGCACTTGTTGGAGGAGCTATAAGAGCTGGAGAAATAACATTGGCATTAAATGGTGTATTTTTTATGGATGAGCTTGGAGAATTTGGAACGAGAACCCTTGAGACGTTGAGACAGCCTCTGGAAGATGGGAGTGTAACTATTTCAAGGGCAAATCTTATAGTAAATTATCCAGTAAATAATATAATGATTGCAGCATCAAATCCCACCCCTGGAGGTTTTTTTCAGGATGATCCCCAGTGCAAGGACAGCCTGAGAGATATAAAAAATTATCAGAAAAAGTTTTCAGGACCTCTGCTAGACAGGATAGATTTATATGTGGAAATGAGAAGATTGAAAAAGGAAGAGATTTTCAGTGAATGTGAATCAGAATCATCAGAAACAGTTAAGGAGAGGGTTATAAAGGCGAGAGAAATTCAGAAAAAAAGATTTAATGAAGATTTTCTGAATGGGAAAATGAGCAGGAAACAAATATCAGAGTACTGTAAAATAGACAGTGAAACAAAAAAAGTCCTCGAGAGGGCAATTGATGAACTGAAATTATCAGTAAGAGCTTATGATAAGATTTTAAAAGTATCGAGGACGATAGCAGATCTTGAAGGTTCTAAAAAAATAAAGACAGAACATTTGCTAGAAGCATTAAATTATAGAAAAAAATATTAAATTGAAGGTTTTTTATAAAATGTGGTATAATACTAAAGATAGAATAGTGAAAGGAGAACAGTTACAAATTCAGTAACTGTGTAGGGATGAGCTTATTATCAGATATAGCAGTACCTGTGGCAAAGCTGGTAAATGCAAAAAGGGGAAATGAAAAAGCCATGGAAAATCCAAGAAGAGATACGGATTTTTTTAACAGAAAAAATTTCAGGAAGGAGTTTATTACAGAAGAAGAATTTATAGACAGCTTTCAGGTACTAACTGTAAAGACTGAAGAATCTTTAAATAGGCATGTGATTTTTCTTCATGGTGGAGGTTATGTTTTAAGAGCCGTAAGAAGCCATAAGAATATAGTTGAAAGAATGGTAAAAAAGTATAACTTGAAAGTAACTTTTGTAGATTATCCTCTGGCACCTGAATATACTGCTGATAAAACTCATGAGGTATTAATGAAGGCATATAAATCTGTTACTGAAAAAAATATAGGAGATGAATTTTACTTTTTTGGAGATTCTGCAGGTGGAGGATTAGCATTGGCATTTCTTCAGGAAGCAAGGGATAATCATGTAACACCATTTCCTAAAAAGACTGTATTAATGTCTCCATGGCCTGATATTTCAATGACAAATGAAGAAATAAAGGATTTTGAGGAAAAAGATCCGTTATTGCCGGTACAAAGTCTTATAAAAGTTGGAAAGCAATATGCCGGAAATTTAGATTTAAAATCACCTCTTGTTTCTCCTGTCTATGGAAATATGGATAATCTGGGGGATATAATGCTCCTTTTTGGAACAAATGAAGTTCTTTATCCTGACTGCATGAAATTAAGTGATATGTTTGATATTGCAATAGGAACAAGAATGGAGCTGTATATAGGTGAAAACTTATGTCATGACTGGATTCTGGCTCCTCTGAAAGAAACTGACGAGGCACTGGATGCCATAGGAAAATTTTATCTGGAATAAAAACTTTTAATATCTTAAAATTTCAAATGCTGGAGAAAAACGGGAGGAATATTTTGAAAAAAGTAAATCAATTAGAAAAAAGAATAAATAAAGAATTACATGATAAGATAGTAAAAATATATAAAGATATAAAAAAAGATGTTGAAAAGGCAATAAAAGGGTACAAAAAAGCGTGGAAGGGGAGTGAGAGAGAAGTTTTTGCAGAAGTGGCATTCTGTATACTGACACCCCAGTCAAAGGCAAAAAATGCATGGCAGGCAATTACTGTACTTGTAGAAAATGGACTGCTTTTCAGCGGGGAAGCGGAAGAAATTGCAGAACATCTGAATATTGTAAGATTCAAGAATAATAAATCAAGATATCTTGTGGAATTGCGGGAACTTATGACTGAAGATGGAGAACTTCAGCCTAGAAAAATTCTTTCAAGACAGGGAAATACATTTGAAAAAAGGGAATGGATTCTTAAAAATATAAAAGGCATGGGAATGAAGGAAGCAAATCATGTACTAAGAAATTTAGGATTTGGAGAAGAAATAGCAATACTTGACAGACATATTTTAAGAAATTTGGCTGAATTGAATGTAATAGATGAAGTTCCAAAGTCGATGACAATAAAAAAATATTATGAAATAGAAGAAAAAATGAAGGAATACTCGGAGTTTTCAGGTATAGGAATGGATGCACTGGATTTAGTCCTATGGTACAAGGAAGCAGGAGAAGTATTTAAATAAATTTGCTTATAAGGGCAGTATTTCTATGAATTTACTGTTTTACAGAATTTGTTGAGGAATTAATAGGAGGAAGATTGGAAATGAGCGAACTGATACATTATAACGGTGAAGGTTCTCTGAATGAAATGATGGAGAAGGACAGCATAACGCTGGTAGATTTTTCAGCTATATGGTGTGGTCCATGTCAGATGCTGAAACCGGTTCTGGAAGAAGTGGCAAAAACAACAGATTATAAAGTAATCAAAGTGGATGTAGATCAGTCAGGTGATCTTGCAGTGGAATATGAAATAAGAAGTGTTCCTACAGTAATTGTGTTTAAAAATGGTAAACTGGAAGACAGATTGACAGGATTTATGACGAAGGATGAAATTATTCAGAAGGTAAATAAATATTTATAATAAAGTTTTTTCAAAAAAACAAGAAAAAACACTCGTAATATATAATAAAAAATAATTAATAAATTTTTAAATAAGGTTCCGTATAATATAGTATTTATAAGGGAACCTTATTTTTATTTTTTTATATTATGAATTTTTTTTTCAAAAAAAATAAAAAAAAACGATTTTTTTTTCAAAAATGTATTTACAAAACGAAAAAATAGGGTATAATATATTAAACATAAAACGGAGAATAATTATAAAAATTTTTTGGAGGTATTGCAATGAGTAAAAAAATTATGAAAAAAATTTTAATCGGAACATTACTAGCTTTCGGTTTGACAGCATGTGGTGGAGGAGGAGAGAAGAAAGAAGCGGCAAAATTGGATCCTAATCAAAAGGTTACAATAAAATACTGGTCTTTCCCAAACTTTACCTCCGATAGTGAATTCAAAACACCTGAAGAATACGATCAGGCATTAATTAAAGCATTTGAGGAAAAAAACCCAAACATCAAGGTTGAATATCAAAAAATTGAGTTTACTGATGGACCTGCTAAAATAGAAACAGCTATTCAGGCAAAATCAAACCCTGACGTAGTAATAGATGCACCAGGAAGAATTATTGCATGGGCAAAAAATGGAGTTCTTGCGCCATTCAATGATATAGATACTTCAAAATATTCAAAAGAAATATTATCAGCAAGTAGTTTTGATAATAAAGTTTATTTGTATCCATTAGGAACTGCTCCATTTGTAATGGCAGTTAACAAAAAACTTACTGACAAAATGGGAATAACTGATTTATTACCTTTAAACAAACCAGGAAGAAACTGGACAGTAGAAGAATTTGAAAAATTCTTAAAAGCTGCAAAAGCTAAAGATCCTTCTATCGACCCTGTATTATTCTATACAAAGAGTCAGGCAGGAGACCAAGGGCCAAGAGCATTTGTTTCAAACCTTTATAATTCATGGATAACTGACGAAGGAATAACAAAATATACAATTAACGATGAAAATGGTGTAAAAAGCTTAACTTGGATTAAAAAAGCATATGATGAAGGATTATTAGGAAAAGGTGTTTCAGCTGAAGCAAAAGATGCACTTGAAGCGTTCAGAACTGGAAAATCTGTAATGACAATACTTTATTCGCCAGGATTAAAAGGGCAAGATAAGGAAGCTATTGAAAAAGGTGACGTAGAACCAATATACTTACCATTCCCTAATGAATCAGGACAAGCTAAATTTGAATTCCTTCTTGCAGGAGCAGCAGTATTTGATAACGGTGACCCGGCAAAAGTTGCAGCAGCACAAAAATTTGTAGATTTCATAGTTAATGACCCAGTATGGGGAGAAAGATCATTAAAAGCAACAAATAACTTCTCACCTACAGGAAAAACAGGATTATATGGTGATGATGCTGAAATAAAATATCTTGAATCATTAGTAGGATTCTATGGACCATACTACAACACAATAGACGGATTTATCCAAATGAGACCATTATGGTTTAACATGGTTCAATCTATTCTTAACGGACAAGTTCAACCTAAAGAAGGATTAGATAAATTTGTTACTGATGCAAACAAAACAATACAGGATGCTAAATAATTAAATAGAAATTTATTTTCAGACTTCATTTTAAATAAGAGAATATTTTTGAAATAACAATAACATATTTGAAGAAATTGAAATGGAAAGATGAGGGCTGTTAAAAGCCCTCATTTCAATTGAAGCATTTTAGAAAATATGAAAAATTAGATGGATTTTGAAAGATTGAGAAAGAGATGGAGGAAAACGGCTATGAAGGAAAAAGCCATTGATAAGTATAAATGGAACTGGAAAAAAGTAGATTACAGCGCATACTTGTTCATATTGCCTGTAATGGTCTTTTTTTTAAGTTTTGTTTTATATCCCATGTTAAAGGGGATACATCTGTCCCTCTATAGATTTAGGGGACGTCATATAAGTTTTGTAGGTTTTAAACATTATATAAATTTATTTCAAAATGATATATTTTTAAAATCTGCATGGAATACAGTGTTCATAACATTTGTTGCATTACCGATAGTAGTTGTATTTTCAATATTTGTGGCATATGTCATATATGAGAAAAATGCTGTTGTAAGATCATTTTTTAGAGGAATTTTCTATATCCCGGCAATATCTTCAGTAGTTTCCATAACAGTTGTATGGAACTGGATTTACCATCCAAAATTTGGGATATTAAATTATGTTTTCCAGAAAATACATGTTATATCAGGGCCTGTTGACTGGCTTGGGAATCCTAAAACAGCGATATTTGCAATTATAGCAATTCTTATAACTACGAGTGTAGGACAGCCGATTATACTGTATGTTGCAGCTTTGGGAAATGTACCTAAGGATCTTATAGAAGCTTCTGAAATAGATGGTGCAAATAAGTGGCAGGCATTTAAAAATGTAACATGGCCTTTAATAATGCCTACAACATTATATATAGTAGTTGTTACAACAATAAACAGCTTCCAGATTTTTGCACTGATACAGTTGCTTACTCATGGAGGACCAAACTATACAACTTCCACTGTAATGTATCTTGTTTACCAGACAGCAATATCAGAAGGAAGATTTGGTGTATCATCGGCAATGGGAATTATTCTCGCAATAATAATTGGAATAATTTCAATATTACAGTTTAAATTTTTATCGAAAGACATAGACTAGGAGGAGGAAAAATGAAAAATAAGAAAAAGATATCGGTGTTTTCAATCGTTTCAATGACTATATTAATAATATTGACAATATTTTTTATATTTCCTTTTTACTGGATTGCAACAGGGGCATTTAAAATACAGGAAGTTGCAATAAGCATACCACCTGAATGGTTCCCGTTAAAACCTACATTGGAAAACTTTGACAAACTGTTAGTACCATTAACTTTAAGATGGTTCCTTAACTCAGTGATAATAGCTCTTTCAACAACTATATTAGTATGTACTACAGCATCACTGGCAGGTTATGCTCTGGCAAAGAAAAAATTTCCAGGTGCAGGAATTATATTTATAGTATTTGTTGCGGCAATGGCACTGCCAAAACAGGTTATACTTATACCGCTTTTAAAATTTATTACAGAACTGGGATGGATAGATACATATAAAGCTCTTGTATTACCAGCTGTTGGATGGCCTTTTGGAGTATTCCTTATGAAGCAGTTTTCACATTCTGTTCCGAATGAACTTCTGGAGTCAGCAAGAATAGACGGATGTAATGAACTGAAAACATTCATAAGCATAGTACTTCCTATTATAAAACCTGGTATAGGTGCATTGGCAATTTTCACATTTATTGCCAGCTGGAATGATTATTTTTCACAGTTGATATTTACAAACAGTGAAGCAATGAAAACTTTACCTTTAGGAGTTGCGGCAATGGCTCAAAGTGCTGAATTTTCATTGAACTATGGACTGCTTATGGCAGGGGCATTACTGGCATCACTTCCTATGATATTAGTATTCCTGATGTTCCAAAACTACTTTACTCAAGGTGTAACAATGGGAGCAGTGAAAGGATAGAATCATGCTGGAAAATATTAAGGTAATGATGATAGGATGGTTTTACTACGGAATTTGGTTTATGGCAGGTTCTGTAATAGTAACTTCCCTCTTAAACAGAGTGTTTACAAAACTTTATATTCCACCACTTATAGTTAATGCAATCAGTGCAATGATTCTTCTGATAGGCTTTAAACTAGGTCTTCCTAATATGGGATATGCAATGTATTTTAATTATATGCCGGTGGTATTTGCAAGTGTAATGTATAATTTTATAATTTTTATCATAAGAAAGTTGAAAAAGAGATTGGAAGTGAAATAATGTATTATATCTGCGTAGATATAGGAGGAACTTCAATAAAATATGGTGTTCTAAGTGAAAAGGGAGAAATATTCATAGATGGAACAATTTCGACTAAAGTTACAGAAAAAGAAAATTTTATACTTTCAGATATAAAAAAGCTTGTAAGAAATATTCTTGATGAATATAAGAAATATGAGATAAAAGGAATTTGTGTATCAACCGCAGGTGTAGTCGATCCTGAAAAAGGGAAGATAGCTTTTGCAGGTCCTACGATTCCAAAATATACAGGAACCGAAATAAAAAAGGAACTGGAAAAGGAATTCTCACTTCCATGTGAAGTTGAAAATGATGTGAACTGTGCAGGTCTTGGAGAATACTGGAGAGGAGCCGGGAAAGGCTCTAAATCCATGGTGTGTATGACAATAGGTACAGGAATAGGTGGTTCTGTAATTTTAGATGGGAAACTTCTAAATGGAATTGGATATACTGCAGGAGAAATAGGTTATATGGATGTAAATGGAAACCATATTCAGAATATAGCTTCGAGCAAGTATCTTGTGGAGAAGGTTCAGAAGGAAAAAAGAGAAAAAGAAGGAATAACTGATGCAATAACAGGAGTTGATATATTTGAGCTTGCGAAAAAAGGAGATGAAATCTGTATAGCGGCAATAAATGAAATAATATCAAATCTTTCTGTAGGAATAAGAAATATAATGTATCTTCTTAATCCTGAAGTTATTGTTATCGGAGGAGGAATAACGGCTCAGAAGGAGTATCTTGAAGAAAAAATAAGAAAAGAAGTAAATGACGGCATGATAAGTGATATGTTCAGAAAAACCCGTATAGAACTGGCACAGCAGGGAAATCAGGCAGGACTTCTCGGTGCATTGTATAATTTTTTAAATAAAAATGGATAAAATGAAAAATATATGATAATATAAAAAAAAAACTAAATATAGACTAATAAATGAAAGGACAGAATTATGAGAGTAGATCTGGAAAAATTTAAAGGAATTTTTATGGCAATGTATTCAGCCTATGATGACAATGGAAATGTAGACAAGGAAAGAGTAAAAA
>CALEXX010000039.1 GCA_937925095.1 uncultured Leptotrichia sp.
AATAAATTTTTTCTCAAATTAGTTGCATTTGTATTTGTCATAAAAATCACTCCTTCTATATATGTACATAATACAGTACACTAATATAAAAGTCAAGCAATTTTTATAATTTATATTTTTTCTTATAATCACATTTATTTTTATTAAAATTTTGTTTTTTTCATTTTTTATATAATTCTTTTAAAGAATCCTTACAGATAAAAAAATAAGAGCTCAGACACTCTTACATAATAAACATTATTTGAAATGGTGGGACTGGTGAGGATCGAACTCACAACCTACCGATTAAGAGTCGGTTGCTCTGACCAATTGAGCTACAGTCCCATTCACTTCTTATATTAGGTTTACCATATTTTCCATCATTTGTCAAGTGTTATTTAGGACACGTACTTTTATAGATTTTTCAAATATTCAATCTTATTTTCATATATTATTTTAAGTACATGTCCTAAACAAATTGTATTTAATGTTTAAAATGTCTTATTCCAGTTAATGCCATACTTATTCCATGCTCATTACAAGCCTGTACTGACTCTTCATCCCTTATTGATCCACCAGGCTGAACAATAGCTTTTATTCCATATTTTGCAGCTTCATCCACACAGTCTCTGAAAGGGAAAAAGGCATCTGATGCAAGAACTGCACCTTCCAATGTTTCCAAATCTCCTTTTGCATGTTCTAGAGCGTGTGCTGTAGCCCATATTCTATTTGTCTGTCCTGTACCTATTCCTGTTGCAGCACCGTCCTTAACAACTACTATTGCATTTGATTTTACATGCTTAACAACTTTCATTCCTAAAATCATATCCTGTTTTTCCTGCTCAGTAGGCTGTTTTTCCGTTACTATTTTCATTTCATCTATCATTTTCTTGTTTGTTTCCTGTACCAGTATTCCACCATCAACCTTAATATACTCAAATTTATCCTGAGGTTTTGGCACTTCACACTGTATTACTCTTAAATTCTTCTTACTTTTCAATACTTCAAGAGCTTCTACCGAGTAAGAAGGAGCAATTACTATTTCAAGGAATATTTTATTCAGTTCTTCAGCTGTTGCAGCATCTATTTCCCTGTTAATTGCAACAATTCCACCAAAAATAGAAACAGGATCGCAGTCATGTGCCTTTTTATAAGCTGTAAATACATCCTCCGCAATTGCTACACCACATGGTGTTGAGTGTTTTACTGCACAGCATGCAATTTCATCAAATTCATTTGCAACCTTCCATGCAATATCCATATCCCTTATATTATTAAATGACAATTCTTTTCCATTCAGCTGAACAAAATCCTTCATGCTTCCTTCTTCAGTTGTTGAAACATAATAAGCTGAACTCTGATGTGGATTTTCTCCATATCTGAGGTCAAATTTTTTCTCATATGAAACACTCAGATATTTAGGATATTCTTCTTCAAGAAGGAAGTTTGATATTGCGGCATCATAAGCAGAAGTAAGGTTGAAAACTTTTCCAGCCAGTCTTTTTTTAGTTTCAAACGACACTTCACCTTTATCCTGAATTTCTTCAGTTACCTTTACGTAGTCTTCAGGATCACATATTACAGTTACATCCTTAAATGACTTTGCAGCGGATCTCAGCATTGTAGGCCCGCCTATATCTATAAACTCTATCTTTTCATCAAAAGTTTTATCTGTCTGAACTTCCCTGAAGAAAGGATAAAGATTTACTACTACAAAATCTATAGTTTCTATTCCTTCCTTCTGAATTGTTTCCATATGTTCCTTATTATCTCTTATGGCAAGTATTCCACCGTGTATATTTGGATGCAATGTCTTAACCCTTCCATCAAGCATTTCCTTAAATTTTGTAACTTCTGAAATTTCAATAACTTCAAGGCCATTTTCCTTCAGATATTTATAAGTTCCTCCTGTTGATACTATTTCTATATTTTTTTCCTTAAGAAACTTTGCAAATTCAAGTATTCCTGTCTTATCAAAAACACTTATCAAAGCTCTCTTTTTCATTTTATCCGCTCCTTTCAATATCTGATTTTAATTTTACCAATTAATATCTAGCTAATCCTCTAATATTTTTTCAAGTCCCTTTACCAGAAGCAGATGTTCCTTTTCAAGAACTCTTTTCTGAAGTATTTCCGGCGTATCTCCCTCAAGCACAGGTACCTTCATGCTCATTATAGGCTCTCCTGTATCTATTCCTGAATCCACATAGTGAACTGTACATCCGCTTTCCTTCTCTCCTGCCTTCAGTACTGCTTCATGGACTTTAAGCCCATACATTCCTTTCCCACCAAATTTTGGAAGAAGGGAAGGATGCATATTTATGATTTTTCTGCTCCATTTCTTCACAAAATTTTCAGAAATTATTGACAGGTAACCTGCCAGTACAATACATGAAATTTCTCCTGCATCACTTAAAATCATATCAATTTCATCTGAAAGTTTTTCTCCAAACAATTTCCTGTCCAGCATAACTGACCTTATATTATGTTTTTCAGCCCTTTCGAGTGCATAACATGGTCTGTCGGCTATTACAAAGGCAATTTCACAGTTTAATTTTCCAGCTTCTATGCTATCTATTATTGCCTGCAGGTTGCTTCCTGAACCTGAAACAAAAACTGCTATTTTTTTCTTTATTTCAGACATAGCTTATTCTCACCTTTACTTATATATCCTATTTCATAGGCATTTTCTCCGTTTTCCTTCAAAATGTCTATAGTTTTTTCTGCATCTTCCTTCTTAACAATAACCACAAATCCTACACCCATGTTAAATGTTCCCCACAGTTCATCTTCAGTTACCTTTTTAAAATATTCATGTTTAAATATAGGATGTATTTCCACTTTTTTCTTGTCGATATTTGCACACAATCCGTCAGGTATTGTTCTAGGAACATTTTCTATCAGGCCACCACCTGTTATATGTGCCATTCCATTTATTTTTACACTTTCCATAAGCTTCTGGATGGATTTTACATAAATCTTTGTTGGAGTTAGCAGATGTTCCCATATTTTTTTATTTTCGTATACTTCATTCAAGTCAGCAAAAAGCTTTCTTATGAGGGAAAAACCATTACTGTGAGGCCCGCTTGAAGATATGGCTATTATAGCATTCCCTTCTTCAATATTTGAACCATTCACTATTTCTTCCTCTTCTACTGCACCTACTGCAAATCCTGCAATATCATACTCACCAACTGTATAGAATCCAGGCATTTCAGCAGTTTCTCCTCCTATAAGGGAAGCTCCCGCCTGAAGGCATCCATCTGCAACACCTTTTATAATTTCTGAGGAAACATCTGAATCAAGCTTACCGCATGCCAGATAATCAAGAAAAAACAGAGGCTTGGCACCATGACACAAAATATCATTTACGCACATTGCCACACAGTCTATTCCAACTGTGTCGTATTTTCCCGTTTCAAAAGCAATTTTCAGTTTTGTTCCCACTCCGTCAGTTCCCGATACAAGAACAGGCTTTTTATAATCTCCAAGCTTATAAAGCGCTCCAAAGCTTCCTATTTCATTCATAACATTTGCACTGTATGTACTTTTTACCTTGTCCTTTATTTTTTCTACCGTTCTGTAACCTTCTTCCTTATCTACTCCTGAATCTTTATAAGAAATCGTCATGTTATTTTCCTTTCCTTTTCAATTTTATTATTTGTCGTCATCCTTAAAACAGTCTAGATTTACATCCTTGTTCTGAAGAGATTTTTTCATATTCTCCAATGAGAGATAGTCAAGGGTTGTTGCTCCTATATGTTCCCTTATCTGATCCACTGTCATAATATTTCCTATCAGTTCCTTCTCACTTGCAATATTTACACCAAAGTAGGATTCACTTATAACTACCGGAGAAGCTAATCTGAAATGTACTTCCTTTGCTCCTGCTTCAAAAAGAATTTTTATTAATATTTTTGAAGTTGTTCCTCTTACAAGTGAGTCATCAACTACTACAACCCTTTTATTTTCAATAAGACTTTTCATTGGATTCAATTTTACCCTTACTGCTGTTTCCCTCAATTCCTGTGTCGGTAAAATAAAGGTTCTTCCCACATACTTATTTTTCAGGAGGGCAGCTCCATAAGGTATACCGCTTGCTTCTGAATATCCAATTGCTGCAGGAACTCCAGAATCAGGAACTCCAATGACAAGGTCTGCTTCTATTGGATTCTGTTCATATAAAAGCTTTCCTGCTTCATGTCTTGAACTATACACATTTATTCCATCGATAACACTGTCAGGTCTTGCAAAGTAAACATATTCAAATGATGAATAGGACTTTTTATCTCTGACATCGTATTTTATTGATTCCACACCATTTTCATCAATAATTACTACTTCACCGGGTTCTATATCCCTTATAAATTCTGCATTTATTGCATCCAGGGCACATGATTCTGAGGAAAGGGCGTACACTCCATCTTCTGTTTTTCCAAGGCAGAGAGGTCTTATTCCTAAAGGATCACGAACTCCTATCAGCTTATCTTCCACAATTACTGCTATTGCAAATGCTCCGTCTATTTTTTTTAGTGTATTCAGCATTGCTTCCTTATATCCGTACTTTGCATTTTTCCCTAATAGTTTCAATATTATTTCAGTATCAGTTTTTGTCTGAAAAATAGAACCGTTTTCCATTAATTCCTTTTTTACTTTTTCTGTATTTATAAGGTTCCCGTTATGTACTATGGAAACTTTTCCCATAAGGGACTCTCCACGCAATGGCTGGTAACCATGTGCAGATGCACCACCTTCAGTAGCATATTTTAAATGTCCGACAAGTATATTTCCTACATAAGACTGTAAATCCTCCAATGAAAATACATCTGCCACAAGTCCTTTTCCTTTAACTGTCTTCATTCTTGTTTCACTGTTGGATGAAGTGTCTATTATACTGAATCCTGCACTTTCCTGTCCCCTATGCTGTAAAGCATACATTCCATAATATGCCAATCCTGCTAAATCTGATCTCAACTCCTTTGAATAAAGGGCAAAAATCCCACCTTCCTCAATTTTATCTGCACTTTTTACACTTGCCATTTGTCCTTATGCCTCCAATCTGTTTAATATTTCAATATACGCTTCTTCTATTCCACCTAAATCCTGTCTGAATCTGTCTTTATCAAGTTTCTTACCTGTTGCTTTGTCCCATAGTCTGCATGTATCAGGTGTAATTTCATCTGCAAGAAGTATTTCACCTTTACTGTTTTTACCAAATTCTATCTTGAAGTCCACCAATGTAATTCCTTCTTCATCAAATACTTTTTTCAGAAGATCGTTTATTTTAGAAGTTGTTTCATAGATATATTTCAGTTCATCAAAAGTAGCAAGTCCCATAGCCACCGCATGATAGTCATTTATCAATGGATCTCCATATTCATCATTTTTATAGCATATTTCAAATATTGTAGTTTTAGGTATAGTTCCGTCAGCAATTCCTACCCTTTTTGCCATAGAACCAGTTATTACGTTTCTAACAATTACTTCTAAAGGTACTATTTCAAGTTTTTCACAAAGCTGATCCCTTTCATTCAGCATTTCCTTAAAATGAGTTCTAATTCCATTTTTTTCAAGTACTGAAAATAATTTGGCAGTAATTTTATTATTTATGATTCCTTTATCTTTAATAGTTCCTTTTTTTACTCCATTTCCTGCTGTTGCATCATCTTTATAGTGGATTATTACCAAATTCTCATCATCTGTTGAATATACCTGTTTTGCTTTTCCTTCGTAAATGAAATCTTTTTTTTGCATTTTTAATTCCTCCTGATTTTTTTATAATTTTTATCTAAAATTCCACTTTTTCTTCGTTTTCCTTAATAAATTTTTCCTTCATTTCTTTTCTGAATTTTACAAGTTTTTCCTTGATTTCAGGATATTTCAGAGCCAGAACCTGTACAGACAGCATAGCCGCATTATATGAATTGTCTATTCCTACTGTTGCAACTGGAATTGATTTTGGCATCTGCACAATTGAATAAAGTGCATCAAGTCCTCCTATTGCTCCGTTTAAAGGTACTCCCACCACAGGCAGCACCGTTTTTGAAGCTATAACCCCTGGAAGATGGGCAGCCAGTCCTGCTCCCGCTATTATCACTTCAGCTCCTCTTTTTTCCACATCTGCAAGCACTTCCTCCAATTTTTCAGGAACTCTATGGGCAGAAAGTACATATGCTTCGTATTCTATTCCAAATTCCTTAAGACAGTTTGCAGCTCCTTTCATTTTTTCCGTATCTGATTTACTTCCAAAAAATATTGCTACTTTCATTCTTTTCATTCCTCCTGTTTTCTCTTTTTATTGCTTTTTCACTTTATATTTTCGGATATTTTAAATTTTAAAGGAAAAATTTTACTCCATTTTTGAATATATTCTGATCCTTATTTCCATATATATTTTTATACAGGTTCTTTCCTGTTCTTTCTGAATGTGCCATTTTTCCAAAGATTCTTCCCTTATGTGCAAGCATTCCTTCTATTGCATAGTAGGAACCGTTAGGATTAAACTGCGAATCCATACTTGAATTACCTTCAAAGTCTACATATTTTGTAGCTATTTGGTTATTTTTATATAATTTTTTATATTCTTCCTCTGTAATGACAACTCTTCCTTCCCCATGTGACATTGGAATGGCGTGTATATCTCCTTCATTCATTCCCATAAGCCACGGTGAATTATTTGAAATAATTTTTGTCATTACTATTTTTGACATATGTTTATTTATATTATTAAATGTCAATGTAGGTGAATCTTCATTTAGCTCCCTTACTTCACCATATGGCAGAAGTCCTGATTTTATAAGGGCCTGGAATCCGTTACAAATTCCCAGTATCAGTCCATCCCTCTTAAGAAGTTTATCAATTGCTTCCTTTATCCTTCCATTTTTCAGAACAGCAACCATAAATTTTGCAGAGCCGTCAGGTTCGTCTCCTGCACTGAATCCTCCCGGAAGCATAAGTATCTGTGAATTTTCTATTTCCTTAACAAATCCATCTATTGAATTTAATATATTTTCGTGTGTCAGGTTGTTAAATACTCCTATTTTAGCAATTCCACCTTCCCTGTTAAAAGCTCTTTCCAGGTCATATTCACAGTTTGTTCCAGGGAATACAGGTATAAATACTCTCGGTTTTGCTATACTGTTTGAAAAACTGCTTATTACATTTTCCCTTTCAATTAATTCTGATTTTTTATATTTAGTTCCATTGCAATGAGGCAGTAGATGACAATTTTCTATTTCTTTTCTTGTTGGGAATATTTTTTCCAGAGGTTTTTCCCATTCTTCTATAAGTTCATCAAGATTAATTTCAAATTTATTATCAATTACTATTTTCCCTTCCGGAATTACATTTCCAAGAAGAACTGCATTTTCATAATCAAATTTTTCAGCTGTTTCAACTATGAAAGTTCCATATTCCGCCTTAAACCATTCATTTTCCCCTATTATTCCATCAGATTTTATATCTGCACCCAGTTTATTTCCAAAAGCCATTTTTGCTACCGCTTCAGATAAACCACCATTTTTTATTGCTGCTGCCGATACAATCTTTTTATTTTTAATATTTTCAGTTATAAAATCAAAGTTTTTCTTTAATTCCTTCAGGTCAGGCAAATCGTTTTCATCATAATCTGTCCTTACAAGATAAATATTATTTCCCGCCTTCTTAAATTCAGGTGAAATTACATTTTCAGCAGTTGTCATACTTACTGCAAACGACACCAGTGTAGGCGGTACAGATATATCATTGAAAGTTCCGCTCATGGAATCTTTACCTCCTATTGAAGGCAGTCCAAATTCCTTCTGGATATGGAATGCTCCCAATAATGCTGATAAAGGTCTTCCCCATTTTTTTGAATCCTTACCTAATCTTTCGAAATATTCCTGGAAAGTAAATCTTATATTTTTATAATTTCCACCGGCTGCAACTACTTTAGCAATAGATTCTATTACAGCATATGCTCCTCCATGGAATGTTGACTGTCTTGCCACAAAAGGATTATATCCGTAACCTACCATTGAAGCCACATCTGTTTCAGCATTTTCAACAGAAACCTTCTGTACAGACACATCTGCAGGTGTAAGCTGATATTTTCCTCCATAAGGCATTAGTACAGTTGTTGAACCGATTGACGAATCAAATGTTTCCATAAGTCCTCTTTGTGAACATACATTTAAGTCCTTAAGATTATTTATAAATCTTTCCTTGAAATCTGCTCCGTCAATTTTTCTTTCCAGATTCAGTTTTCCTGTTTTTTCTATTTCTATGTTTATATTTGATTTTGCACCGTTTGTATTAAGGAATTCCCTTGAAATATCTGCTATGACTTCATTTCTATATTTCATTACAAGTCTTCCTGTATCATTTACTTCAGCCACTTTATATGCTTCCAGATTTTCTTCTTCAGCAAGTTTTATAAATTTTTCTACATTTTCCTCTGCCACAACTACCGCCATTCTCTCCTGTGATTCTGAAATGGCAAGTTCAGTACCTGTAAGACCAACATATTTTACTCTTACCTTGTCTAGATCTATTTCAAGCCCGTCAGCAAGTTCCCCTATCGCTACGGAAACTCCTCCTGCCCCGAAATCATTACATTTCTTTATAAGCTGTGTAACTTCCTTATTTCTAAATAATCTCTGAATTTTTCTTTCAGTTACTGCATTTCCCTTCTGAACTTCAGCACTGCATTTTTCAGATGATTCTGTAGTATGTTCCTTTGAGGATCCTGTTGCTCCACCGATACCGTCTCTTCCTGTTCTTCCTCCCAGAAGAATAACGACATCTCCTTTTTCAGGTTTTTCCCTTATAATATTTTCAGCAGGTGCAGCTCCAACTACAAGTCCCAGTTCCAGCCTTTTAGCCTTGTATCCTTCATCGTATATTTCATTTACATAAGTTGTTGCCAATCCTATCTGATTTCCATATGAGGAATATCCATGTGCAGCCTTCTGAGTGATTACCCTCTGAGGTAGTTTCCCTTTAAGAGTGTCATTCAGTTTTTCAGTCGGATCTCCAGAACCGCTTATTCTGACTGCCTGATACACAAATGTTCTTCCTGATAACGGATCCCTTATGGCTCCACCAATACATGTTGATGCTCCTCCAAATGGCTCTATTTCTGTAGGGTGGTTATGAGTTTCATTCTTAAACTGCAAAATCCACTTTTCTGTTTTTCCTTTTACAGGCACATCAATGTAAATTGAACATGCATTTATTTCATCTGAAACTTCCAGATCAGGAAGTTCTCCCTTCTTTCTCTGTTCCTTTCCAAATACTGTCGCCAAATCCATTAATGTCATAGGTTTTTTCTCAAGTTTTTCTCCATGTACATATTCCCTGCTTTTTACATATTCTCCAAGAGTTTTTTCTATTATATCCCTGTACACTTCATTTTCTATTTTTACATCATCTATTATTGTTTCAAATGTAGTATGTCTGCAATGGTCAGACCAGTATGTATCAAGAACTCTTATTTCAGTTTCAGTTGGATTTCTTTTTTCCTCATTTTTAAAATATTCCTGAATAAAAAGTAAATCATTTGTAGTCATTGCAAGTTCAAGATTATTTCTCATATCTGCTATTTCTTCAGAAGTTTTGTTTATAAAGTTTTCATAAACTGGAACTTTTTCCGTATTTTCCTGTTCCAGATTTTCTTCAAGTATATCTAAATTTTTCTCCCTCATTTCAACTTCATTTATATAGTATTTTTTTATTTTAGCCAGTTCTTCAGGAGTTATATTTCCGTATAGGACTATCAGTTTTCCGCTTTTTACATTAAAATTTTCATTATCTGCCAGAAGATCTATACATTGAACTGCCGAATCAGCCCTCTGGTCATACTGACCAGGTATAAACTCAACTGCGAAATGTTTGTTTTCCTTATTTTCTACTGCAGAAAATACTTCTTCCAATGAATTATAAACTTTATCCACATTTACTTCGGAAAAAACAATTTTTTCCATTTTTTCCAGCTCTTCCTTGCTTAAATTAAAAACATCATAGATGTTTAATATTCTTAGGAAATCGAGTGATTCAATCCCTACATTTTCCCTCAGATCATTCATCAGATTCTGTGCTTCCACTCTGAAATCTTCTTTTTTTTCCACAAAGATTCTATAATTCATTTTCTCCTCCTAATGTATATTTCAATTGATTTAATGATAAAACTAATGTAATAAAAAATCTAAGTATGGGCATACTTAGATTTCGGGTATATTCAGATTTATATCTGAAAAATACTTTTTTTGGGTCATAAAAAACTGACAGGACAAAAAATCATGTCTAAACATTGTTATTTTTAAACTGATAGATAGCAAGCTTTTCATTATTCCTCCCAAAAAAATTATTTTATAACTTTTCCTTATATAACAAAAAAATCTGATTTCATTGCACTACAAAAGCAAAATAATCAGATTATAATTCTATTTATCTCACTTATAGTTAGCAATTTATGGTTGCCTGTAGAAACAATTCGCCTTATTCGAAAAATATATAAGTTACATTTTATTTTGTATATAAAGTATATCAGATATTCATTTATTTTTCAAGAATTAATCTGATTAAATTTCCTTCTGCTTTATCAATCCTGTCCTATATGATATTAACAGCTTCTTCAGGTCATCTATCTGTCTCTGAAGTTCCTTTCCTATGTCAGTGTCTTTTACCTTGGTTATTTCACGGATTTCATCAAAAACTACTGTTGATGAAAGAATATCTGCCCCTTCCTTTATGGCTTTTTCCTGAGATTCAAAAGGTGCAAGGGAAATAATTTTTATTCCGTAGGAATTATAAACCAGCGTATATCCGGCTATTCCGGTAGTTTTACGGTATGCCTTGGAAAATCCTCCGTCAATCATGAAAAGTTTTCCGTCAGCCTTTACCGGCGATTCCCCTTCCTTTACTTTGACAGGAACATGACCATTTATTATGTGGGAAGTTTCCGGATTCAGTCCAAATTCCCTTAAAATCATTTCACATATTTCTTTTTTATTAATAAACTGATAGTAAGGATTCTTATTTTCCTTATGAATTTTCTTATCATCTATAAAGTATCTTTCAAAAGTTCTCATTACATCCTTCCCAAATAGCGGGGAATTTTTTCCACACCAGAGATACCATAGGAAATCCCTGTTTCTTTTGTCCTTTTCATTATTTTCCCAGTTAAAGAAACTTTCCCTTATTATTGCCTCTATCTTGTCAAAATAGGACTTTCCTTTATAATTTATTCCATCTATGTTCACTTCAACCAGCTCCCCTTCACTGTTAAGAGGAATACATCCATGATATAGCAGGTTTGAATTGCATTTTAAATACATGGATCCCTTATTCAGTAAAAATTTCAAATGTCTCTGGAGTTTTTCGCTATTCATAAAGGAGTGTTTCAGTTTATTCAGGAGGGTAACCTCTTCCTTTGTAAGTTCCAGAGGATTATCAGGATTTACAGTAGGAAAATGGGTGTCATTCAGCTGATATTCCTTTCCTCCTATTGTCACTGTCCCCTTGTGGTAATTTATATTTTTCAGAAGTTCCTTATCTTCCATTTCAAATTGGGGATTTCTTTCTGCAAATATTCCTTCCACTTTAAACTGTATTATGGAAATAGCTTTATGCATCTGTGCTATAAGATCATTATCTACTCCCTCCTTCGGTCTGAAACTTCTGCAAGAATCCTTTCCATAATGCTTCATTGCAAAAGTTGCAAGAGGCAGAAGATTTATCCCGTATGCTTCTTCCAGAATATCGTGGTTGTTGTATCTTGAACATATTCTTATAACATTTGCTATGCATGCCTTATTTCCAATTCCTGCTCCTATCCATAATAAATCGTGGTTTCCCCACTGGATATCTACATTATGATATTCCTGCAGGCAATCCATAATAAGATGAGGTGCAGGTCCCCTGTCATAAATGTCTCCTACAACATGCAACCTGTCAATGGCAAGTCGACGTATCAGTTCCCCCATTGCCTTCATAAAAGCTTTTGTGTACTTTATTGAAATTATAGTGTCAATAATTGCATCAACATAGTCCTTCTTGCTTTCATCTTCATTTCTTTCATATAGAAGCTCCTGAATAATATACTCAAAATCCTTTGGCATCGCTTTCCTTACCTTTGATCTTGTATATTTTACAGATACCTTCTTACACACCTTTACAAGTCTATATATATTTTTTCTTGACCATTCTTCCATATTTTTATTTTTCTTTTCTTCAAGGTCATACTTGGCTTCAGGATAGTAAATCAGTGTAGCCAGCTCCTTCTTTTCACCTTCTTCCAATGTTTCTCCAAATATATCTTCTATTTTCTGTCTTATGCTACCTGAACCGTTTCTAAGTACATGTGTAAAAGCCTCATATTCACCATGTACATCCGAAAGAAAATGTTCTGTCCCCTTTGGAAGATTCAGTATTGCCTCCAGATTAATAATCTCCGTAGAAGTTTCCGCAATGTTCCTAAAATTTTTAGACAGTAATTCCAAATATTTTAACTCTGACATATTCCACCTCACTTATGACTTATTTTCTATATCCAAAAAATTTTAAATTACCCAGATAACATTTTTACTGACCTATAAAAAATAAAACAGGACTGCTTCAAAACTAAAGTTCATATTTCATGACACACTAAAATAGTTTACTTACAATAGCTTTTTCCATTTTATTTTTTGTCATTTCATAACTTTTAATTTTAAAACAGCCCCGTTTTAATTCTATTAATATTTATTTCCATACTTTAATTTACATATACTATACTCTATTTTCCAAAACTCTTTCTGCTATATTTCTAGTATGATCTGCTATTCTCGTAAAGTGAAGCACTAAATCAACAAAAGATAATCCCGCTTTTATTTCACAAGTTTGCTCACTTAATCTCTTTATATGATTCTTTCTTATTTTCTTTTCCTTTTCTCTTTCCTTATTGTGTAAATCTATAACTTCCACTGCCTTATCAATGCTTGATTCCTTTAAAGCTATTGTCGCAGTTTCAATCATATTTTCCACTATTTCTTCAAGTTCCCTTATTTCTGCATAAGCTGTATCAGAAAACTTGAATTTTTTGCTTATTCCATATTTTACATCTTTTACAATACCATGGGCATGATCTCCTACCCTTTCAATATCTCTACACAAATCAAGGTAAGCGGCTATTTCTTCCCCTTCCTTTTCTCCAAAATCCTGTTTAGATAAAAGTGCCAGATATTTTGTTATTTCCTGATCAACTGTATTTATTTTTTCTTCCCTTTTTTCAACTTTCTCAAACAATTTTTCATCCATGTCAAAGAAGTAGGAAACTGAAGTTTTAAAGTTCTTCAATGCAAATCCTGTCATTGTAATCAGCTCCTGTTTTACCTGTCCTAAGGCAATAACCGGTGCAGTTATCAATGCCGGATCAAGAGTTGTCTTATATGCTTCTTCCTCATCTTCTTTTTTATCTTTAATTATTTTAACTACCAGATATTCCAGAACTCCTATAAAAGGAAACAGAAGAACTGTTGTCATCATATTAAAGGATCCATGGGCAAATGCTATTGCCATTTTAGGATTCAAATGAAGAATCTGCTCCATTTTTGCAACAAACATTGAAAATGGAGAAAGGAATATTAAGAATATAAGTGTTCCAATTACGTTAAACATTACATGTGAAGCTGCAAGCCTTTTGGCTGAAGTATTTGAACCTATAACAGCTATTATTGCTGTAATCGTTGTTCCTATATTATCCCCAAACAATACAGGTAAGGCAGCCTTCAGAGGTATAAGTCCTTCCTGATATATATTCTGAAGTATACTTATTGTAGCACTTGAAGCCTGTACAAGTACTGTTATCGTAGTTCCTATGAAAACACCTAGAACTGGATTTCCACTCAGACTTACCATTACATCTTTAAATGCAGGCAAGTATTTCAGGGGTGCCATTGCTCCTGACATAAGTGTCAGGGAAAAGAATACTCCTCCAAATCCAAACAAAATACGTCCTACATTATTTACCTTTTCAATCTTCACAAAAAACAGACAGAAAGCTCCGATAAATAATATTGGCAATGCATACGCAGAAATATTAAACCCGATTATAAATGTTGTTATTGTTGTTCCAATATTTGCTCCCATTATAATTCCTATAGCCTGTCTTAATGTGAGTAATCCTGCCCCTACAAGACCTATAGTTATAACAGAAGTTCCTGAACTTGACTGTATCAGTGCAGTTACAAAAATTCCTACAAGGACTCCTAAAAAAGGAGAAGTCGTATACTTATCCAGAATGTATTTCAGTCTATCCCCGGCAGCAATTTGTAACCCGTCCCCCATATATTTGATACAGAATAAAAACAGACCTAATCCTCCAAGAAATGTGAAGGCCATCTGTTGAAAATTAATTGTGTTTAACGCCGTTTCCATATCGTTTTTTCTCCACTTCTTTTTATTTTATGATTTCTAAAATATATGGAAATCATAATTTGCACTTATGATACATCATATCAAAGAAAATATCAAGTTTTTTTTATAAATTTTCTAAATTATTCTCCCCTGTTTTTTACATCTTCTTCAATTCCGTTTTTCCACGAATCATTAAGCTGATATCCACCTCTTATTTCCTTAATTGCTTCATTTAGGACTTCATAATTTTTTGCTGTTCCTTTTTTGTCTGATTTAAAACGCACAGCCCTTGAAGAGTCTATTCCTATATTTTGTGCAGCTCCAATTGCATCAATATTCGCTCCTAAAAATAAAAATTCCCAGTTATCTTTTTCTTTTCTTTCTTCAATTAATTTTTTTATCTGATCTGCCCTGTACTCACGACTTGCATTTTCCATTCCATCAGTTATTATTACAAACAGAACTTTATCTTTAATTTCTTTTTTATCCTGGTTTGCCTTTACCTGCATTACAGTTTTTCCTATTGCATCAAGTAAAGCTGTACTTCCCCTCACATAATATTCCTTTTCTGTCATGGGAGATACTTTTTCAATAGGAACCTGATTATAAAGCAGTTCATACTGATCATCAAAAAGAACTGTTGTCACAGAAACTTTCCCTGTTTTTTCCTTTTTCTGTTTTGAAAGCATTGAGTTGTATCCTCCAATAGTATCTGATTCAAGACCACCCATTGAACCGCTTCTGTCAAGGATAAAAACCAGTTCCACATCTTTAGGTTTATTATTTCTATTTTTTTGAACTGTTTTAGCTGGAACCTTTGAAAATGCCAATACTGACATCGACATAAGTACTGCTGTTAAAATCTTTTTCATTAAATCACATCCTTTAATATCTTTGTTTTATATTTTTCATGTTTATTTTATATAATTATTATAAACCAAAAAAAGTTATTTCACAAGCTTAATTTTTTTCTTTTAATTGTTATTACTTTTTGAATATATCTCTTTTCTATTTGTCATTCACCTCTTTTTTTGATATAATGTATTGAATAATTAATTTAAAGGAGGGAATTTTTTTGATTTCAACAAGTAATTTATCAGTCCAGTTCGGAGGAAGAAAACTTTTTGATGAAGTGGACATAAAATTTACGCCAGGTAACTGTTACGGAATAATAGGGCCTAACGGTGCAGGAAAATCAACATTTTTAAAAATACTTACAGGAGAAGCTGAATCTACTTCAGGAGAAGTAATCATTGATAAAAATAAAAGACTGTCATTCCTAAAACAGGATCACTTTGCATACGAAGATGAGCAGGTTTTAAATGTGGTAATGATGGGACATACAAAACTTTACGATATTATGATGAAGAAAAATGAGCTCTATTCAAAAACTGAATTTACAGAAGAAGATGGAGAGCTGGCAGCAGAACTTGAAGGAGAATTTGCTGAACTTGATGGTTGGGAAGCTGAAACTAATGCTGAAAAATTCCTTATTGGTCTTGGTATCGGTGCTGAACTACACCACAAACTTATGAAGGAACTTACAGAACCTGAAAAGGTAAAAGTCCTTCTTGCACAGGCTATATTTGGAAATCCCGACATACTTTTACTTGATGAGCCTACAAACGGACTTGATCTTAAGGCTGTAAGATGGCTGGAAGAATTTTTAATGAATCTTGAAAATACTACTGTACTTGTCGTATCACATGATAGACACTTTTTAAATAAAGTATGTACACATATTGCAGACATCGACTATGGAAAAATTAAAATGTTTGTAGGAAACTACGACTTCTGGTATGAATCAAACCAGTTAATGCAGGATCTTATAAGAAACCAGAATAAGAAGCTTGAACAGAAGAGAAAAGAACTTCAGGACTTCATTGCCCGTTTCTCTGCAAATGCTTCAAAATCAAAACAGGCTACAAGCCGTAAGAAACAGCTTGAAAAACTTCAATTTGAAGATATGCAAGTTTCAAACAGAAAATATCCTTACATAGAATTTAAACCTGAAAGAGAAGCTGGAAACAACATGCTTAAAGTGGAAAATCTTTCAAAAACAATAGACGGAGAAAAAGTTCTTAATAATATTTCATTTACCATAAATACAGGAGATAAAGTTGTTATCCTTTCAAATAACGACATTGCTAAAACTACTCTTTTCCAAATATTGGCAGGAGAAATGGAACCTGATTCAGGAAGCTATGAATGGGGAATGACTACTTCCCAGAGCTACTTCCCAAAAGATAACTCTGAATACTTTGAAAATGTTGATTTATCTCTTATAGACTGGATGAGACAGTTTTCTACTGACCAGCATGAAGAATATGTAAGAGGATTTCTTGGAAGAATGCTTTTTTCGGGTGAAGAAGCAAGAAAAATGGCGAAGGTACTTTCCGGAGGAGAAAAAGTAAGATGTATGCTTTCAAAAATGATGCTTTCAGGAGCAAATGTACTTCTTCTTGATAATCCTACTGACCACCTTGACCTTGAATCCATTACTTCTTTAAATAAATCCCTTATAAGATTCCCGGGAACAGTTTTATTTACCACTCATGACCATGAATTTATTCAAACTGTGGCAAATAAGATAATTGAAATTACTCCAAACGGAATACTTGAAAAAGAAATGGAATATGACGACTATATAAATGATGAAAATGTACAGCAGAGACTTTCTGAACTATATGGAAAATAAAAAATGACATTCTTAAAATCTTACGGGTTTGTCTCAAAATAGTCAAACTATAAATACAATATACAAAAACTATATTTTATTCATTTACTAAAATTTTACTCATATAAAACAGTCATTCATTAAGGAAAAGTCAAAAACTCGCCTAAAGGCTCGGACAGATGACTTTTCCTAATTTTATTTCCTGTTTTGCATTGTAAAATTTTAAATAATTCAAAAAATATAGTTTTTTAGATTATTTTTTAAGCTTTCTTTTTGAGACAATCCCTATAAGATAACAAAATGTCATTTTTTTACTATAATTTCTGAAAGCTTCTTATTTTATTTTCAACACCTTCCTGAGTTGCAGCTTGTACTATTATAAATGTGTGATCCAGCATTCTATAAACTTCTATTGTTTTCTTGTCATTATACAATAAAAGAGCTGTTTCCGTCTCCATTTTTTTCATTTTTTCTCTTGATAATTTATTCTGATTTTTTGAATATGCCTTTACAATTTTTTTATGTTCTTCCTCTGTAGTCTGTGAATCAAAAATTGCTGAAACAAGTCTGTTGTCAACATAACTAAAACTTGTCAGATCTCTTGCTACTCCCAAAGGATCTTCCAATCCTGAATAATAATAAACCGCATATTCTCCATTGTCATGAGAATTTGATAATGGTGTTTTTGAAACTGACCTGCTAAATTCTTCCTTGGTCATTCCAAATTTTATCCTATCTGTTATTCTTTCCCCAAAACTTTTTTCAAAGGAATTCCCAAATACAAATGATGAAAATATCATCATAATCAATAATATTGTCTTTTTCATTATTTAATCACTCTCCTCTCTGAATTTATATTTATTATACAATATTAAACTGAAAGCAAACTGAAAATTTATAATAATATTTAGCAAGAATTATAAAAAATAAGGTATTGAAAATCAATACCTTATCAATTAATAGTTTTTGTTAAATTACTGAGAAACAACGTTTGTTGCTTGAGGTCCTTTTGGTCCTTCTTCTACATCAAAACTTACTTCTTCCCCTTCATTAACTGATTTGAATCCTTCTTTGTTTATTTTAGAGAAGTGTAAGAAATAATCATTTCCATCTTCTCCTGAAATAAATCCAAATCCTTTTTTGTCGTTAAACCATTTTACTTTACCTAACAAAGTGCTACCTCCTAAAATTTTACACCTCAAACAACTTGTTACAAATTACTTTTGAATATTTTGCTCCATTTACTTGCTCTTGGTTTTCTGTATATATTATACCACATTTTTTCAAAATTCAAAGTTTTTTTTTTAACTATATTTCTCATATCTTCAAAAACCTAGTATTATTAGTATTTTCATACATTCATATTTTTTCATTTTTTATAATATAAATAGAATATATACATTATTAAGAAATATATATAATTGTATTGTAAAATATTTTAAAACATATATTGAATTTATGGACAAAATAGTATATTATATTAAGGTATATTTTTGGGGTATAGGTTCCCATTTAAACCTAAATTTTAAAAAAGGAGAAGATAATACAGTAATTAGTATTATCAATAATTAACATGGCATTAATAATACAAAAATATGGTGGTACTTCTGTAGCAGATGCTGTAAGAGTAAAAGAAGTTGCCAAAAGAGTTTTGAAATATAAAAATGAAGGGCACGATGTCATTGTCGTAGTTTCAGCACCGGCAGGTACAACTGATTCTTTAATAAGACGTGCATATGAACTTTCTGAAACGCCTAGTAAGAGAGAACTTGATATGCTTCTAACATCCGGAGAACAGATTTCAATCGCATCTCTAGCCATTGCCATAGAGGATCTTGGTAAAAAGGCTGTTTCATTGAATGCTTTTCAGGTTGATTTTAAAACTACCGACGAACATACTAAAGCTACTATACTTGATATTAACACAGATATTATTAGAGAAAAACTTTCTGAAGGAAACGTTGTAGTTTTTGCAGGTTTTCAAGGAATTACAGAAAATAATGAAATTACCACTCTTGGAAGAGGAGGTTCAGATACTACTGCTGTTGCATTAGGAGCCGCATTACAAGCTGATGAAGTGGAAATATACACTGATGTAGACGGAGTTTACACTGCCGATCCTAGAGTTGTAAAAACTCCAAAGAAACTTAATACAATTTCTTATCAGGAAATGCTTGAAATGGCAGCTTCCGGAGCTAAGGTGCTGCACCCAAGGGCAGTAGAAATTGCAGCAAGATATGGAATAAAAATTCACTTAAGATCATCATTTGATGATTCAACTGGAACTATAGTTAAAGAAAAAGGAGACGAATCAATGGAACAAGTTAAAATTATAGGAATTACATCAACAAAAAATGAAGGGAAAATTACTCTTTCCGGAGTACCTGATAAACCGGGGATTGCTGCTAAAGTTTTTTCAAAACTTGCAAAAGCTAAAATTAATACAGATATTATCCTTCAAAGTTCAAGTGTTACTAAAGAATTTAATAATATCTCATACACTGTAAGTATTGATGATTTAAAGGAAGCTGTGGCAATTTCTCAGGAACTGAAGGAAGAATTAGGAGCTGAAGGTGTTTCATACGATGCAAATATAGCTAAAATTTCTGCTATTGGAATAGGATTGAAAACTCATTATGAAACAACTGCAGAAATATTTGATACACTTGCTGAAAACGGTATTAACATAGATATGATTTCATGTTCTGAAATAAATGTTTCATGTATAATAAAAGAAGAAGATGTAAACAAAGCTGTAAGAGCACTTCACGAAAAGTTTATCGAAGAAAATTAGAAAATTTAAATTTAGGAGGTCTATATGAAAATAGGAATAATAGGATTGGGGACAGTTGGTGAAGGTGTCTTAAAAGTTTTAACTAAAGAAAAACATAGTATTTTTGAAAAATCTCAGGCTGATATTGAAGTAAAATATGCCTGCGACTTAAATATAACTAGGGATTTTTCCTTTGAATTTGACAAGTCAATTCTTGTCGATGATTATAAGAAAATATTGGAAGATTCTGAAATTAAACTTGTTGTTGAGCTGATAGGTGGAGAAACACTTGCAAAGGATATTATTATCCAGGCATTTAAATCTAAAAAAAGTGTTGTTACTGCAAATAAAGCCCTAATTGCTAAACATGGTGTGGAATTATTCCAGATAGCTAAAGAAAATGGGGTTTCATTCTTATTTGAAGCTGCAGTTGGTGGAGGAATTCCTATAGTTACACCTTTAATGGAAAGTTTAGTTGCAAATACTGTAACTGAAATAAAAGGTATTATGAATGGTACTTCAAACTACATACTTACAAAAATGAAAGAAGAAAATCTATCTTTTGATGAAGCTCTTTCAATCGCATCGGCAAAAGGATATGCAGAAGCTGATCCAACTTATGATGTTGATGGAATAGATGCAGGACACAAAATAAACATTCTTGCTTCACTTGCTTATGGAGGTTCTATCAAATTCAAGGATATGCAAATTTCAGGAATCAGGGAAATCAATACACTCGATATTTTCTCAGCAAACCAGTTAAATTCTACAATAAAGCTGATTGCAAGTTCAAAACTGATTTCAGAAGATTCTGCTCAAATTTCTGTAGAGCCGGTTATTATTTCAAATAATGAAATACTTGCAAAAGTAGATGATGTTTACAATGCAATCGAAACAATTGGTTCATATACAGGAAGAACTTTATTTTATGGAAAAGGTGCAGGAATGGATCCTACAGCATCTGCTGTCGTTGCCGATATTGTAAAAATAGCTACAATAAATCACATTGAATCTGATTACTTCTTTAATTCTACAAAAATAATCAACATAGTAGATTCAAATACTGTAAAAGATAATTACTATATAAGAGTTTCTAATGACTTCAATATAGAAAAATCACCTTTTGAAGTTTATAACAAAATTGATAATTTCTTTATCATTTTAGCTGAAAATATTTCAAGAAATGAAATAAATGAGTATTTAAAAGATGCACAAGAAAAACTTGTATTAAAAATAATTAAGTAATTGAATAAGATAAAAGCCCTGAATTTTCAGGGCTTTTATCTTATATACTCAAAATTTTCTCTCCAAAAAACATTGAATACTTTCAAATTTAATTTTTAATTAGTTAGCTTGTGATATAGCTTCTACTGGACATACACCTTCGCATGCTCCACAATCTATACAAGTTGCCGCATCGATTTCATATTTTCCTTCTGCTTCAGAAATTGCTTCTACTGGGCAAACTCCTTCACATGCTCCACAAGCTATACAAGTTTCTTTTTCTATTGAAAATGCCATAATATATTCCTCCCAAGTTTTATTTTTTTTGTATTTTCTTTTCTTGATAATAAAATACCATTTTTTTTGTTATAAGTCAACAAAAAATATTCATTTGAAAGTCATAATTTACAGTACTTTGAATAGTTTTTATTTTGAAATAATAAACGTTTTTTATTTTGGTTACAGAAATAAAATAATATTTTGAGTATAAAACTTTTCTTCTAATTTATGATATAAATATGATTTTAAAATACTATGCTATCTCCTGATTTAGGATAAAAAAACTTTATTTTATAAATATTTTCTTTATCTATTTCTTCTTTTATTGTTTTTTCTGGATTAGAATCTTTTAAAAAATTAGGTTTTATATGATTAATTATCACATTTAATTTTTCTAGATTTTTTGTTCCTCCACTATATTCTGATAAAACTTTCATTTCATCCATTAACCACTTTGCAGTCAAATGACCAAATAAATTTTTATCTTCCACTGAATTTGGAAATGATACTTCTAAAATAATTCCTTTTAGTTTTCCTTCTTTTAATTTCTGACCTAATTCTTTCCACACATTTCTTAATAAATCAGATTTCTCAACCTTATCTGCTCCTGTATCACCAAAAAAGGCAAAATATTCATCTCCACTACGTACTATTAAAACTGAAGATTCATAGTTACTGTGACTTAAAGGATATATCTTACCATATAATCCTGTTCCCTCTATTTCAAATTCTTTTCCTACTTCCATTTTTTTATATGAATATGTTCCTAATTTAAATCCTTCTCCTGAATCTCCAAAATTAGGCCATACTTTCCAGTTAAAAACATTTTTTTCAAGAATATCTATTACTGAAGGTAACGCATATATATTTTTCTTTGCATCTTCAGTAGACGACATTACAAGACCAGCAATATGATCAATATGTGCATGACTTAAAAAATAACCTTTTATCGAATCTCTGAAAATGTATCCCAGTTTAGTATATTTAGAATCTTCAGGAACAGTTATATCCTTAAAATTTCCCTTTTTTAATGCTTCTTCCATCCCATTAACAGTACTTCCAGCATCTAATCCTAAATAAGATTGGGATTTTGTATCTCTTATAAGATAAGATGTTGTTGTTCCTACAACAACTCCTCCACTATTTCCTAAAGTTACAATTTCAAAATTTGCAAATAAATTACATGATAATATTGATAGAAATAAAAATAATATTTTTTTCATTTTCTTCTCCTTATTGTATAAAATTTTTATAAATTAAGATTTTCTTTAATATTTAAACTTTTTTCTAAAACTTCTTTTTAAATATAACAGATTCATAAGGTTTCAGAATAATTTTCCCGTCTTTGATTTCAGGTTCTGTTTCGTAGTTTGATAATAGAACTTGAGCATTTTCCACTCCTGTAACCCCGTTTCCTTCCAGTTCAAATTCCACTTCAGGTTCATAGAAATTACTGATTACAACTAATTCTCCATTTTCTCCAACACGTTTGTAGGCATAAACATTTTTATTTTCCAAATCAATGTCTTCATATCTTCCTGTTATCATTAATTCTTCATTTCTTCTTAAATCAATTAATTTTTTATAATGATAGAACACTGAATTTTTATCTTTTAAAGCCGTTTCAGCATTGATTTCTTTATAATTTTCAGGTATTCCAATCCATGGAGTTCCAGTTGTAAATCCTGCATTCTGAGAATCATTCCATTGAACAGGAGTTCTGGAATTATCTCTAGATTTCTGCATTAAAATTTCAATGGCTTCTTCTTCTGAACAACCTTTATCCAATAAAATTTTATAATTATTAGTTGACTCAACATCACGATATTTCTCAATATTATCAAAATATGGATTAGTCATACCAAATTCTTCCCCCTGATAAATATAAGGAGTTCCTTGCAGTCCATGAAGAACTGTCGCAAGCATTTTAGCCGACTCCCTATGATATTCCTTATCATTTCCAAATCTTGACAATGCCCTAGGCTGATCATGGTTATTCCAGAAGGTCGCATTCCATCCATTTCCTTCATACATTCCAATTTGCCATTTAGAGAATATTCTTTTTAACTCCACAAAATCAAACGGTGCTTTTGCCCATTTTTCTCCATTTGGATAATCGACTTTCAAATGGTGGAATGAAAATGCCATTGATAATTCCTTTTCATCAGGATTAGAATATTTTATACAGTTATCAATGCTTGTAGATGACATTTCTCCAACTGTAATAAGTTCTCCTCCTCCAAAGGCTTCCTGATTCATTTCCTTTAGAAATTCATGAATTCTAGGACCGTCTGTGTAAAATCTTCTTCCGTCAGGAACAAATCTTGTATCACTTCCGTCATCATTTAAAAATCTCTGGTCTTTTGATATAAGATTTATAACATCCAGCCTAAATCCGTCCACTCCTTTATTCAGCCAGAATCTTATCATTTCATATACTTTTTTTCTTACATTTTCATTTTCCCAGTTTAAGTCTGCTTGTGTTACATCAAATAAGTGTAGATAGTATTGCCCTCTCTTTTCTGAATATTGCCAGGCATTTCCTCCAAATTTAGATTGCCAGTTTGTAGGCTCTTTTCCATCAACTGCATCTTTCCATATATAGAAATCCTTATATTCAGAATCTCCTGCTTCAGACTTTTTAAACCATTCATTTTCAGTGGAAGAATGGTTGACAACAATATCCATAACTATTTTTAGTCCTCTTTTATGGGCTTCAGCCAGCATTTCTTCAAAATCTGCCATTGTTCCATAATTAGGATCAATGTCATAATAGTCACTTATATCGTATCCATTGTCGTTTTGTGGAGATTTATACATTGGAGTAATCCAGAGCACTTCCACTCCAAGTTCCTTCAGATAATCAAGTTTTTCAATAATTCCCCTTATATCTCCTTCTCCACTTCCAGTCGTGTCATTAAAACTTTTTGGATAAATTTGATAAACTACCGATTTATGCCACCATTTCTGTTCAAATTTTTTTTTCATACATCTTTCACCTTCCAGTTTTATATAATTATCTTTTTATTTAAAATCCCTTTTTAAAAATTATATCTCAACAAGCTCAAATTCTTCACATAAAACTTCCATATCCTCATTAAATTTATCTCCAAATTCTTCCTCAAAAAACTTTATATGTACTTTTCTCCAGTAATCAAGTGACTTATCTCCCTCTCCTTCCATAAAGGCATGTTTTTCAGATACTTCTCTAAATGGAACTGAATAAACTCTTGTATTTCTTGTGACGCATACTTCGTTTCCTTTGCTGTCCAGTATTATATTTAAATCACCTTTTTCAGGAATTCTCTCATTATCAGGTTCGTATAAAGCAAGCAATGAAGTTGTTGCCTTTTTCTCGCCTTCCGCTACAAGCTGTGCAAGTTCATCTTCCATTTCCGGAGTATTTCCAAAAGAATACCTTTCAATATGAGTATTTTCCCTCTCCTGTTTACTTAAAGAATTCAGATATATTTCAATTATCTGATTTATGTTCATATTTCCACCTTCCTCTTCATTAAAACAACTATTTGATAGAATAGTCATCATAATCCCAATATTCATCTGAATTTGTACAAATTTCAGAAATAGTGTATTTTACACTGTCAACGATTCTTATAGAAGTCAAGTATGGTTCTTTTTCCGAATATTCAAGTTCAATTCCGTCATTTTCCACTCTAAAGCCTTCATTTACATTTTCTCCCATGTGGTCAGGCAGATATTTGTTTATATAGCCTAATGACTTTTCACTCTGACCATCTTCCCCTGTTACTACACTGGAATAAGTTCCATTTACATTACTGACTTTAAAGCTTTTATTATTTAGCTCCGCTACCTGAAAATAAAGTTTAAATCCCTTCAGTTTTTCTATTTCTTTCTTTGTCTTTTCATCATAGAATATCCCATTTTTATAAATAATATTTGCTGTTTCATCTTTCTTATCAGTTCCGTTTCCATAAAATTCCAGTCTATAAGTTCCTCTCCATACATTTTCCTTTTTATCCTTAGTGAGCTTTATATGGAGAATTTCTCTACGTGTAACAAGAAGAAGCTTATATTTATTATCGTTTCCACAAAATTCATCCAATGTCTTTTTATTATTATATGCACTGATAATTTTCTTATTTGTGCTGTTAATTGTTTCTATATTATGTTCTCTCATAAAGAATGATAAAATGATGAAAAATACAACCATTACACCCACTAACATTCCAATATAGGATTTTTTCATTTTTATATTCTTTTTCCACATTAAAATTCCGGCAATAAATATTATCAGCTGAAAAATTATAAAAGACGATATTAAAATAATATTGTCAAATAGAAGAAGTTTCCATATAAACAATAGCAGTTCTTTTGAATAATAATTACATAAAATAACTAAACTGCTTAAAATTACAGAAATAAAAATTATTCTTTTTTCGCTTATATTTTTCAGTACACATTTTATTTTATATCCAAATACAAAGCTCATTATTGTAAAAATGATTATTTCAAAAAAATAAGCCACTGTTAAAAATGCAAATTCTTCTTCAACTTTTATCCATGAATAATAAGAGTTTATAACATTATCATTCAGAGGGATAAGCACAATTAAAAGAATTCCCGCTAAAAAAAATGGAAATATAAACTGAAACAGCAAATACAGAATTGAAAATTTTACTGTTTCCTTATGTATCACATTATTATCATTATTTTCCATTTTTCTCCTTTCATAACTTGAAAATTATCGTGTCTATTCTATTACATTCTAAGCAGCAACTTTACAATATCAAATGCAAGAATTGTAACCATCGATACAAGTATTACTCCTCCAAGTCCCATTTTTTTCAATGAAAAATATACAATTACACCTATTCCTGCAAAAACCTTAATCAATCCAAATATTCCCGTTCCTGTTGAAGTAAATATGTCAGGAAAAATAAGAAGGACTAACACAGTATACGGTAATGCCTCAAAAAATTTATTTACAAACGGATTATTTTCAGGTAATTTCACAAATAACGGCAACAATTTAAACGACAAAGTTATTAACGCTGTTATTATAAGCAATTGGACTAATAAAATTTCACTCATTTTCTACTGTCTCCTTTTCACTTTCTTCCTTGTAATGTCTCAATGCATACAGCGAACTTGCTGTAATCATAATTATTATTAAAGTCCACCCTTTGCTTATATCCTTTAAAACAGGGGTAAACATAAAAAGCAGCTTTAATCCTATCGCAGTAATAACTACTTCTGCATATTTGAAACTGCTTGTTAATGAACTTACAAGAAGACTTAAGAATGTAGCATATAGCATAAAATTCAGACTTGCCGCAAAAACTTCCGGAATTAGGTTACCAAAAAGCGAACCTGCAATTGTTCCTACACCGAAAAGAACATAAGGCATCGTATTGACTCCTATTACATACCACACATTTGTAGCCTTTCTTATTGTGAGATATGCAACAGCTTCATCAGTAAGTCCTATTCCCATCAATATTTTTTCAAATAAAGTTGTTTTATTTGAAATCTGTCTGAACATTATTATATTCAGCAATGTATACCTTAAATTTATTACAAAAATCGAAACTATTATTTCGACTGGTGTTGACTTCAGTTCATACACCATTTTCAAAAAAGCTGTCTGTGCACTTCCTGCATACAATCCAAACGACATGACTATGGCTGTGAACAGCTTCATTCCAAAGTTTTTTGAAATCAGCCCTATCGTTATCCCAAAAGGAGTATAGGCAATACCTATTCCCATTCCATCCCTTAACCCCTTTAAATAATTTTCCAGTTTTCCATTATGTGCCATTTCTTATTCTATAACTCCTTATCTAAATTAACTTATAATTTTATATATATATTTAATATTTGGATTCTCCTAAATCTCCCCGCATTGTCGCAGTCGACCTTAGTCGCGAAGACCGCGGGGTAGCGGGTGTGTGAGGGCGGCAATGAGCTCTCATAAAGTTCATTTAATATTTCCCCGCATTGTTGGAGGCGACTTTAGTCGCGAAGACTGCGGGGTAGCGGGTGTGTGAGAGCGGCAATGAGCCCTCATAAAGCTTCTTATTTCAATAACCCCCAATTCTTCGCCAAACTTCCATTTGCACTCAGTTTTATATCCTCAAACTTTATTGTCCCTTCCATTATTTCCTTGATTTTTTCCATATATTTTTCAGAAACTTCATCTTTCACCTCGAAAATGAGTTCATCGTGAACCTGAAGCAGCATTTTTATATCATCATTATTTTTAAATTCATCATATAGCTTTATCATAACTTTTTTTATAATATTTGCAGCAGTTCCCTGAACAACAGTATTTACTGCCATTCTGTTTGCCTGTGCCTGAAGATTTTTATTGCTTGAATTTATGTTGTTAATATATCTTCTCGTTCCGTAAAGTGTCTCTACAAAACCATTCTGTCTTGCATTTTCCAGAATATTTTCAAGGAATTTCTTTACTTTCGGATATTGTTCAAAGTATGTTTTTATATATTGGGAAGCATCGGCTACAGGAATTTTAAGCTCCTTCGAAAGACCGAAAGGTGTTTTCCCATATAAAATACTGAAGTTTATTACCTTCGCTATACTTCTTTCTTCTCTTGTTACCGGTTCTTCATCTGTTTTGAAAAATATTTTTCTTGCTGTAAGGTCATGTAAATCCTTATCTTTTTTATATGCAAGAAGTAAATTGTCATCCTTTGACAGTTCAGCCAGAACTCTCAGCTCAATTTGAGAATAGTCAAATGAAATCAAACTCCAACCATCCTGCGAAATAAATCCTTTTCTTATTTTTATTCCTTCGTCTGTCCTTACAGGAATATTCTGAATGTTTGGATTTGCAGAAGACAGTCTTCCTGTTGAGGTTCCATTCTGATTAAATGTCGTATGAATTCTGTCATTTTCATCAGCAAGTTTAGGGAATGGTTCCACATAAGTTGAAAGAAGCTTTGTATATCCTCTATATTCCAACAGTTTTTCTGCTATTTCTATTCCTCTTAATGCCAAAACTTCCAGAACTTCCACATCTGTAGAATATCCCGTCTTAGTTTTTTTGACAGGTTCTATTCCCATTTTTTCAAACAGTATTTCTCCCAGCTGTTTTGGTGAACCTATATTAAATGTTTCTCCCGAAAGGGAATATATATCCTTTTCAAGCTTTTCAATATTTTCCTGCAATTCCTTTTTATAATTTTCAAAATAATTTATATCAATTTTTATTCCAAAATTCTCCATACTTGCAAGAACAGGTACAAGCTTATTTTCCAAATTTTCAAAAATATCATGTAAATCTTCCGTTCTCAGTCTATCTTCTAGAATTACTTCCAGTCCTTTTATATAAAAGGCTCTTTTCCATAAAAATTCAGCTTTTTCATCGTTGGAAACTTCACTTATTTTTCTTTTCTTAAACTGTTCCTCAAATTTTTCAAGATTTACTCCCAATTCAGAAAAAATTATATTCTCTAAATCCTGTGAGCTTTCAGTTCCAAGTACATACCATGCCAGCATCACATCAAAATATTTTTCACAGCTTATACCTGTTTTCATATACTCTTTTACATTATAAGCAGTTATTCTTTTTGAACTTAATATTTTGTATACTTCTGTAACATCAGATTTTTCATCATTTAGCAAAACAATATTTTTACTGCTGTCACATACTGCTAAACCAAATTCATTTCCAAACAATGCTATCTCATCATCCATTTCAGATAAAACTTCCACAGCTTTAGTCCATTCTGTCAGTTCTCCCTTAATCTCAGTCAGGTTTTCCTTCAATGTTTCTTCTGAATCTGTTTTTTCATTGTTTCTATGCGGATGATTAACCACTCCTCCAAACAATGAATTTTCTCCTGTATTATTTACTTCTCCATTTTCTGAACTGATACCTGATTTTTTAATCTCACCTTCAATAGTTGCAGCAAACTTTTTAAATTCCATTGTTTTATATATTTCAAGTAACTTATTCAAATCCTTATTTTCAAGCTTTAATTTATTCTTATCATATTCTATTTCTATATCCCTGTATACAGTTGCAAGCTTTCTGCTTAAAAAAGCATTTTCCTTATCCTCAATAAGTTTTTCCTTTCTTTTCCCCTTTATTTCATCAATATGTTCGTAAAGTCCTTCAAGATTTCCATATTTATTTATCAGTTCAACTCCTGTTTTAGGTCCTATTCCTGAAACTCCAGGGATTCCGTCTGAAGAGTCTCCCATCAGACCAAATAAATCTGGTATTTTATCAGGGGTAACTCCGAGATATTCAATAACATCCTCATTTGTTCTAATATATTTAAACAATGAATTTTTTTTATCCCCTTTTCCAAGCAATGCAATATTTATTTTCCCATTGACAAGCTGTGCTAAATCTTTATCTCCTGTTACAACATAAACTTCTATTTCTTCTTCTGTATCTTCAGAAAATTTTGTGGCAAGTGTTGACATAACGTCATCAGCTTCATAGCCATCTATTTTATATTTTGGTATTCTATATCCGTCAAGTACCGACATTATGTATTCCTGCTGTGCCACAAGGTCGTCAGGCATACTTTCTCTGTGAGCTTTATATGTTTCCAGTTCTGCAGATCTTTTTAACTCGCTTCTTTTTACATCAAGACAGGCTACAAGATAATCAGGAGAAAATTCCTTCAATACCCCTTCCAGTGTATTTACAAATCCATAAGTCGCCCCTGTTGCCAAGCCTTTTGAGTTTCTCATTCCCATCAGGGCAAAATGAGTTCTGTACATAATCGCACTTGTATCCAGAATAACTGCTTTTTTCATATATATCCTTTCATTTTCTCAATAATAATAGTCTTTTTCATTATTATAACATATTTGATTATATACTGAATATATAATTTTTATTTATTATGTTCTTTGACATTGAACAAGTTTATTATGCTTACTATTATTTTAATTCTATTAATTTATCGTCTGATAATTTTTTCAAATATAAATCTTTCTCATTTTTAGATACATATTTATAATATTCAACTGCTTTTTCAACATTATTATTTTTTTCATTATACTCTGCTAACCAAAATTTACAATGCATTTTCATTCTTTTACTAATTTTTTGTGATAATAAGGTTTGAACACATTTAAAAGTCTGGTCATCATTTTCGTATAGATTAGCCTCTAACAATTCTAACATTTCTTTTGATATATTTTTTAATTTCAAATTATTTTTATTCAAATTTTTATTATACATCTCTTTTGCTTCTTCTTTTTTATTTGACTTAAGTAAAATGTTAATATAATTGTAATAATATAAAACTGGATCTTTTGCATAATATCCTTTTTTACTTTTTGTATTTATTAGATTTAAGTAAAAAAGAGCTTTTTCAAATTCATTTATCTCAAAATAAGCTACTGATAAATTATTAGCATAAAAATCCTTATATAAAGCCTTTTTAGATATTATATATTCTTGACTTAATTTATCAATATATGTATAAACTTCTAATTTCTCGTCTAATAAATACAAAAGATTTTTGTAAATTTTTCTACGTAAA
>CALEXX010000040.1 GCA_937925095.1 uncultured Leptotrichia sp.
TAACAACAAATGTGTCATTTTCCCAAATTTTTGATAAAATTTTCTGCAGTTCAGCTTTCTTCATATTTTTTCCGATCTGTATATCACAAAAAACTTCATCACAGCCAGTATTTTCAAGCGATGCTATCTGCCTTGTCAAATCCTGCTTTGCCGTGCCTACTCTCGCATATCTGGATTTCATTTAGACAACTCCTTTATAAAAATGTCTACTAAAATATATTTTAATTTACTCATGATTTACTTTACAAGTTGGTTATCTTATAGTAAAATACGGGTATAAAATAAATTTATAAATATATTTAAAGAAAGGAACAGCAATTAAATGAAAATAAAGGATATATTTGAAGAAAAGGAACATGTAATTTCATTTGAAATTTTTCCGCCAAATAAAAACTTTTCAGAAGAAAGACTGAAGGAAGTTACAGGAGAGCTTGTAAAACATAAGCCGGACTTTATAAGTGTAACTTATGGTGCAGGAGGTACAACAAAATCAGGAACTATTGAAATGGCTTCCCATATAAAGAATAACTTGGGTTCTGAAGTTTTAGCCCATCTGACATGTGTCGGAAGTAAAAAAACAGAGATTGACAGTTTTCTGGAAGAGGCAAAAAAGCATAATATTAAAAATATAATGGCATTAAGAGGAGATATACCTCAGGGGGAAGATGAATCTATCTATGAGAGAGGGGATTACAGATATGCCTCAGACCTTGTAAGAGGAATAAGGGAATCTCATAAGGATATATCCATAGGAGCGGCATTTTATCCTGAAACTCATTATGAAAGCAATGATCTTGCAGATTTGGTTCATTTAAAGAAAAAAGTGGATGAGGGAGTTGATTTTCTAATTTCCCAGGTATGTTTTGACAACAGAATGTTTGTAGATTTCAGGGAAAAGGCAGAAAAGCTGGATATTAAAGTTCCTTTGGTTGCAGGAATTATGCCAATTACAAATGCAGCTCAGATTAAAAGAATAGTCCAGCTATGTAAAAGCAGTATTCCTTCAGGACTTGAAAGAATACTGGATAAATACGGAAGCAATCCTGAATCTATGAAAAAAGCAGGAATTATCTATGCAACTGAGCAGATAATAGAACTCCTCTCGTATGGAATAAGAGGAATTCATTTGTATACAATGAATAAAACTGATACAACAGAAGAAATAATGAATAATATTTCATTTACAAGATAATCTCGAAGATATTTTTGAAAATTTTAAGTAATTCTATTTTCTAAATTAATGAAAAACAAATTGCTTTGACTAACATAATAATTGACAATCTAAGAAATAAAATGTAAAATAGTATAGAAGAATATTATTTTGATAGGAGGTCATGGCAACATGAAAATGGAAAAAGCATTGAAAAAAGGGTTACTTTTAGCGGCAAGTGCTATACTAATGGGAATGACCCTGTTTGCAGGAGAAACAAAAACATATCCTAAAGATGGAAAAGGAGATCAGATTTTAGGATATAAAAATTTATCTAATTCTTATGGAATTTCAACAAGCTTTGAAGGAAATACAGTTTATGTAAATAGAGGTGGAGCACCTCTTGAACGTGTATTTGGAGCTGGTGAAACAGAAACTGAAAAAGCTGAAGTAATGAAAAATAACAAAGTAATTATAAATGGTGGAGTTCTGGCTACAAATGGAGTATGGGAAAAGGATAAATCCATAAGAGGAGGAAGTGTTTATGGAGCAGCAGGTCAGGCTACACTGGTAAGCGATAATGAAGTAATAATAAGAGGAAATTCCAATGTACAGGGAAATGTTTATGGTGGATACAGCCATAGAGGTTCTGTAATAAACAATAAAGTAATAATAGAAGGAACTCCAAAATTTGGAGCAGAAACTGTACTATTTGGAGGAAGAGGAAGCCGTAATGTAAATCTTAAGGATGGAAAAGTTGCTCCATTTGATGTTGTTACAGGGAATACTCTTGAAGTAAAAACTAAAAATGTAGTTGTAAAAGATGTTAAAAACTTTGAAAAACTAGTATTTAATGTAGCTGTGAATCAGGTAAAATCAAATGATAAATTGTTAGTGCTGACAAATACTGAAGGTGTGGAATTACAGAAACCTGAAATTGTAAAAGTATCTGGAAAAGCTCAAATATCTGAAGAAGAAAAAGAACAAATATTAAAAGAAAAAAATAAAGATATAAATGTAAATATTGATGTTATCCTTCAAGGAAAACCTTCAAAAAATATAAAAAATTTAAAAGTAGTTCTTGTAAATGCTGAAGGAGGACTTAAACTGGATAAATTACCGGAAGATATAAGTAGAACAGAAAAGGGTTATAAGTATGAAGTTAAATTTCAGCAGGATTCAAAAAATCTATATGCTATAATAAATGCACAACTTGTAAAATAGCCTAATAACTAACAATTATACATAACAAAAAAGAGAGATTTCTCAACAAAGTCTCTCTTTTTTGTTATGCAAAGTAACATAAATCTTAAATATAATAATTGTTTTCTGTTATAAAAATTATGACTTTAAAATAACTGTTTAAAATGTTATTTAAGAAGTCCAATCAAATCAGTTAGAATGAAAGGAATAAATAGCTGTTTATCTCCAAAATCAGTTGCTTCATTTTGATTGAAAATAAATACTATTGCGTCATCTTCCAAATAGAATTTCTGTTTTTTGTCAACACCTTCAAATTTTCTTTTCTTTTCATTTAAAGTAGTTATACCGAACTGTTTTACTCTGTCATTAACAGCTGCATTTAAGGCATTGTCATAGTTTTGAACAAATATGTCCTTCATTAACAATGGCTTTCCATTTTTTGCATTGAATGAAATAGCATCATTGTAAGTAACTGTTTCGTTTGTAGTTTTGTTTTTACGTTCTATATTGAAAAGTACACTTACAAAATAAGCATTATTTCCTGTAACAGAATAAGTCACTTTGTAGACATAATTTTTAGTTTCCTTGAAATCATCAATGAATTTTCCCATTTCCTTATTCATTACAGTAACAATTTGATTGTTTCCTGAAAAGGAAGGATACTCAATACGTGATAACCCTAAAGCTTTTGTTCTGGAAACTTCGTTTACTGCATCAGGTGAAGTAGGAACAAAGTTCAGGAAAGTAAATGTTGTATCAACCTTTTCCTTTTTTGCCGCAAATGTTGTGTTGAATGCTACTAATGTCATTAAAACAAGTAAAAATTTTTTCATTTATAAATCACCTCAAAAGTTTATTAGTTTATGTTACTTAGTTATTATATACTAAAATTAGTAAATAAGCAAACTGCTAATTGCAAAAAATGTATAGTTTATATATTTTTTATAATTAAACACTATAACCATAATTAAAATATATATTATTCTGTAAAAAGAAAATGAAAAAATACTTTGAAATTTAAAATAATTTTAGAGAAAAATGCCTAAAATTAGAGTAATTATGAAATAATTACAAATAAAATATACTTTGATATGCAAATTATCTACTTTTCAAACTAAATAAAAAAACCTTCAAAGCTAATAAAACACTTGACTAGAGGGCTTTAAAATTGTATCATTGTATAGATAAATAAAGATAATTTATATAAATAATTTTTTTAGGAGGAACAATGGCTAAAGTGATGAAAACGATGGACGGAAGTCAGGCAGCAGCTCATGCGGCATATGCATTTACAGAAGTTGCTGGAATATATCCTATTACTCCTTCATCAAATATGGCAGAATTCGTAGATCAGTGGGCTGCTTATGGTAAGACAAATTTATTCGGAACACCGGTAAAAGTGGTGGAAATGCAATCGGAAGCAGGTGCAGCGGGAACAGTTCACGGATCATTACAAGCGGGAGCTTTAACAACAACATTTACTGCATCACAGGGATTGTTGCTTAAAATACCAAATATGTATAAAATCGCAGGGGAATTATTACCAGGAGTTATACATGTATCTGCGAGAGCGATATCAGCACAGGCATTATCAATTTTCGGAGATCACCAGGATATTTATGCAGCAAGAATGACTGGATGGACAATGTTGGCAACAGGATCAGTACAGGAAGTTATGGATTTGGCTGGGGTAGCGCATTTGGCAGCAATCAAATCAAGAGTACCTGTAATGCACTTCTTTGATGGATTCAGAACTTCACACGAAATAAACAAAGTTGAAGTAATGGATTATGAAGTATATGACAGATTATTAGACAGAAAAGCAGTTCAGGAATTTAGGGAAAGAGCAGTAAACCCTGAAAAACCAGTAACAAGAGGAACAGCACAAAATGATGATATTTACTTCCAGGCAAGAGAAGCACAAAATAAATTTTATGACGCAGTACCTGATATAGTAAATGACTACATGAAGGAAATAAACAAAGTAACTGGAAGACACTATGCACCATTTGTATATTACGGAGCAGAAGATGCTGAAAGAGTAATCGTAGCAATGGGATCAGTTACTGAAACAATTAAAGAAACAGTAGATTTCTTAGCTAAACAGGGAGTAAAAGTAGGACTTTTATCTGTTCACTTATACAGACCATTCTCTGAAAAATACTTCTTTGATGCAATGCCTAAAACTGTAAAGAAAATAGCAGTATTAGACAGAACAAAAGAACCTGGAGCTTTAGGAGATCCTTTATATCTTGATGTAAAAGCACTTTATTACGGAAAAGAAAATGCACCTGTTATAGTTGCAGGAAGATATGGATTATCTTCAAAAGATACTACTCCTGAACAAATGATAGCAGTTTACAAAAACTTGGCTCAACCTGAACCAAAAGACCACTTCACAGTAGGTATCGTAGATGACGTTACATTTACATCATTACCTCTTGAAGAAGAAATCTTTGCAGGAAATGAAGATTCAAAAGAATGTCTATTCTTCGGACTTGGATCTGACGGAACAGTAGGAGCAAATAAAAACTCAATAAAAATAATTGGAGATAAAACAGATTTATATGCTCAAGGATATTTTGCATATGACTCAAAGAAATCAGGAGGAGTAACAAGATCACACCTTAGATTTAGTAAACATCCAATAAGATCTACTTACCTTGTTACAAAACCTAACTTTGTTGCATGTTCAGTTCCTGCATATATGGGAAAATATGACATGATTTCAGGATTGAGGGAAGGTGGGACATTCCTTCTTAACACAATCTGGGATAAAGATAGAGTTGTTGAAACTATACCAAATGAAATAAAAAGAGAACTTGCAAGAAAGAAAGCAAAATTCTTTATTATAAATGCAACAGAACTTGCAAAAGAAGTTGGACTTGGAAACAGAACAAATACAATAATGCAGTCAGCTTTCTTCTATTTGACACAGGTAATACCTTATGAAAAAGCTAAGGATTATATGAAAGACTATGCTGAAAAGACTTATGGAAGAAAAGGACATGATGTTGTTGAGAAAAACTGGGCTGCAGTAGATAAAGGAACTGAAGGACTTGAAGAAATTCCTGTAGATCCTTCATGGGCAGATTTACCAGTAAATGAAGAAATTATAGAATCTCATAAACCGGAATTTGTAAAGAGAATAGCAGATCCTGTTAATGCAATAAAAGGAAATGATTTACCAGTATCAGCATTTATAGGATATGAAGACGGTACATTTGAAAATGGTACAACACATTATGAAAAAAGAGGAATTGCAGTTGAAGTACCTGAATGGCAGCCTGATATGTGTATTCAATGTAACCAGTGTGCTTATGTATGTCCTCATGCGGTAATAAGACCGTTCTTAATAGATGAAAAAGAAATGGCAGCATCACCTGAAGGAATGCCTACAATAAAAGCTATTGGAAAAGGATTTGAAAATCTACAGTTTAAAATACAGGTTTCACCTTTAGACTGTACAGGATGTGGATCATGTGTTAACGTATGTCCGGCACCAAAAGGAAAAGCAATTGTAATGAAACCTATTGATTCACAATTAGAAAGAAAAGAAGATGTATATACAGATTACCTGTTTAATAATGTTTCATATAAAGATAAAATAATGGGTAAAGGAACTGTAAAAGGATCACAGTTTGCAAAACCATTGTTTGAATTCTCTGGAGCATGTGCGGGATGTGGAGAAACTCCTTACATTAAACTTGTAACTCAGTTGTTTGGAGAAAGAATGATAATTGCAAACGCAACAGGATGTTCTTCAATTTATGGAGGTTCAGCACCATCTACTCCATATACTACAAATTCATGTGGAGAAGGTCCGGCATGGGCATCTTCATTGTTTGAAGATAACGCAGAATACGGATATGGAATGTTCCAAGCTGTAAATACTGTAAGACAGAGAATAGCGAAAATAATGACTGAGTGTGAAAGTGAAGTAGCACCTGAACTAGCCGACTTATTTGTTGAATGGAGAGAAAACATTAATGACGGTGATAAAACAACTGAATTAAGAGATAAAATGATTCCTTTACTTGAAAAAGAAACAGGAGCAAAAGCAAAAGAAATTCTTGAGCTTAAACAGTATCTTGTTAAAAAATCAATATGGATGTTCGGAGGAGACGGATGGGCATACGATATTGGTTATGGAGGACTTGATCACGTATTGGCATCAGGAGACGATGTAAATATACTTGTACTTGATACGGAAGTTTACTCAAATACAGGTGGACAAGCATCTAAATCTTCACCAGCAGGATCAGTTGCAAAATTTGCTTCTGCCGGAAAACCAGTTAAGAAAAAAGACTTGGCAGCAATTTCTATGACATATGGAAACATTTATGTTGCAAGAATTTCAATGGGAGCTAACCAGAACCAGGCATTGAAGGCAATAAGAGAAGCTGAAGCTTATCCAGGACCTTCAATAATAATAGCTTACTCACCATGTATAGCACATGGATTGAAAGAAGGTATGGGAAAATCTCAAACTGAAGAAAAACTTGCTACTGAAGTTGGATACTGGCCAATCTTAAGATTCGATCCAAGATTAGCTGAAAAAGGAAAAAATCCTTTACAGTTAGATTCAAAATCTCCTGCATGGGATAAATATGAAGAATTCCTGAAGAGAGAAAGAAGATATACTACATTACTTGCAGAGTTCCCTGATCATGCAAAAGTATTGTTTGAAATGAACCTTAAAAATGCAAAAGATACATGGAACTACTATAAGAGAATGGCAGCAATGGATTACTCAACAGAAGAATAATTACATAATGTATTAAGATTTTCAGAATAAATAGCCTGCATCAAAATCATTTCTGGTTTTGATGTGGGCTTTTTACATTGTAAATAGTTTTAGGAGATTGTGTATAGTTACTGAAAAATATTATTAATATAAAATTTTTATAGATGTATAATTAAACTATATTTTACTTCTTTTAATTTAGTTTATATAATAAGAGAAAAAGGAGGAGATTGCTATTCAGGGAAAAAAGTTTGGTAAGAATGAAATATATTTAATGATTAATATTATGATGCTTCAGATTATATATTTGTTATTGACAGTTTACAGTAATAATATTGAATTTCTCAGATTAAGGTTATTAGTTACAACAAAAGAAATTCTTAAGCCATTTTATATTTATGGGAGAAAGTCCATGTATCTTATGATTCCTATAGCGGAAGAGATGATTTTTAGAAAATGGACATATGACTTTTTAAAGACAAGAACTAAATTTTATAATCTGATTCAGGCTGTTCTGTTTGCATTATTTCATATGATACTTATTGATAAAGTAAAAATTGAGGAAAATATTATAATCAGCTTTTTCTTTTCAATAATAACAGGAGTTGTTTACGGGAATATAAAGGCAAAGACAGGGAGTTTAAACTGGTGCATATTTTTTCATTCAGTATACTGTTTTACTTTTGCTTTTATTGGATTAATATATATTGAGTTTTTTGTAGGTATGATTGAAAAAGTTTCCAAATTAAGAATAACGGAGATGAGAACACTTCCTTATATATTTGCTATTTCTTTGGTAATTTTTATCTGGACTTTAAAGAAAATAGGAATGAACTACTATTCATTGAAAGGTGGGGAAAAATATGAATAGAAATAAAAGTATGTATTTTTATCTTGCTGTTCATCTTCTTAGTTTGTTTTTATTAGTTTCAACTGTAATATTTATTTTGAATAACATAAAATATTTTGATGAAATAACGGGGAATTATAGAACAAAATTATCAGTACTTTACTCAACATTTTCAGAAGAGATTAAGACAGTTATCATTGCTCCAATATCAGAAGAGGTATTATTTAGGGAATGGATATATAATTTTTTGAAAAAAAGAACTAAATTTTATAATATTATTCAGGCATTCCTGTTTGGTTTATTTCATTTTTTATTAGTACAGTCTATATATGCTTTTATATCTGGAATTTTTTTAGGAAATATAAAAAGAAAGACAGATAGTTTAGAGACAGTGATATTTTGTCATAGCTTTTATAATTTACTGGGGAGTCTGTATGTAAAAATCATTTATTACTATTTAGTGGCATCTGGAGTTAAGATTTTTTTACACACAGAAAATTTTATAGTCATGGCTATAGCTTTGTCAATACTTCCAATAATTGGATTTATATGGAGCTGGGAAAAACTTGGAAGAGATCTTTACAAGCTATAAAAAATCTCTAAAAGACAGGGTATTAGTATTGACAAATGGTATAAATAAAGGTATCATTTGGGAGAGAGAAAATGTGGAGTAGACATATAACCTGAAATGATATAATTACTGAAATTTATTTTTATAAGTAAAATACATTATAAGATAGATATTTAATGAAGATATGGTTTACATTCCAAAAAGAAGTGTAAGCCATATTTTAATATTGAAAAAAGGGAGGGAAAATATGCTTACAACATTGTGTTATCTTGAAAAGGATAATAAATATCTGATGTTACATAGAAATAAAAAGGAAATAGATATAAATAAAGGGAAATGGCTTGGTGTAGGCGGAAAACTGGAAAATGGGGAAACTCCTGAAGAATGTCTGAGAAGGGAAGTCAGGGAAGAAACAGGATATGAACTGAACAGTTTTGAGTACAGGGGACTTGTAATTTTCAACTACAATGCTGATGAGCCTTTATTTATGTACCTCTATACAAGTTCTGATTTTAATGGAGTAGAGAAGGAATGTGATGAAGGAGATTTAAAATGGATTTCAAAAGATGAGATTCTCAACCTTAAGTTATGGGAAGGAGATAAAATTTTCCTGAAACTGCTATTTGAAAATTCTTCATTCTTTTATCTGACTTTAGATTATGAAAATGATGATTTAATAGGGTCAAAATTGGAATTTAAGCAGGAATACAGTTCTTTTGAGGTTTTTGTTCCAGAAAAATATGTAGAGAAAATTGTGGAAAATCTGCAGAGATATTCCCTGCTGACAGAAGGATTTTACGCTGATGTTTATTCTGCATCTGATACAGTTGGCCATTGGAAAACTCTGGAAGGTGGAAGTCCTTTTGATGGAGAAGTGGGGAAATCAAGTGTTGCAGATGAAAAAATAATGAAGTTCAGGGTAAAAAGAGAATTTGAGGAGCTGGCATATTATTTGGTAAAAGAGGCTCATCCTTATGAAACTGCGGTTATTAATGTATTCAGGATGGAAGTTTAGAAATTGAGGAAAGGGGAAATCGATGAAAAAAAAATTTTTGTTACTGATATTATTATGTATTATAAATTTAAATTTAAGTGCTTTAACAATGAAAGAGAAAATTCAGCAGGATTTATCAAAAGTTGGGGTAAAACAGGAAATTATAGATGAAACTGTGAAATTGGATAAAGAAACTGGAGAGGGATTTACAACGAAAAATGAAGATGGGGAAGTATCAACAGAAGATAGGGATAAATGGGAAAAAATTTATTTAAAGGATAAAAAAAATTATGTTGCTTTGGAAAGATTAATAGAATTCTATTTTTTGACTAGAACAGAGAATGATCCTAAAAAAGAGAAGTATATTTCAGAATATTTGAAAACAAATATTTCTGAAGATAGAAAAAATTTCTTTTTGGGAAAGAATTTTTGGATCAGTTCAAAAGAAAAAACTGAAAAAAATAAATATTTTGAAAAAGTTAAAAGTATCAGCAATAATCAGTATTATTTGAAAGTAATAGATTTTTTTGAGTATTTATCAAAGGAATCAAAAAATATAAATGAAGATGGAAATTCTAAGTTAATGAAACAGAAAATAGATGAAATAACACAAAAAATGGAGGAAATTGATAAAATACTCAATAGTAAAGAGTTGAGAGAAAAATACAGAATTTCTGATGAAGAGGCATATTCTGAACAATTGAACTTTTTTTTGGCTGGTGGTATCCTAAAAGCAGTAGCAGGGGATACAGAAGGAATGGTCAATGATTTTATAAATAAAATTGCGAATAAACAGATTTCTAAGGAAGTGGCAGAATATAATAAAAATAAAGAAATGATGACTGTTATGACAATTCAGATGGCAATGGCTTTGAAAGGATTTTTTGGAGAAATGTCAGAAAAAGAAATTACAAAACTTGAAAAATTGACAAAAAAACTTGAAGATACTGAAATATTTAAAAGAATTATGGAAAATTCTGAAAATGATGAAGGTAATGCAAACTTTGAGTCTACGGAAGATAAGGAAAGCAATATTTATCATGGAGAAAAAAAGAAATATGATAAATAACAAACTTATATTCTTTAAAATTATCATATAATATGATAATATAGTGGAAGGTAAGTATTATATTAAAACGGAAGTGTGGAATGGCAACATATAATTTATTATTTAAAAATTTAGAAGAATTAAAAATAAAAGGTGTCGGAAAAACAAGCATAAGTAAATTTAATAAACTTGGGGTATTCACTTTGCATGATTTACTCTATTTTTTTCCGAGGGCTTACGAAGACAGGACAAATAGCAAAAATATTGTAAATCTCCTGCAGGATGAGTTTGCTGCAGTCAGGGGAGTTATTATAAATGTTACAACTCAGTATATAAAAGCAGGAAGGACAATGTTTAAAGCTATATTGAAGGATGATACCGGAATAATGGAATTAGTCTGGTTTAATAACAGGTATATAAAAAGCTATATAAAAATAGGTGACGAGCTTCTTGTGTATGGAAAGGTAAAAAAATCAGCAAAATTTCAAATGGTAAATCCTGAATATAAAAGACTGAATGAAAACGGTCTTGTAAAGGGGAAAAGTGGTGAGCAGATATTACCCATTTATCCTTCTACAGCTTCATTGAGGCAGGAATCAATAAGAAAAATAATAAATGATGTACTGCTTGATTATGGATACCTGCTGGAGGAAAATATTCCTGAAGAGCTTTTAAAAAAGGGGAAACTGCTTCCAAGAAAGGAAGCTATATTAAATGTACATTTTCCTGAAAGTTTTGAAAAGAAAGAGGAAGCAAAGAGGAGATTTATGCTGGAGGAAATTCTCCTTCTGGAAATGGGAATATTGCAGAACAGGTTTGAAACTGATAAGGCAAATAACAATATTTATGAAATAGAAGATAATAAAAAGCTTGTCAGTAAATTTATAGACAGCCTTGAATATGATCTTACAAAGGCACAGAAACGTGTAGTTGCAGAAATCTATAAAGAACTGAAGGCTGGGAAAATAGTAAATAGGCTTATACAGGGGGATGTAGGTTCAGGAAAAACAATAGTTTCACTGATTATGCTGCTATATATGGCAGAAAACAGTTATCAGGGGGTCATAATGGCACCTACGGAAATTCTTGCCACCCAGCATTACCTTGGAATTGTGGATGAATTTATGAATCTTGATGTGAGGGTGGAACTGCTGACAGGAAGTGTAAAAGGGAAAAAAAGGGAAAAACTTCTGGCAGAGATAGAAAATGGGCTTGTGGACATTGTCATAGGAACACATGCCCTCATTGAAAATGATGTGATATTTAAAAATCTTGGATTAATTATAATAGATGAGCAGCACAGGTTTGGAGTCACCCAGAGGAAGCTTCTCAGGGAAAAGGGAAGCCTTGCCAACCTTATTGTAATGAGTGCAACTCCGATTCCACGTTCGCTGGCACTTACAATATATGGAGATTTGGATGTTTCAATTATTGATGAACTGCCTGCAGGAAGAATGCCTATAAAGACAAAATGGATTAAGAACGAAGCTGAAAGGCAGAAAATGTACAACTTCATTGCAAAAAAAATCAAGGAAGGCAGACAGGTATATGTTGTCTCTCCACTTATTGAAGAAAGTGAAACGTTAAATGTGAAGTCGGCTCAGGAAACATTTGAAGAATACAGCGGGATATTTCCTAACAGAAGAATTGGGCTAATTCATGGGAAGCAGAATTATAAGGAAAAACAGGAAGTTATGAGTAAGTTTAAAAAACATGAACTTGACATACTGGTTTCCACGACGGTAATCGAGGTGGGAGTCAATGTTCCAAATGCTTCAATAATGGTAATACGTGATGCCCAAAGATTTGGTCTTTCATCTCTTCACCAGCTGCGTGGAAGAGTAGGGAGAGGTCAGTATCAGTCATACTGTTTTCTGGAATCAGAAACTGATAATGAACTTTCTGCAAAACGTCTGGAAGTTATGGAAAAAACCACCGATGGATTTAAAATAGCTGAGGAAGATTTGAAATTGAGAAATTCAGGAGAAATAATGGGAACACGTCAAAGTGGAGTATCAGACATGGTACTGACGGATATTGTTAAAAATGTAAAGGAAATAAAGTATGTTCGTGATTATGTAATAAAATATCTTGAACGGAATAACGGAAAAGTGGAAAATGAATATCTAAGACTTGATATATATGAGAAATTTCATAAAAATGGAAAGATAGAAAATTAAAAAAATTGTTTTAAAAACTGGTACTTCTAATAATCTATACTGAAAAGATTAAATAATTTTTATTTAAATGGAAAGGATTTCAATAAATGAAAAAATTAGTAAAAAGATACATTGCAGAATCGGGACTGCTTTTAATAGGAATTCTCTGGGGAATGGGATTTGTTACTGTAAAAATTGGGCTGAATGCAGGAATGAACACATTTTATCTTATGTGGCTCAGATTTCTGGGGAGTTTTGTGCTACTGTCCATATTATTCAGGAAAAAAATAAAGAAAGTTTCAAAGGATGATTTGAAGGCTGGAGTAATACTGGGAATTATACAGTATTTTGGTTATGTGTTCCAGACATATGGAGCGGCAAATACAACCGTAGGAAAAAATGCTTTTTTCACAGCAATTAACGTAATAATTGTACCTTATATATTTTGGATATTAAATAAGAAAAGACCTGATATATTTTCTTTTTCTGCATCAATTATTTGTCTGATTGGAGTAGGAATAATGAGCCTTGACAGTAACCTGAACTTTACCCATCTCAATAAAGGAGATGTAATGACAATAATATCGGCATTTTTCTTTGCATTGCAGGTGGCTTATACAGGATATTTTGGAAGAAAAGTTCATCCGATGAATTTAGTGCTTCTTCAGATGCTTGTAGGAGGTCTGCTGTTTGCAGGAACACAGTTTGCAACTTCAGGATTAAGGGAAGTTATACCACTCCATGGAGAAACTTTGATGGCAATTATTTATTTAGTTGTTTTTTCAACAGCAATACCAATGATGCTTCAGATATATTGCCAAAGGCTGACAACTGCTACAAAGGCTTCTATACTAATGTCTACTGAATCAATGTTTGCACCTGTGTTTGCATTCTTCATTCTAGGAGAAATGATGACATTGCGTGTTGCACTGGGAGCTATTTTTATACTATTTTCAGTAGTTGTTTCGGAAACAAAACTGGGACTTGTAAAGGAAGCAAAATTATAAACCTTTAAATAACTGGACTAAAAAAGAACATGATTAAAAAAACTTATAAATTAAGAGTTTTTACAAATCATGTTCTTTTTATTGATTTTTTCCATTCAAAATAGATTTTCTAATCCATTATCAGTAAAAGATTATCTATTTTTTCTGTAATTTTTTCCTTAAGTTCATTTTCCTCAAAATAATCAAGAAGATATGTTCCCCCTAAAATATTGAGGTATATGATAATTTCATTAAATAATTTTGTCTTTATTCTTACTCCATTTTTTTCAAAATCATAAACGGCAGATAAAAAAGCTTTTGTAACAGTAGGACTGCTACTGAAACTGCTTGAAAAAAGGTACAGTAGCTTTGTTCTGAAATCTGTTTTAAAAACATTAAGTAGCTCAAATGGATTAGCATGTGTTCCATCATAAACAAGATGCCCTGTCCACCATAATCTTGCTAAAGGATGCATAATAAGGGACTTCCTTTTTCCGTGTGAAAAGAAAAAGGTATTTTTTATCAAATTTTCAGTTACTTCTTTTTTATCAAAAGAATTTCTATATTTTACATAGTCCCAGAAATCACTATGTGCCATTCCTGCCCATAAATTTTCATTTGATGCCTCTACAACTGATAAATTTTTCATTGCAGAATAAAGAATTTTTACATTTTCCAAATCAGTGTCTTCAGGATTTTCAGAAGACATATCCAGATTAAATTGAGGAACTTCCTTTTTAAATTCGAGGAAAGGCGAATTATCGTCGAAAAACTTGAAAATCCAGTCGTTTGTACTAGACTTATAGTTTTCAAGATTAATTTCAACATTTTTTCTCAATGTTTCAAGAGAAATTTCCTTTAAAAAATTCAGTATCATACTATTTCCTCCTCGCTCTGTTCAAGTTCCATCATTGCATTGAAACTTCTGCTTACAGGGAAATTTATTATTTTTTGTGCCAAGTCATAGGAAAACTCCCTTTCAAGTGTTTCCCTGTTCAGTTCAATATTCATATTTGCCAGCACTTTTTTAATTGTTTTAAACCAGCTGTATTCTTCAAAAGTTTCTAAATCGGAATTTTTCATATTTTCAAAAACATAAATCAATGTTGGGAAAATAACCGAAGAATGAAGCAGAGGCTGGAAAATACCCTTTGACAATATTGAATACTGCTCGTATTCAGTTTTGTAAAGTGAAATTCCAATTCTATCATTCATCATGTCAATTTCCATTCCGCTTTTATCTTCAGAATTCTTTTTCAGTATTAAAAATATTGAAGGCATCTGAACAAGATTATCCTTTTCTTTTTCAATTTCAATGTTGAAAGGCTTAGCAATTGCAAGAATGTTAGCTTTTTCAAGATTAAATGTAACATCTTTATAGTCATCATTGAAATTTTTATTTGTATAGTTGTCAATCTGTGTTTTTGCTATAATGAAAAAACAGATATTTATCTTGTTGTTAAGCAGGGATTCGTGTATAGAAATATTTTCAAATCCAAGTTTTGATTTTATTATAGTTCTGTAAGAAGTAGAAGGACATTCTATGTGGAATACAAATTCCGCATATTCCTCCTCAATAAGGTTCAGTAACTTTTCATCATCTGTGTTTGCAGTCAGATGGAAAATTATCTCATCACCCTTTCTTCCAACTTTCAGGTTTGACGTGAAGGAAGAATTTACATAGTCATCTGAAAAATAAGTAAGTACAGGGTAAGGATAAAGTCTATACTCTATATTCATATAATTCCACCTCCATCGAACATTCATCGGAATAATTTAAAATAAAGGTCATAACAAATTTTTCATCTTTTTTCAAATTTTCAATGTATATTTTATCCTGGTTCAGAAGAAGGGAATTGTCAATGCTGTCATCCTTGTATGCATTTCTTATTCTTGACTTAAGGTTATTCTGTTCTCCTGAAAGGCTTATACGTACACAGGCTTTTTCAATATCCCTCTGAGGAGATATTACAAGTCTGTATTTTTTCATTTTCTTATTTAGTAATATTAAACGTAGACCTGCATCTTCAACACGTTTTATTTCCTGTATTTCAGTAACATTATTATCAGAATTTAATATGGAAAATTCATTTTTCAGATATTTTTCCTCTTCAAGTATATTTGCCACATTTCCAAATACTGAATCAGCAATTTCCATAACTTCATCATTGAAGTCATCTGTAATACTCATTCTAGGATTGTTGAAATCATCGCTGGTTTTAGGTATAGTTTTTATATTTCTCTTTTTAGGATTTTCAGTAATCTGTTCAGCAGAAACTTTTCTTGTTTCATCGCTTATCTTATCAATTTTACTGTTTTCAACACTTGCATCAAGAAGTAGAAGATTATCAGGCAGGAATTTTCCTATTCCTTCAACTTCCATATGTTCATCAACATTGCTTCTTCCAAGTTCTATAATTTTATTTATAATTAGCTGTTTCAATTCCCTTAAAACATTTTTTGCATTTTTGTCGGGATGTCTGTCAGGTTCCCAGCTGTCATGCTGAGGAGCTTCCATCTGCTTGAAATAACTGTTAAGATTATCTCCGCTTAAAATAAAGATGGCAGAAAATCTTATATTTGATGGCAATCTGTCCAAATCAAATATTTTCATTCCGTTTGCACGTGAAATGAGAACTTTTCTGTTTAAGTTGTCATATAAAATCTTCAGTTCAAAAGGTCCTAAATCCCTGAAAGTATCCCCAAGAAAGAAACTGTTAGGATGTTCCCCAGGGTTGTCAGTAGATGTAAGCACCTGATAGTAACTCCATATAGACTGATATTTTTTGTCTTCGTTTATTTTGAAACTTTCAATTATATTTTTTAGAGTATTTTCTGAAATTGTTATATCTCCAATTTTAACAACAAGATTTTTATTGTATATTGCCACAAGGAAGTTATCCAGTATAGCTATTACAAGTTCTTCCTGCCAGTTGTCAGCATTCAGGAAACCTGCTATGTAAAGGTCAGTTCCGGTAGTACCGTTTCTCTTGAAGGAAGAATCAAGGTTAAGTTCTTCAAATAGTGGAGTATTTTTTTCTGTTTCTCCGTAGTATCCTATTCCCTGTGTGAATTTTTCAGTAGTTCCTACCTTCCATTTTGGAGGACCTGACATTGAAATCTGATATCCCATTCCCTGAGTATTTTTATTATCTTCTATTGGGAAGGAAATAAGTCTCGAAACACCTTGAGAAGCAAGAATTCCGTCTGTATCAAAACTTGTATAGAAGACAGTTCTTATATCCGAGCACGCAAAAGGAGCGGATTTACCAATACCGTAACTTCCACCTGTTGCACCTTGCTTATCAGAAATACCTGAAGATTTTATCAGGCTATGCCATGGATTTACTTTGTATGGTTCCTTTGAACCTGTCAGTCCTGTAGTGTTAAAATCACTAATTCTTAAAATATCTATACTTTTTTCATTCATTCTGGCACAGGCTTTTTCAAAGAAAATCTTTGATTTCTGATCTGTTTCAAAATGAAGACATGTGTTTAGGGCTTCATCTAATTTTGCATAACCCGGCAGATTTTTTGTTTTCATCTGAAATTTTGCAAATTCCACAGTTACCGGGACTGAAGTATCAAGACGTGCATCCAGTGAGTTCTGGCATACCTCTTTTGCCAGAGAAGAAAACAGAGTTCCTCTGTAAGTTTCGATTCCTGCTTCGCTTATTCCGTGCCTTTGGGCATAATTGCTTTCAGGAAAATTCCAATTTATATTACTCATATATTATAAAAACTGAAATTTCTATAACTTTCAGTTTACACCCTCCTTTAAAATTATATATTATTATACCTTAAATTTATCATAAATAATTTACAATAGTCAATAGTTTTTAAAAAAATATTTGAAAAACTAGTCATTTTATTCAAATTATGTTAAAATACTAAATAGATTATAAAATAAAAAACATAAAACAGACAGAAATTTTAAAGAATAGTTGGAGGAAAAATTTTGGAAATCTTAAGTAGTGTGGCAAAGGAATTAAACCTAAAATTGTCACAGGTTGAAAACACCGTAAACCTCTTTGACGAAGGTGCGACAGTTCCCTTTATAGCACGTTACAGAAAAGAAGTTACGGGAAATCTGGATGAAGAGCAGATAAGGGAAGTAATTGAAAAAGTTACATACTACAGAAATCTTGAAAAAAGAAAAGAAGAAGTTATAAGGCTTATAGAAGAGCAGGGAAAACTTACTGAAGAGCTGAAAGCAAGCATAACAAACGCTTTAAAGCTGCAGGAAGTGGAAGATCTGTACCTTCCTTATAAGAAAAAGAAAAAGACAAAAGCCGATATTGCAAAGGATCAGGGACTGGAGCCATTATCAATATTCGCTTTATTGCCGAAAACAACTATGGATTCCTTAAAAACTGAAGCAGAAAAATATATTACAGAAGAAGTTCCTACAGTGGAAGCTGCAATTGAAGGAGTGCATCTGATTATTGCACAGAATTTATCTGAAGACATAAAAATAAGGGAATTTTTAAGGGAAAGAATTGCAAAATATGGAATACTGACTTCAAAAGTAATTGAAAAAAATAAAGGTGAAGATGAAAAAGGTGTGTATCAGGATTACTATGAGTATTCAGAGCCTATTGAAAAGGCCGCTTCAAATAGAATTCTGGCACTAAACAGAGGAGAAAAGGAAAAAATTCTGAAGGTTGATATAGATATAGATGAAAAAACTGAAGAATTTATAATGAACTTTATACTGAAAACTTTTGGAAATAAAAATCTGACTGATTTTTACAGGGAAATTATAAGGGATTCCCTTGACAGACTTGCATATCCGTCAATAAAAAATGAAGTGAGAAATATATATACTGAAAAAGCCGAAGAGGAAGCAATAAATATATTTTCAGAAAATCTGGAAAAACTGCTGCTTCAGCCGCCATTATCTAAAAAAACACTTATGGGTCTTGATCCGGGATACAGGACAGGATGTAAAATGGTTGTTATAAATAAGGACGGATTCTATGAAACAAACGATGTGCTTTATCTTGTTGAAGAAATGCACAATCCAAGACAGCTTGCAGAGGCTAAAAAGAAAATATTAAACTACATTGATAAATATGGAGTAGATATAATTGCAATAGGAAATGGTACAGCATCAAGGGAAACCGAAAGCTTTGTAGCCAAAATAATAAAGGAAGCCAACAGACAGGTATCATATCTGATAGTAAGTGAAGCGGGAGCATCAGTGTATTCAGCGTCAAAACTTGCAATAGAGGAATTTCCTGACCTTGATGTTACTGCAAGAGGAGCAATATCAATTGCCAGAAGAATACAGGATCCTATGGCTGAGCTTGTAAAGATAGATCCGAAGTCAATAGGAGTTGGAATGTACCAGCATGATGTAAATCAGAAAAAATTAAATGAAACATTGGAACAGACAATAGAGCACGTGGTAAATAATGTTGGAGTAAATATTAATACTGCATCGTGGGCACTTCTGAGTTTTGTGTCAGGAATTAAGAAAAATGTTGCTAAAAATCTTGTGGATTACAGACATGAAAATGGGGACTTTAAAGACAGAAAACAGCTCAAGAAGGTAAAAGGCCTTGGAGATAAGGCATTTGAACAAATGGCAGGGTTCGTAGTAGTGCCTGATAGTGAAAATCCTCTTGACAATACTATAATTCACCCTGAATCCTATCATATTGCAGAAACAATACTGAAGGAAGCAGGATGTAAAGTTTCTGACCTGAAGGAAAATCTGGATGAAGTGAGACAGAAACTGAAAACAGTTAATCTGGATAAAATTATAAAGGAAAATGATTTCGGACCTCAGACTGCAAAGGATGTATATGAAGCACTACTGAAGGATAGAAGGGATCCAAGGGACGAATTTGAAAAACCTTTATTGAGATCTGATATACTGAATATGGATGACCTTAAGGAAGGAATGGTTCTGGAAGGTACAGTGAGAAACGTCGCAAAATTTGGGGTTTTTGTAGATATAGGATTAAAAAATGATGCATTGATTCACATATCACAGATATCAGATAAATTTGTATCAGATCCTACAAAAGTATTATCTGTAGGACAGATAATAAAAGTTAAAATCCTGTCACTTGACAAGGAAAGAGGAAGAGTGGGGCTTACAAGAAAAGGTATATAATATTTTAAGTGATTAAATTATGAATAGAGAAAGAAGGTAAAGAGAGATGAGTTTATTTTTAATTGGGCTTGTGCCTATAATTTTGTTTTTGGTTTTATTGGCAGGATTAAAAAAATCTGCAATGTTCAGTGCTTATACTAGTTTATTGACAGCAATCATTTTAACATTTGCTGTTCCAGCGTGGAGAATGCCGGTACAGGGGATACTTGCTTCTATACTGGAAGGATTTGCGGTAGCGTGGATGCCAATAGGATTTGTAGTTATTGCGGCATTGTTTGCATATGATCTATCAGTAAAAACAGGAAAAATCGAAACAATAAAAAAGATGTTAGGTAATATTACAACAGATAAAAGAGCACAGGCATTAGTACTGGCATGGGGATTTGGAGGATTTATCGAAGGTATAGCAGGATACGGTACAGCAGTTGCAATTCCTGCGGCAATAATGGTGTCATTAGAATTTAATCCATTAAATGCGGCATTGATATGTCTTATAGCAAACTCAACACCTACGGCATTTGGTACGGTGGGACTGCCTGTTACTACAATGGTTTCAAAACTGGGGCTTGACAAGGCCGGAAACTTTACACCTCTGTTTACATCATTGTTATTACTTATATTAACATGCCTGATTCCATTTATTATTGTTCAAATGGCAAACAAGGAAATAGAAGGTGGAAAAAATCCTGCATTTGGAAAAGGAATAATTCCGGTAATTATAGCTTCAGTATTGGGATATCTTATACAGCCTGCAATAGCATTTACAATGGGAGCAGAGCTGACAACAATATTATCGAGTTTACTTGCAATGATATTAATGATAGTATCTATAAAAATGTTTGTAAAAAATGATGAAGGATTTGAAAAGGCTCATGTTACAGGGAAGGAAGCATTTCTTGCATGGCTACCTTATATTCTGATGATAGTACTTATAGTGGGAACAAGTCCGGTTGTGGAACATATACACTCAATGCTGGAACCTACTACTACTAAATTTAACTTTGCATTAGGAAATCAGGAAGCATGGTTTAATGATGGAGGAGATCCAAGTGTAACATTTAAATGGTTACTTGCTCCTGCAGCACCATTATTCCTGGCAACAGTAATCGCAGGAATCATACAAAGAGCTAAAATAAAAGACATGGGGGAAGTGCTGTGGCATACAACAGTTCACAAAATCCCTTCATTAACAGTAATTATGGGAATAGTTGCATTATCAGTAGTTATGAAACACAGCGGAATGATACAAAGTATAGCTGACGGATTTGTAAATCTTACAGGAAAAGGATTCCCGCTGATTTCACCATTCCTTGGAACAATAGGAACATTTGTTACAGGAAGTGACTTGTCATCGAACTTGCTGTTTGGAGATCTTCAACATAGCGTTGCAGAAGGGCTAAAACCAGGAAGTGACATGCTGAAATCACTGTTTATAGCCTCAAATACAGCAGGAGCAACAGGAGGAAAAATGATATCACCTCAAAATATTGCCATAGCTGCTTCTACTGTTGGACTTGTAGGACAGGAAGGGGATATGCTGAAATTTACAATTAAATACTCAATAGTTTATGCAATAATTTTAGGTGTCCTTGTATTTGTAGGAAGCGGAATGATAGCTTAACTATAAATGAACAAAATTGTTATAAAAAAATTGAAAATAAAAACAAATTCGGCATTCAAAATTTTCTAAAGAGTAAATTTTGTAGCCGGCATCAGGAGTATGAGGGCGACAATTAGCCCTTATATGAACAACAAAAAAATTGGAGGAAAAATGTCAGAAGAACAGAATGTTGAAAAGGTAGATTATGCAGGAACGTTAAATTTACCGAAAACAAGCTTTAAAATGAAAGCAAATCTGGCTCAGAAGGAGCCAATCACTCTAAGGGACTGGAATAAGGCAAATATTTATGAAAAATCCCTGAAGGAAGACAAAGGGTATTTCATATTGCATGATGGACCACCATATGCAAATGGTAATATTCATATAGGGCATGCCTTAAATAAAGTTCTAAAGGATATAATTTTAAAATATAAAAGACTGAGAGGGTACAATGCTCCATATATTCCTGGATGGGACACACATGGACTGCCGATAGAATGGAAAATTATGGAGGAACTTGGAGAAAAGGCTAAAAGCATGACTCCACTTCAAATAAGACAGGAATGTAAAAAATATGCACTTAAATGGGTAGAAAAGCAGAAGGCTGAATTTATAAGACTGGGAGTTTTAGGTAACTGGGAAAATCCTTACATTACCCTAAAACCTGAATATGAAGCGGAACAGCTGAAAGTATTTAAGGAAATATATGAAAACGGATATGTATATAAAGGACTAAAGCCTGTATACTGGTCACCAACTACAGAAACTGCCCTTGCTGAAGCGGAAATCGAATATAAGGACGTTGAATCACATTCAATTTATGTAAGATTTGAAGCAGAGCAGGATTTACTTGATAGATTGGGAGTAGATGAAGCAAGTATCCTAATATGGACAACTACTCCATGGACATTGCCGGCAAACTTGGGAGTGTTCCTGCATCCTGAATTTGATTATGGACTTTATAAAACAGAAAAAGGAAACCTGATTTTAGCAAAAAGCCTTGCTGAAACAGTATTTGCAACACTTGGACTGTCTTATGAACTGTTAAAGGAATTTAAAGGTACAGAATTGGAAAAAACTCATTACAGACATCCATTCTTAGATAGAGATGGATTAGTAATGATAGGAGATTATGTAACTGCAGATGCCGGAACAGGAGCAGTCCACTCTGCACCTGGGCATGGGGTGGATGACTATAACTATGCATTAAAATATAACATAGGAATATTGTCTCCTGTTGATGATAGAGGACACATGACAAAAGAAGCAGGTAAATACGAAGGTATGTTCTATGCAAAGGCAAGTAATGTAATAGTGGAAGATCTTACTGAAAGTGGCCATCTGCTACACCACAGTAAATTTACCCACTCATACCCTCACGACTGGAGAAGTAAAAAACCTGTAATTTTCAGGGCAACTGAACAGTGGTTTATAAGTGTTGATGAAAGCGATATCAGACAGAACGCACTGGATGCACTGAAGGATATTGAATTTGTTCCTGAATGGGGGAAAAACAGAATTAATGCAATGCTTGAAACAAGACCTGACTGGACAATTTCAAGACAGAGAGTATGGGGAGTACCAATACCTATATTCTATAACAGGGAAACAAATGAAGTTATATATGAGCCTGAAATAATGGATAAAGTTATTGAGTTAGTAAAAAAAGAAGGAACAGATATATGGTGGAAATACGAAGCTGAAGAAATCATAGGGGAAGAACTGCTTGAAAAATACAACCTGAAAGATACTCCGTTAAGAAAAGAAAGAAGTATAATGGACGTATGGTTTGATTCAGGAGTTTCACACAGAGGAGTTCTTATTCCAAGGGAATTACCAAGACCTGCAGACCTTTACCTTGAAGGAAGTGACCAGCATAGAGGATGGTTCCAGTCATCACTGCTGACTTCGATAGCGAGTACAAAGGATGCGCCATATAAAAGAATACTTACTCATGGATTTGTAATGGATGGCCAAGGTAGAAAAATGTCAAAATCATTGGGAAATACTATACTTCCTAAAGATATTACTGAAAAATATGGAGCTGATATTTTGAGACTTTGGGTATCTTCAGTAGATTACAGGGAAGATGTAAGAATTTCTGAAAATATACTTCAGCAAATGTCTGATGCATATAGAAGAATAAGAAATACTGCAAGATTCCTTATGGGAAATTTAAGCGATTTCAATTATTCAGAAGACAAGGTTGAATATAATGAAATGTTTGAAATTGATAAATGGGCTATGCATAAGCTTGAAGAATTAAAGGAAAAGACTACAAAATATTATGATAAATATGAATTTTACAGTTTATTCCAGGAAATAACATATTTCTGTTCAATTGAAATGTCTTCTTTCTATCTGGATATAGTAAAAGACAGACTTTACTGTGAAAATAAGAAATCTCTTGAAAGAAGAAGTGCACAAACTGTACTGACAGAAGTACTAAGAGTTCTTGTAAGGGTAATTTCCCCTGTATTGTCATTTACAGCAGAAGAAATCTGGGAGAGAATACCTGAAAGTATAAAAGAGGAAGAAAGTGTTCATTTAACTTCATGGATTGAAGCAAATCCAGAATATAAAAATGAAGAACTTGCTAAAAAATGGGAAAAGATATATCATTTAAGAAAAGAAGTTAATAAAAAGCTTGAAGCTGAAAGACAGACAGGAATGATAGGGCACTCACTTGATGCAAGAGTTCTTCTCAATATATCAAATGATGAATATGCATTCCTGAAGGAGTATACAGAAGCTGAAGTTTCTGACCTGTTTATTGTTTCACAGGTGAAATTTGTAAATGATAAATTAAATGCAAGTGAAATAGATGGGATTACCATCGCTGTAGAAAAAGCATCTGGAGAAAAATGTGAAAGATGTTGGAAATATGATGAGGAAGTTGGTCATGACCACGAACATACAGATGTATGTCCGAGATGTGCCAAAGTTCTTAATTCTTTGGAAAAATAGCAATTAAAAAGAGGGTGTCTCAAAATAGTAAAGATATAAATATAATTCAAAAATATAGTTTTAAGATTATTTTTTAAGTTTTTTGAGACAGCCTCAGCAAATAAATTTATTTTTTCAAAATAGGAAAAAGGAAGGAAATATGCTTTATATAATAATTATTACAGTCCTTACTCTGATTGATCAATTCACAAAATCTGAGATGCTGTCTGTGGCAGATGGAAGTATTGGATATTCGATACCGGTTATACCAGGATTTTTTCACTTTACCTATGTGGAAAACCATGGAGGAATTTTTGGACTGTTTCAGGGGAAAATAGGGGTATTTACAGTTGTCAGCTTACTTTTATTAGGGTATATAGTGTTTACAGAGTATAAAAACTTTAAAAACTATACAAAATGGACAAAAATAGGAGTTTCCATAATAGCCGCAGGAGCCATGGGAAATATGATTGACAGAATATTCAGAGGGTTTGTCGTGGATATGATAGACTTTAACGGATTATGGCATTTTGTATTTAATGTTGCAGATATGTATGTGCATATAGGTATTTATATTATTGTAATCGACTATCTGGTAAGAAAACATATGGAAAAGAATAGAAAATAGTCCATGTGGATGTCTCAAAATAGTAAAAATATAATAAATAAAACTTTTAAATAATTCAAAATATAGTTTTAAAGTTATTTTTTAAGTTTTCTTTTTGAAACACCCTCATGCTGATTTTAACTGATATATATTTAAAATATTTAAATAAAAAAATAAGGAAAGGATGGAGACAAATGACTTTTCAGGAAATAATACTTACGTTGCAGAAATTCTGGGGAGAAAAAGGTTGTGTAATCGGGAATCCTTATGATGTGGAAACAGGAGCGGGAACATTTAACCCTGACACATTTTTAATGTCCTTAGGGCCTGAACCTTGGAAGGTTGCATATGTTGAACCATCAAGAAGACCAAAAGATGGAAGATATGGAGAAAATCCAAACAGAGTTTATCAGCACCACCAATTTCAGGTAATCATGAAACCGTCACCTGAAAATATTCAGGAGCTTTATCTTGAAAGCATGGTAGCTTTGGGAATAGATCCAAAGAAGCATGATATAAGATTTGTTGAAGATAACTGGGAAAGTCCTACGCTTGGAGCATGGGGGCTAGGATGGGAAGTATGGCTTGACGGAATGGAAATTACGCAGTTTACTTATTTCCAGCAGGTAGGTGGACTTGAAGTGGAAATAACTCCGGCTGAATTGACTTACGGACTAGAAAGAATAGCTCTTTATCTTCAGGACAAGGAAAATGTATATGACCTTGAATGGACAAAGGGAGTAAAATACGGAGAAAGACGTTTCCAGTATGAATATGAAATGTCCAAATACAGTTTTGAAGTGGCTGATGTACCTATGAATTTCCAGCTGTTTGACATGTATGAAAAGGAAGCATTGAACTGCCTTGAACATAAGCTTGTATTACCGGCATATGATTATGTTCTGAAATGTTCCCATACATTTAACAATCTTGATGCAAGGGGAGCCATCAGTACAACTGAAAGAATGTCGTATATTCTTAGAGTCAGAGATTTAGCAAAAAGATGTGCAGAACAATTTGTAGAAGTTAGAAAAGGATTGGGATATCCTTTATTAAAAAAATAATTTTTATTGATAAAAGGGGGAGTTTTATGAAAGGAGGGTTAGTAAAATAAAGTTAACAGTAAAAAATATTGGCAAATTAAAAAATGCTGAAGTCGAAATAAATGGTATAACTGTAATTACTGGTGAGAATAATACGGGAAAAAGTACAGTTGGCAAGGTTTTGTGGAGTATATTTAGTAGTTTTTATAAGGTTTACGAGCAAATTAAAGAAGGAAGAATTGAGTTTGTAAGTGATCAAATTTATAATTATATTAGAAATTTAGATAAATTAGATAATGTAGAGAAAAAATCTTTAGATATGGCGGCAGAAATTATTCAAAATTATAATATTTATTATAGAAATGAAGAAAATATAAAAAATTACATAACAGGAAAATTTAAAAAGAACAATTATTCTATTAATATTGAAATAATTGAAGAATTAACTAGTGTTTTATATACTATTTTAAATATAAGAGATATTGAAATAATAAGTTCTATTATAAATGATAAATTATCTACTGAGTTTCATGATGAAATAAAAAATAAAAATATATTACCGCAAGAGGAATCCAGTATAGAATTATGTATTAGAAACAAAATTTTAAATTTCAAAATTGTTGAAGGTATAGACATTGCAGGAGAATATGTTGAAGATTTGAAAGGAGATATTATCAATTTTGATTTAGTAACGGAAGCTATATACATTGACAATCCTTTTATAATTGATGATTTAGAAAATATATTTGTGCAAAAAGAGAGAAATAGTAGACAGCATTTAGTGACGAAATTATATTATGGAAGAAATGAGAATACAATAAAAAAAATATACATAAATGAAAAATTAGAAAGAGTTTATAAAAAACTAAATTCTGTTATAGATGGGAAAATAGTAATAAAAAGTTTAGATATTTTTTATAAAAATAATAAAATGGAAATAAATGCTAAAAACTTATCGACGGGTTTAAAGACATTTGCAATTATAAAAATGTTACTGCAAAATGGAACATTAGAGGAAAACGGTACAGTAATTCTTGATGAACCGGAAATACATTTGCATCCAGAGTGGCAATTATTATTCGCTGAATTGATAGTTTTATTGCAGAAAGAATTTGGAATGCATATACTTTTAACCACTCATAGTCCTTATTTTTTAAATGCAATTGAAGTTTATTCTGAAAAATATAAAATTAATGAGAAATGTAAGTATTATATTGCTGAAAATACTACAAATGGTAGTATTATAAAAGATATGACAGGAAATACAAGGAATATCTATAGAAAATTAGCTAGACCTATTCAGGAGTTAGAAAATATTAGGTACAGTGATTTAAATGATTAAAAAAATGGATTTAAAAATTTATAATACTTCAACATTAAAGCAAACTTCAAAAGATGATAATAATGAGGAATATATGACAGAGAGTACAATCAAAGTGATCAATTTTGATAGTGTTGGTGGAGATAAATACAGTAAGAACAATAGATTGAACATCCAACTAAAAACAAATGATGTTTTATTTTTACATAATAATAAAAAATATACTTTTATTGAATTTAAAAATGGAAAATTACTTGATAAAACTAATAAAATTGATATTAAAAAATTAAAGGATATAGAGCTGAAAATTCTTAACAGTTTATTTGTTTTAGGAGATATTGAAGAAAAATCTTTAAGTAGTTTAAAAGAAATAACAGATTATGTCCTAGTTTACAATGAAGAAAAAAATACACCAAATGAAAGGAACTCTATTTCTGAAATAGGAAATTATTTTATAAATCAAGGAGATATTTCCAGTGAGAAAACTAAAACAGAAAAAGAAGAAATAATTTGCTTTGGACTAGAGAAATTTAAAGGATATTGTTTTAAGAATGTCCATACATATTCTAAAGAGGAATTTGAAGAAAAATTTGTGAAAAAATATGAGGCAAGATAAAAGCTTTGAAGTAACTATTATTGAAAATAATAAAATAACTTTGATCAAAGGAGGAGATTATATGGATTTTCTTTTTGAAATAGGACTGGAAGAACTTCCTTCCAGATATGTAGATGAAACTGAAGCAAATTTGAAAAAGATAATGACAGAAAAATTGACAGACGAAAGAATTTCATTCTCTGATATCGAATCCTTCAGTACACCGAGAAGGGTAGCTGTTATTGTGAAGGATATTGCTGAAAAACAGCAGGATCTGGATAAAAAAAGTGTAGGACCGTCAATAGAAATTGCTTACAAGGACGGAAAACTTACAAAAGCGGGAGAAGGATTTATAAAATCCCAGAATGCTTCTGAAAGTGATGTTAAAATCGTAGAAAATGAAAAGGGAAAATATATTTCAATTGAAACATTTATTGTGGGAAAGGCAACTGAAGAAGTATTGCCGGAAATTCTGGACAGTGTTGTAAGAAAAATAGAATTTGAAAAATCTATGAAATGGAGCGATAGAACATTCAGATTTGCAAGACCTATAAAATGGTTTGTAACACTTTTAGGAGACAAGGTGCTGCCTTTTGAATTTGAAGGGATAACAGGAAGCAATAAAACAAGAGGTATGAGATACTTTGCATCTCAGGATGCTGAAATACCTGTTCCTGCAGAATATGAAGCAGTACTGGAGAAGAACTGTGTTATAGCTAAAAAAGATAAAAGAAAAGAAGCAATTCTTAAAAGTATAAAAGAAAACTGCGAAAATGACGGAGATGTTGCAGTAGTAAACAACTATCTTCTGGAAGAGGTTATAAATCTTGTGGAATATCCGTATGCAATTAAAGGAGAATATAACAAGGATTATTTATTGCTGCCTGAAGATATTACAACTATTACAATGGAAACACACCAGAGATATTTTCCTGTAAGGGATAAGGATGGAAAACTGACAAACAAGTTTATCCTTATAAGAAATGCTCCTGAATATTCTGAAACTGTAAAAAAAGGTAATGAAAAAGTTATAGAGCCAAGACTTGCAGATGCAAAATTCTTCTTTGATGAAGATTTAAAAGGTAAATTTTCAGATAATGTGGAGAAATTGAAGGAAGTTACATTCCAGAAGGATATGGGAAGTATTTATGACAAGGTGGAAAGAAGTAAAAAAATAGCGGAATACCTTGTAAATGAACTTAATCTTCAGGATAAAAAGGAAAATATACTAAGAACAGTTGAGCTTGCAAAAGCTGATTTGGTATCAAATGTAATAGCAGAAAAGGAATTTACGAAACTTCAGGGATTCATGGGTTCAATTTATGCTGAAAAGCAGGGAGAAAACAAGGATGTTGCGGCAGGTATTTTTGAACATTACTTGCCAAGATATCAGGGAGATACATTACCTACCACTATAGAAGGAGCAATCGCAGGAATAGCTGATAAAATTGATACGGTTACCGGATGTTTTTCTGTTGGATTAAAGCCTACAAGTTCAAAGGATCCATATGCATTGAGACGTGCAATACAGGGAATAGTGTATGTCACACTAAATTCTAAGCTTGACTTTAATTATAAAAAGCTGATTGAAAAATCATATGAAATTTTCTCGGAAGATAAAAAAGTTCTTTCAGAAAATGTAGTTCAGGATATTACAGAATTCTTTAAACAGAGGGTTGTAAATGTTCTTTCAGAAAAATATAGCAAGGACTTAATTTTATATGAAATTGACCTTGAAGACAGTGTTGTAAAACTGGATGAAAGACTGGCAGTCCTTTCTGAACTGTCAAATACAGAGCATTTTAAAACACTGATAAATCTTCTGAAACGTGTAAAAAATATAGTTAAGGAAGAAAAGGATAATGATACAGTGCTTGATGAATCGTTATTTGAAAAGGAAGAGGAAAGAAACCTTTTCAAATTCAGTAATGAGCTTGAAGCACTTGAAAATCAGGAATTTTCAGTTTATATAAAGACATTATTGGAAAAATCTGATATAATAAATGAGTACTTTGACAATGTAATCATTAATACAGAAAACAGTAAAATAAAAAATAATAGGATTGCACTGATGAAAAAAATAGAAAATTCTATCGAAAAAATAATGATTATATAAGGAAAGATTGAAAAATATTAAAAGTGAAAAACAGTTAAAATCCTTAATTTTAAAGGGATTGAGAAAAAAGTAAAATAAAAAAATTAAAAAATAAAAAAAGAGTTGATTTTTTTAGCAACTTATAGTATAATCTTAGAAGAAAGTTAGGGAAACTATGAAATTAAATGATTTGAAATATCAAGGAGGAAATTAAATGAAAAAGTTAGTTATTTTAGGGACAGCTTTATTAGCATTAAATGCTATAGCGTCTGAAGGACAATTGAAATTCGGATACGATTTCAGTAGAGATGCAAAAAATGGTGAAGGTGTTAACCTTAAATTGAAAAAAGGACCAGTTCTTGGTGCAGAATACATCTTCGATAATCAAGGAGAATTTGAATGGGGAGTTGGAGCTGAATACAAATTATCTTCAAACTCAGGAAAATTAAAAACTAGAGAAGATAATGAAAAATATTTCAGAAGTGCTCCTGTGTATGCATTAGGAAAATTCAACCTAGTAACTACACAATCAGGAAATGATGCTTTATATGTATTAGGAAGAGCAGGATATCATTTTGCTAACGAAGCTAGAGAAGTTGGAGCAAGTGGTGAAAATATATCTGGTGGATTATATGGAGCAATTGGATTAGGAACTGAATTTGGACCAGTTTCATTAGAAGCTTTATATGAAAGAGCAGGATACACAACAAAAATAACAGATCCGTTAACAAAAGCTGTAGATAAATCAAGAGATTCATTAGACACATTTGGAGTAAGAATTGGATACAGATTTGGTCAATTGAAAAATGACAGAGGACCAAAAATAGTTAAAGAAGTTGTTACTGTTGAAAAACCAGTAGAAGTTGTAAAACCAGCTCCACAACCAAAAACACTTGGTGTTAAAACTGTTGAATTACCATTCAGCTGTTCAGCAAGCGAAAAGAAATGTGTAATCAGAGGATTTAAAGTTGACGGAAGAGAACCTAACGAAGCTGAAGCTAGAGATTTAGGAACTATTGCAAACGTAATCAACCAATTCGCTGAAGGTGGATCAATCGATTTCGTTGGACATACAGATTCTACAGGATCAGATGCTTACAACCAAAAATTATCAGTAGCAAGAGCACAAAATGTTGCTAGATTATTGAAAGAATATGGATTGAAAAACACAGTTTCTTACGGAACTATCACAGGAAGAGGAGAATCTCAACCAGTTGATACTAACAATACAGTTAAAGGAAGATACAATAACAGAAGAGTTGAATTATTCTTCCAAAATGTAGATTTCGAAAACGTAAGATTTGTTGATGGAAACTAATTTTAAATAATATAAAATTGCCTTGAAGTTTTACTTCAGGGCTTTTTTTTGTTTTATTTATTCAATTTTTTCAAAAAATGTGGTAAAATAAATAACAGATAGGAAAACTACTAATATAGAAAGGAGTGCACGGTTAAGTAACATATATCGTGTGAAAAAAATATGAACATAGTATTATTTGGAGCTCCAGGAGCAGGAAAAGGAACTCAGGCGAAAGAACTTATAAAAAAATATGAAATACCTCAAATTTCTACAGGAGATATTTTAAGAGCGGCAATAGCAAATAAAACTCCGTTAGGATTAGAAGCAAAAAAACTTATGGATGAAGGTAAACTTGTATCTGATGAAATAGTAAACGGACTTGTAGAAGCAAGACTTCAGGAAGATGACTGCAAAAAAGGGTTTATTCTTGACGGATTTCCTAGAACTGTTGCTCAGGCTGAGGAATTAGATAAAATATTGGAAAAATCCAACAGGGAAATTGAAAAGGTAATTGCCCTTGATGTAAGTGATGATGAAATAATAGAAAGAATTACAGGAAGAAGAGTATCTAAAAAGACAGGAAAAATATATCATATAAAATATAATCCGCCTGTTGATGAAAATCCGGAAGACCTTGAACAGAGAGCTGACGACAATGAAGAAACAGTGAAAAAAAGACTGGCAGTTTACAATGAACAGACAGCTCCGGTTTTAGATTTCTATAAAAAACAGAACAAGGTTTATTCTGTGGATGGAGCAAAAAAACTGGATGAAATAACAAAAGATATAATCGAAATATTGGAGAAATAGTAAAATAAAATGATTATATTTATCAGAATGTGAAATATAAGTTCTGATTAAATTTTAAAGAAAAAGTCCATTTTTAACAGTAATTATTTTTAAATAACTAAAAATGGCAGAAAGAGTAAGTGCAATGATAATTTATAAAACAATGGATGAAATAAAAAAGATAAAAAAAGCAAATGAAATAATAGCAAGACTATTTGAAGATGTACTGCCTCAGTATATTAAACCAGGAATAAGTACACATGAACTGGATCAGATTGCAGAGGACTACATGAGATCTCAGGGGGCAATTCCAGGGACAAAAGGATATGACATAGGAAGACCTTATCCTCCGTATCCGGCAGCTACATGTATTTCTGTAAATGAAGTTGTAGTACATGGAATTCCAAGTAAAAAGCAGATCCTGAAAGAGGGAGACATACTGACAGTTGATACAGTTACGGTGCTTGACGGATATTTTGGAGATGCTGCGATAACTTATGCTGTAGGAGAAATAGACGAAGAAGCAAAAAAACTTATGGAAGTTACTAAAAAGGCCAGAGATATTGGAATTGAAGCGGCACGTGCCGGAAATAGAATAGGTGACATAGGTCATACTATTCAGGAGTATGTGGAAAGTTTTGGATTTTCTCTTGTAAGAGATTTTGCAGGACATGGGGTTGGAAAAGAAATGCATGAAGACCCAATAATTCCAAACTATGGAAAAGCTGGAACTGGTGCAAAAATTGAAGATGGAATGGTAATTACTGTTGAGCCTATGGTAAATGTAGGGACTTACAAGGTAAAAATACTTCAGGATATGTGGACAGCTGTCACAAAAGACGGAAAGAGATCTGCCCAGTATGAACACAGTCTTGCAATTGTAGATGGAAAACCTTTAATATTAAGTGTAAAGGACTAGAGAGTGTTATACTGGAATAGCCGTTTACAGAAAGTTTAATATATTGGAGGTTAGAATTGGGTATTATTGCTGGATTGCTAATATTGCTTGTAGCGGTGGAACATATCTATATTCTGATTATAGAAATGTTCTTCAGCGAAAGTAAAGTTGCCCAGAGAAGTTTTGGGCTTGAAAAAGAGTTTCTTAAAGATGAAAGAGTAAAAATAATGATGGCTAACCAAGGGCTATATAATGGATTTCTGGCGACGGGATTAATATGGAGCATATTTGAAACAGGTGTGTTTCAGGTTCAGCTTGCCATATTTTTTCTGTCATGTGTTGTATGTGCGGCAATATATGGTGCTGTAACAGTTTCATACAGAATTCTTCTTATGCAGGGAGTTCCTGCTATTCTGGCTTTGTTGGCTATATTTGCTATATAAAATAAAGGAGAAATTACACTATGGAAACAGTTTTGGTAACAGGAGGAGCAGGATATATCGGCTCCCATACAGTACTGGATTTAATAAAAAAAGGTTTTGATGTTATTATTGCTGATGATTTCAGCAATTCAAGTAAAAAAGTTATAAGTATTCTGGAAAGACTGGCAGATAGAAAAATAAAATATTATGAACTGGATATACGTAACAGGGAAGGTTTAAGGGAAGTTTTCAAGGAAAATAAAATTGATGCGGTTATTAACTTTGCCGGATATAAGGCGGTAGGTGAATCAGTTGAAAAGCCTCTTATGTATTACGATAACAACCTGATAGGAATGATAGTTCTTCTTGAAGTTATGCAGGAATTTTCAGTAAAAAAACTTGTGTTCAGCTCTTCAGCTACGGTTTACGGTATTCCAAAGGCAATGCCATTAGTGGAAGACAATGACATGGGAGCTACAAATCCTTACGGAAGAACAAAACTTATGATAGAACATATTCTTGTGGACCTGGCTGCATCAGATGATTCATGGGAAATAATAGCATTAAGATACTTCAATCCTCTAGGTGCACATGAAAGTGGAGATATAGGGGAAGACCCTAATGGAATTCCTAACAACCTTGCACCTTACATCACTCAGGTGGCGGTAGGAAAACTTGAAAAATTAAGCATATTCGGAGATGACTATGACACACCTGATGGAACATGTATAAGGGACTTTATCCATATAAATGACCTGGCGGCAGGACACTCAGCTTCGATTAAATATCTTGTTTCAGGAAAAGGTAAAGGATTTGAAGCAATTAATCTTGGAAGCGGAAAAGGATACAGTGTCCTTGAAATAGTTGCAAATTTTGAAAAGGCAGTAGGAAAGAAAATACCTTATGTTATAGCAGGACGTCGTGCAGGAGATATTCCAGTGTCTTATGCACGTATAGATAAGGCTAAAAATCTGTTAGGTTGGGAACCTACATATACAATAGAGCAGATGTGTGCAGATTCATGGAACTGGCAGAAGAAAAATCCTAATGGATATAAGGATTAATACATAAATATTTTTAAAATTATTAAAATGAAGAAATGGAACTGTAAAAAATGGGGAGATAAAGAAAAGTCTGTAAAAATGATTTTGATACATTTTCTTATTTATCCAGTTCCATTTTTGCAACATATACTATAGTCAGAAAAGGAGAAAGACTTATGGGAAGAATAGTGGCTATAGGCGGAGGAGAAATAAAAGATGGAGAGACTTTAAACATTGACAAATTTATAGTTTCACTTTCTGGAAAAGAAAGACCTTCGCTGCTCTTTATTCCTACTGCGAGTCATGATGCGGAGGGATATATTGAAACTGTTAAAAAAGTTTACGGAGAACTTGGATGTGATGTAAAAATTCTCTGTCTGACAAAGGAAAATATTGAAGAGGATGACATAAGAGATACAATATTAAAATCTGATATTATATATGTTGGAGGGGGAAATACAGAATATATGATGAAAATCTGGGAAAAATATTCAGTAGATAAATACTTGAAGGAAGCATATAAGAAAAATATTGTGCTTTCCGGACTAAGTGCAGGGTCGCTATGCTGGTTTAAGGCTGGATTCAGTGACAGTGAATTTATTGAAGGGATAGACAGACCGAGGTATAAATGGGTGAAAGGACTGGGTATTTTACCATATCTGAATAATGTCCATTATGAGGAAGAGGAAAGAAAAGAATTTGATGAAATAATGAAAAAAGAAAGTACAGATGCGATTGCACTTGAAAGTAATGTTGCATTTGTTGAAATGGATGGAAAAACTTTTTATATAAGGGCAGACAAAAAAAGAAGTGCATATTATTTTTTGCGTAAGGGAAAGAATCTGGAAAAACATATGATAAAAGAAGAGGAGTATTTAGATATCTAAATTTACATAATGCAAGTATTTAAATGAAGTTGAAAGGAGAGGGACATGCTGTATTTTGCAAATGATTACACAGAAGGAGCCTGCAAGGAGATACTGGATGCATTTATAAGGACAAATGATGAGAAGCTTCCAGGATATGGAACTGACAAGTATACTTTAAGTGCGAAGGAGAAAATAAAGAAGGCGTGTAAAAATGAAAATGTAGATGTGTATCTTTTAACAGGAGGAACACAGACAAATGCAGTTGTAATAGATGCCCTGCTTGAATCCTATGAAGGAGTCATTTCTCCTGAAACAGGGCATATAAATGTACATGAATCAGGAGCGATAGAATTTACAGGTCACAAGGTACTGACATTGCCTCAGCATGAAGGAAAAATAAATTCTCGAGAATTAAGGGAATATATTGAGACATTTTACAATGATCAGAATCATCAGCATATGGTCTATCCTGGAATGGTTTATATTTCCCACCCTACAGAATATGGAACCCTTTATACAAAAGAAGATTTAACGGAACTTAGCAGAGTCTGCAGAGATTATGGAATACCTCTGTTTGTGGACGGAGCCAGACTTGGATATGGTCTGATGGCTAAAGATACAGATGTTACACTGAAACTCTTATGTGAGCTATGTGATGTATTTTACATTGGAGGAACAAAAATAGGTGCATTGTCTGGAGAAGCAATTGTTTTTACACATAATAATGCACCAAAAAATTTTGTCACATTTATAAAACAGCATGGAGCATTGCTTGCAAAGGGAAGACTTCTGGGAGTACAGTTTGATGCGCTGTTTACAGATAATCTGTACTTCAGGATAAGTAAACATGCGATAGAAATGTCGGAAATATTAAAAAGGGAACTGGCTGAAAAAGGATACAGATTCTACTTTGAATCACCTACAAATCAGCAGTTTGTAATAGTTGAAAATAGTAAAATGAAAGAGCTTTCAAAACGTGTTGTATTCAGCTTCTGGGAAAAATATGATGAAAATCATACAGTTATAAGATTTGCCACAAGTTGGGCAACGAAAAAGGAAGATGTGATAAAACTTATGGAATTATTATAAATAAAAAATTCTTCATAATTATGGTGTAAATTTAGGAAATGGTAAATTAATAAAAGAAATCTAAAAATGGAGGAAAAGAATGGAGTATAAACTGATTGCTACTGATATGGATGGAACATTATTAAACGATGAACATTTCACTTCAGTAGGAAATATTGAAGCAATAAAGGAAATTCAGAAAAAGGGGGTGAAGTTCGTTCTGGCGAGTGGAAGACCGAGTTTTGCAATGTTTGAATACGCTAAAGAACTGGAAATGGATAAACTTGGAGGGTATGTACTGGCATTTAATGGTGGTCAGCTTATAGATATGACTGACAGGAAAATGATTTTTCATGAAGGGCTTGACTGGGAAGATATAAGAAAAATATACGAACTTTCATGTGAAATTGAAATTCCGATGGTCTTATATGGAGAAGATACTGTTTATGCAAGTAAGGATACTGAAAATACAAGATTTGAAGCAAAACTGTGCGGGATGAAGTTTACAGAGTTTGGAAGTCTTGAGGAACTTAAAGGCTATGGAATTGATAAAACTACAAAATCTATGCTTATAAGTGATCCTGAAACAGTAAAAAAAGCTGAAACGTACATGAAGTCAAAATATGGGAATGACTATTTTATAGCAATATCCAAGCCTATTTTCCTAGAAATAGCAAATATAAATATAAATAAAGGGAAAACATTGAGGAAGCTCGGAGAGATACTTGGTATAGGAACAGAAGAAATGATAGCGATAGGAGATAGTTATAATGATATCCCGCTTCTTGAGGTTGTAGGAATGCCGGTTGCAGTTGCCAATGCAAATGATGAAATAAAGGCAATGTCAAAGTTTGAAAGTACTTCAAATAATGATGATGCGTTAAAGACAGTTATTGAAAAGTTTTTTTAGTAACAAATAAAGATAGACAAAACAGAAAAAAAATCGTATAATATTACGATTACACTAATCAATTAGAGTAATTCAAAAAAATTGTTCAGAATATGAAAAAAAGCTGGACATTTTTTTGGAGTTTTGATATAATTGAAAGGATCCGAGGTGAATTTTATGGCAAAACAAGATGTACTTGAGTTAGAGGGTGAAATTTTAGAAGCTCTACCAAATGCCATGTTCCAAATAAGATTAGAAAATGGACATGAAGTGTTGGGACATATCTCAGGTAAAATGAGGATGAACTATATTAAGATTTTGCCTGGAGACAAGGTAACGGTTGAAGTTTCGCCGTATGATCTGTCAAGAGGAAGAATCGTGTATAGGAAAAAATAACATTTTTATTGGAAGGAGGGTTTTTAATGAAAGTGAAAGCTTCAGTAAAGCCTATCTGTGACAAATGTAAGATCATCAAACGTCACGGGAAAGTAAGAGTAATATGCGAAAACCCTAAACATAAGCAAATACAAGGATAAGAAAAACAAATAAGCAATCTGAAAAAATTTTTATTTAAGTTATATATAATTCGAGAGATATGATATAAAATAAAAATTGTAAAGATATGTTTGGCTGTAGGGCTTATTCCTTAGGTTTTTTTATGTAAGGGCATATTGAAGAAGGTTAAAAATATCAAAAACAGAGGAGGAAAAAAATTTGGCTAGAATAGCGGGAGTAGACATTCCAAGAAATAAAAGAGTTGAAATTTCATTAACTTATATCTTTGGAATAGGTAGAAGCACTTCAAACGAGATTTTAGAAAAAGCAGGTGTTGATAAGGACATCAAAGTAAAAGATTTAACTGAAGAACAAGTAGGGAAAATCAGAACAATAGTTGAAGAGTACAAAATCGAAGGGGAACTTAGAAAAGAAATCAGACTTAATATCAAGAGATTATTGGATATTAAGAGTTACAGAGGATTAAGACACAGAAACGGACTACCTGTAAGAGGACAAAAAACTAAGACAAACGCAAGAACTAGAAAAGGTCCAGTTAAAATGGCAATAGCTAAGAAAAAATAATTAAGTTAAGGAGGAAACCATAAGTGGCTAAAAGACCAGCAGTTTCAAAAAAGAAAAAATTAAAAAATATTCCTAATGGGATAGCATATATACATTCTACTTTTAATAATACTGTTGTAACTATAACAGATTCTGAAGGAAAAGTAGTAATCTGGAAATCAGGAGGAACTTCAGGGTTCAAAGGAACAAAAAAAGGAACTCCATTTGCAGCTCAAATAGCGGCAGAACAAGCAGCACAAGTTGCGATTGAAAACGGAATGAAACAAATAGAGATTAAAATAAAAGGACCGGGATCAGGAAGAGAAGCTTCTATAAGATCAATTCAGGCTACAGGTCTGGAAGTAACAAGAATAGTTGATATAACTCCGGTACCTCACAATGGTGCAAGACCACCTAAAAAGAGAAGACCGTAAATTTATTAAATAAGGAGGAAATAGATAAATGGCAAGAGATAGACAGCCGGTGTTAAAAAAATGTAGAAATCTTGGTTTAGATCCAAGCGTTCTAGGTGTAAATAAAAAGTCAAACAGAAATATAAGACCAAATGCAAATAGAAAATTAACAGAATACGGAACACAAATGAGAGAAAAACAGAAAGCTAGATTTGTGTACGGAGTAATGGAAAAACAATTCTATAAATTATATGAAGAAGCAACAAGAAAAGAAGGAGTAACAGGGGAATTATTACTTCAATACTTGGAAAGAAGATTAGATAATGTTGTATACAGATTAGGATTTGGAGCAACAAGAAGACAGGCAAGACAAATTGTCAGCCATGGTCACGTATTAATAAACGGGAAAAGAGTTAATATAGCTTCTTACAGAGTAAAACAAGGAGATGTAATTTCTGTTAAAGAAGATTCTAAAGAAATTTCAATCATTAAAGAATCAGTAGGACAGAAATCAGTTCCAGGATGGTTGTCATTAGAAGAATCTACATTAACAGCTAAAGTACTTGAAAATCCTGGAAGAGATGCAGTTGATTTTGATGTAAATGAATCAATGATTATCGAGTTCTACTCTAGATAATAATATTATAATCCAAGGAGATGATTTAGCTTGTTGAATATAGAAAAAATAGCTAAAAATATAAAGTTAACTGAAGAAAAAGAAGGAAGACATTCCGCTAAATATATACTGGAACCTCTTTACAGAGGGTACGGAAATACTATAGGAAACGCTTTAAGAAGAATATTATTATCATCAATACCTGGATCTGCAATAAAAGGACTTAGAATAGACGGAGTATTAAATGAATTTTCTACAATACCTGGAGTAAAGGAAGCTGTTACTGACATTATATTAAATGTTAAGGAAATAGTTGTTGAACTTGATGAACCAGGAGAAAAGAAAATGTTCTTATCTGTTAAAGGTCCTAAAGTTATTACAGCAGCTGATATAAAAGTTGAGGCCGGTATAAAGGTTATAAATCCTGAGCAGGTTATTGCAACTGTTACAACTGATAAGGAAATAAATATGGAATTTTTAGTTGATTCAGGAGAAGGATTTGTAGTTTCAGATGAAATAGATACTGAAGGTTGGCCTATAGGATATTTAGCAGTAGATGCAATATATACACCGATTAAAAAGGTAAATTATAGAGTAGAAGATACTATGGTTGGTAGGGTTACAAACTATGATAAATTAGTTCTGGAAATTTCTACTGATGGAAGTATTGAAATTCAGGATGCACTTTCTTATGCTGTAGAACTACTGAAAATACATGTTAATCCATTTACTAATATTGGAAATAATATGAGTAAATTCAGAGGCAGTGAAGATGAAGCAGCAGTAACAAATACTGAAACTGAAAATAATATAGAAGACATGAAAATAGAAGAACTTGACTTCACTGTAAGATCTTATAACTGTCTGAAAAAAGCAGGAGTAAATACTATATCTGATCTTACTTCAATGTCATATATTGAATTATTAAAGATTAAAAACTTAGGTAGAAAATCTTTAAATGAAATAATAGATAAAATGAAAGAACTTGGCTACGATTTAAGTGAAGAAGCCGGTAATTAATAAAATAGTATCAAGGAGGGAAGAAGTAGATGAATCATAATAAATCATATAGAAAATTAGGTAGAAGAAGTGATCATAGATTAGCAATGATGAAAAATATGACTATTTCTTTAGTAAATGCCGAAAGAATTGAAACGACAGTTACAAGAGCGAAAGAATTAAGAAAATTTGTTGAAAAAGTGATAACATTAGGAAAAAAATACAATAATTTTAATCTTGAAAATAATGATGAAAGAGCAAAAGCTATTCACTTGAGAAGACAGGCATTCGCATTTTTAAGAAATGAAGAAGCTGTTGCTAAAGTTTTCAAGGAAATTGCACCTAAATACATGGATAGAAATGGTGGATATACAAGAATTATTAAAACTGATGTAAGAAGAGGAGACTCTGCTGAATTAGCAATAATAGAATTAGTGTAGTTTAAATAAAAATTTTTTTGGAAAGTCGATATTTTTTAGGGGTATCGGCTTTTTATTGTAAAAATATCAAATATATCGGAAAGGAATATACAGATTTTATACTGTATAATTAAATAAAAAATGAAGAAAAAAGAATTATTAATGATTGGATTAATGGTATTTTCTGTATTTTTTGGAGCTGGAAATCTTATTTTTCCTCCAATTATTGGAAAACAGGCAGGAACAAATGTAGTCACTACAATGCTATTTTTTAGTATAACAGCTATTATATTTCCTATTCTTGGAGTAGTAGCAGTTGCAAAATCTAATGGACTTAGAAACCTTGCTAATAGAGTAGATCCTATATTTTCAATTATATTCACTATTGCGGCATACTTGGCTATAGGGCCTGCACTTGCAATGCCTAGGGCAGGTACTTTGCCTTTTGAAATTGCAATATCACCATATATACCGGCAAATATTCCAAAAGGTCTTATACTGTTTATTTATACGACAGTATTTTTCGGAGTAGTATACTGGCTAAGCTTAAGTCCTAACAAACTCCTGGAGAGAATAAGCAAAATTACATCACCTATATTTCTTGTGTTAATATTTATGCTTTTTGTAGGTACTTTCTTAAAGCCAATGGGAGGATATATGCCACCTGAACCTTTATATGCAAAGAATATGGGATTACAGGGTTTCCTAGATGGTTATCTTACTTTAGATGCACTGGCAGGGCTAAATTATGGTTTGGTTGTAGTATATGTTATTAAACAGAAGAATGTACTGGAAGAATCTAAAATAGCAAAGATTGTAATTTCAACAGGAATATTTGCAGGAATTTTACTTTTTGTTGTGTATATGATGCTTGCACATGTAGGGGCGTCAAGTATTTCAAAGTTTCCAAATACAAGTAATGGGGCAGAAATATTGGCAGATGTAATGAAATACCTATATGGAAATTTTGGAGCGGTACTTCTGGCATGTATGTTTACCGTTGCATGTCTTAATATAGGAGTCGGTCTGACAACTTCATTAAGTCAGTATTTTCATTCTATGGTAAGAAGAGTACCTTATAAGGTGTGGGCTACAATATGGGTATTATGGAGTTATATGCTGGCAAATCTTGGACTGAATAAGATAATGGAATATAGTGTTCCAGTGCTTCTGGCTATTTATCCGGCTTCATTAGTTCTTATTGTGCTTGCACTGCTAGACAAGTATATAAAGGGAAGTTCGACTGTATATAGATTTGCGATATATCCTACTGTTGTAATAAGTATTATACACACACTTGATAAAATAAATATAGAAATACCTCTGGCATCTTCACTGGTAAAAAAATTACCTTTGCAAAGTGCGGATTTGGGATGGCTTTCTGCAGCTGGAATTTGTTTTGTAATAGGATTTATCATATCTAAAGTGACAGAAAAAAATACTGTTAATGAAACGGTTAATTAAAAATAACAGTTAATAAATTTTGAAAATTGGAATTTTATGTAAAATTTTTGATATGATTTAATGTAAATAGTAAAGGGACTGTTTTTTAACAGTCCCTTTTTAAGGAGTTGTTTGTAAATTAAGAATATTACCATGCAGAATTTATTACTACTTCTTCTCCATATCCACCATTAAGTTTTTGAGGGTTAGTAGAGTTGTACGCTCTTTGTACACGGATTCCTCTGATTCCTAACTCTCTTGCAGCAAGAATATCATCATCACTGTCTCCATAGTGGATAGATACATTATGTTTTTTAATGTAGTATGATTTATCATATTTGTATCCTCCTGTAGGAGTGTCAGCAGTATATTCTACGTAAACTTCTTTAGGCAGTTCAAAGTATCTCTGTAATGTTTTAGAAAGTTTAGTAGAAGTATAGTTCTTATCTTTTGAGTGTTTAGTTCTTCCAGTTATAAAGAATACATTATCTCCTCTTTCAAGGTGCATTTTTATAAGATCTTTTGCAGATTGTTTAGGAATTGAATGTTCATCTCCATTTTCAGCAACATAATCCCAAAACTTCTGATTGTAAAGATAACTTATTGGTCCTCTTTTATCTCCAGGAATTTGGTAGTAGTGCTGTCCATAGATGAAATATCCACTTGAATGAAGTAATGTGTCATCAATATCAAAACTTACGTTAATAGGTCCTTTTCCTTCAAGACTTTTCTTAATATCTTCCACAGATACAAAATGAATCGCTTTCTGAACTTTATCAGTTGAGTAGAACCCTTCGTGAGTATAAGGAACTTTTGGTCCTGCAGCAAATGCAGAAGTAGCTGACAAAACTGCCAGAGCTAATAATAATTTTTTCATTATATCCTCCTAAAATTTAAGTTACATTATATTATACCCTATTTTAAAATTTTAACATTAAAATAGAATTATTATTTTATTGATTTTTATTGTAAAAAGAAAAAATATGGGGTATAATTTAGGTAAGTAAGAAATAGAAATTATTTTTATGTATATTAATTTTGATTAGTAAAGTAATAAATCCATAGATTTTTATAGAAGGTAAAATTCTTTCAGATTTTAAAAGTGAATTTGAAAGAAAGGGAGATGTAGAGGAATACAGGACAGTAGGAATAGGAAACTCGACAAAGGAAAATGCGAAGAATATTAGTGTTTATGGAGACTATAATAAGGATGATGATATAACTGAAAATGGTTTAAGAAAAGAACATGGATTACCATTAAGAATGAGATATGTTGCTGATGAATAAAAATTACTAGGAGGAAAAATCGATATGAAAAAGCTATTTTTATTTATGATTATTGTGTTGTTAAATATAGTATGTTTTGGAGAAAATGAAAAATTGAAGGATTTAGAGTTGTATGAATTTCGTTCAGGTGGAGTAGTAGGAGAAGGATATGGAGGAATAGATTATATACTTAATGCTAAAAATAGCAGGGAAATGCTTATGTATTTTAAATTAAATGATTATTCGAAAAATAGCGTAAGAGTTCCTTATTATGAAGGAATAAATCAAGAAAATAAAGACTTGTTATTATCAGAGTTTTTTGACAAAAAAAACTTAGATTTATATTATTCTAGAGATTTTGTTCAATTAAAAGATGGAAGAAAATTTTTGTATGGTAAATTTATATCTGATAGTTATAGGATGAATCATTTACAGTTAGAATTATATTTTTTAGATAAAAATAACGAAGAAAAGAAAAAAGTATTTTTTAAGGAGTTCAACAAAAAAAAGGTGTATTCTATTTTAGAAAAGATAAATGAAAATAAAATTGAAGGATACTATAATCTGCCTTTCTTTAGAGAAGAAATAACATTATTTACAAGCGATAAAATAATTCATAAGAAAGTAAAATTTTCTTCCAGAAATGAAACATTGCTGTCTGAAAGTGAAAAAGAACTGTATAATTATTTATTAGATTTATTTAAGGAAGAGATACCTGAAGAATTTTTTGAAGTAAGAAATAAGAAATAAAAAAATTAAAAAGGGAAATGAGTATGAAAAAATTATTTCTAGTTATAATTATATTGTTAAGCATAATATGTTTCAGAGAAAATGAAAAGTTAAACGATTTGAAACTGTATAAATTTAGTACAGGAGTAGCAGTAAGAGAAGAATACGGAGGTATAGATTATATACTTAATGCTAAAAATAGTAAGGAAATGCTTATGTATTTTAAAGTATATTCTTTAGCCTTTTCAATGTATGAAGGAGGAAACTAATGAAAGTGAAATTTTTTTATAAATTAGCTAAAATAGGTAAATTATGGCCTCCAGACTGTGATGTTATAGATGATGAAAAATATGATGTTAATTACTCACGTTATTTAGCTGGAGCTGTATGGCAAATGAGATATATCTCAGATGTAGATTATGAACTGAATGAAATAGAAAGAGTGGAGAGTGGGGAAATAGAGTGCTTTGAAACAGGAACAGAGATATTTTTCACTTCCGTATATAAAGACAGGGTAGAGTTTGAATCGGACTTCTATGACTGGCCAGACTGGAGCTGTACTTTGGATGAGTACAAAAGAGTATTGTTAGGGAAAAAGACATTTTTAATGCTACCTAAAGAAATAGAAAGTTATTTAGAAATAAAGATAAATGACATTGAGAAATAGATGTAGAGTTAAATTCTAAAAAGATTTTTATTATTTAAACTAGAAAATAATTGGAGTATTCCTACTGTTTTGTCTATCATGTGGAAATAAACAGTCAAAAGATGTATCAAGTAATTCTTCAGAAAAAGTGGAAAAGTTTGAAAAAACAATTAATTAAGAATGTTAAGGATTATCATAACCAGAATGGGGTGAAAAACAATGATAACACTGGATTTTTACATTCAACAAATAATAGTTATTTTCCTTGTTTTAAATTTGAAAAATTATTCTTATTTTAAATTTCGTGATATTATTCTTCTAAGTATAGATGCTATTATGGATTTAATATATACAATGGTTGCATACATAATATATGGATTTGGAATGATTATTCTAACTCTTTATAACGGGATAGGTATAGAAACAATATTCTATACTGTTATTTTTGTGTTTGGTATAGTAAAAATATTTCAAATAGTATTTATTTTTAAAAATAAGAAAATTAATAAAAAAATGATGAAAATAACTTGGACTATTGAGATAATAATATTTATTATCTGGCTTATTCTTAATCAGTAGCAATTCAAGAGGGAAGGAATATAATGAAAAAAATATTGTTTATATTACTGATATTTTTATCCTGCAATAATACAAACAGTGATAGCAGGGGAAAAGAATATTTTTATAAAATACAGGAAAAGTATGTTAAATCAGATGGAGAGAAGGATTTTTCAGAACTGATGGATTTTTATAATGTCTATAAACAGAAGGAAATTAAGGAAGCAAAAGAAAAACTTGAAGAGTTTTATAGACAGAATAAGGATATGGATGCACTGCAATATATACTGAAAAATAGCGATATAACAGACAACAGTTATTATCTGGCAACTATTTATGAAGATTGTGAAAATTCCAAATGTCTTGAAAGGCTGTTAAAGTTTTATAATTCTGCATATGAGCTGACAAAGGATATCGAAAGATTTTCTTCTGTCCTAGATTTCGGAAGTGAAGTTCTTGGAAAGGAAAAATATGAGTCGCTGGAAAAATTTTCAATTGATAATAACTCGTTATATGCCATAAATATTAAGAAAACAAGGGAAAATATGATTGAAGAAGAATATGAAAACCCAAAAATAAGGATAAAGAATAAGGAATATATTATCTTACAGGAAAAGGAAATAAATTTAGTAAAAGAAAATCAGAAGATAAAATTTTTTCTTATAAGCAGTACTGTTGAAGGTGGAGGGATTGAATCCTATCTGTATTTCAAAAATAAAGGAAGAGAATATCTGACAAAACTTGAAATACATACAGTAGGGTTTCCATATAATATTGAGCTGAAAGATTTGAATGGAGACGGTCAGGAAGAAATAATAATTGAAAATTTAGAAGATGGAATATTTATGTCTTTAAATAAACTCTATGTATTTAAAGTTACTGAAAATGGTATGGAAAAAAAACTGAACACGTATGACATAGACTTAAAGAAATATTTTGATTATAAAATGAATATCAAGAATATGGTAATTACTGTGAAGGATGACTTTGGATACAGGAAAGATACAGAGTATAAATTACCTGATAGAATAGAGACAAGATTTTTCGGAGCTTTTGATGGAGTAATACAAGGAGTAGTTAAAGATAAAATTATAATGAGAGTAATTAATTTTCAAAATTATGAAATAGTTTTTGACAAGGATTTGAATTATAAGCTGAAAGCCATCACTTCAGAAAATAATCCACTTAACCTATCGGTTAATTATGGACTTTATGAGCAGGCAAAATAATAAAATATAATAATTCAAATTATTTAAAGTAATCATAAATAAAAAACACATCTGCCTCGAGATATATCCATTGTCAGATGTGCTTTTTTTCCACAATTTATATTTTTAAATTTATTTTAAATATTTTCAGCTAATTATTTTGAATCCTTTGTCAAAATTTTGTTATCATTTATAAGCTGTTCAGCAACCCATTCGGCAACTTTTCCTGTAATTTTAACACAGTGGCACTTTCTTTCAGGGCTTTTGAAATCATCCCCTCTCCATTGTCTTGTCATGACACGGCAGCAACATGAACCATACTCTTTTATGATATGGTCATGAAGCCCTTTAGACATTTCAAACATTTTTTCCTGCATCGCTTCTCCCTGAGTTCTTCCATAAACGATTCCTAATGCCATCTGTCCTCCAGATACAGATCCACAAAGACATCCGGCTTTTCCCATTCCTATAGGGAATCCACTTGCCATTTTAACAACTTCAGGTTGATATGGCTGTCCAAGATAGTTGTTTATAACTGTAACAACTGACTCACTACAGAAAAAAGTTCCGTTATCGTAAAGTTCTTCAGCATCCTTTTTAATTTTTTCAACTAGTTCTTCTTTTGTGTATTGTGTTGTATCAATTTTATCCATTGTTCTCTCCTCCAATATGATATAATTAAAAAATAATTTTTTCTCTTATAATATAGCATATAAAATAAAATTATGGAAGAAGGAAAAACAAATACAGTATTCAAAATTTGAATATACACAACAAATGTTATTGAAAAATGTGATAAGTATTGAGGAAAAGTATTATTTAAAGGATTTGAACAAAATTAAACAATAAATTTACAGATTTATAAAAAAACTCGATAAAAGTTGTAAAATAGCGATAAATATGATACCATAGAATGTACAATTGGGAATTGTAAATGCTATGAAAATGTTGGAGGAAAAAAATTGAAAAATCTTATGATACAGTTTACAATAATGGTATCTGTGGGAACATTAATTGGATGGTTTACAAACTATTTAGCCATAAAGCTGTTATTTAGACCTTATAAGGAAGTGAATCTGCTATTTTTCAAAATACAGGGACTTATACCAAAAAGAAGGGATGAAATAGCTGTAAATATATCGGAAGTTGTTGAAAAGGAGCTTATATCCCTTGATGATATAGCCGAAAAGTTTCAGAACAGTGAATTTAATGAAGAAATGATTGATGAACTGCTTGATAAAATAATCGGGGAAAAACTGCAGAGAAGCATTTTAGAGAAAAATCCGCTGCTGAAAATGTTAATTAACGATTCGATGATAGAAAAAATAAAGAAGTATTTTAAAAATGCAATACTTGAAAACAAGGAAGAAATAGTCTCGGAAATAATTAAAATTGCAAAAGATAAAATAGACTTCAAGGAAATAATGCTTTCAAAAATGCAGAATTTTTCACTGGAGGAAACGGAAGAGATAATACTGAGAATTTCTAAAAATGAATTAAAGCATATAGAAATAATAGGAGGAATATTAGGCGGAGTTATTGCAGTGTTCCAGTTTTTTATAATGCTGTTTGTAAGACAAATATAAAAGCGGTAGGTAGATATGATGGATGATGAAAGAATATTGGCACCAAAGGAACTTAGTGAAGACAATATTCAAAAATCTTTACGTCCAAAAACTTTTGATGAGTATATAGGACAGGAAGATTTAAAGGAAAAAATGAATATTTTTATAAAAGCTGCAAAAATGAGAAATGAGGCAATGGATCACATACTTCTTTATGGACCGCCGGGGCTTGGGAAAACCACACTTGCAGGAGTTATTGCAACAGAAATGGGAGTGAACCTAAAAGTCACTACCGGACCTGTTCTGGAAAAGGCGGGAGATTTAGCGGCAATTTTGACGTCTCTTGAAGAAAATGATATTCTGTTTATAGATGAAATTCATAGACTTAATACATCGGTGGAAGAAATACTTTATCCGGCTATGGAAGACGGGGAACTGGATATTCTTATTGGAAAAGGACCGGCTGCAAGAAGTATAAGAATAGAACTTCCTAAGTTTACCCTGATTGGAGCTACAACAAGGGCAGGACAGCTGAGTACTCCCTTGAGGGACAGATTTGGAGTAACTCACCGTATGGAATACTACAAGCTGGAAGAACTGAAGGAAATTATAAGAAGAGGAACAAGTATACTTAATGTAAAATACGATGAAGACGGAATAGAGGAAATTGCAAGAAGAAGCAGGGGGACTCCGAGAATAGCCAACAGGCTCTTGAAAAGGGCAAGGGATTACGCCCTTGTTACAGGAAACGGAGTTCTTAATAAGGAAAGCGTAAATGGAATACTGAAACTGCTTGGAGTGGATGAAAACGGACTTGATGAGCTTGACAGGAATATACTGAAATCAATCGTAACTGTGTATAACGGCGGACCTGTGGGAATAGAGACATTGTCACTGCTTCTGGGTGAAGACAAGAGAACGATAGAAGAAGTTTATGAGCCTTACCTTGTAAAAATAGGCTTCATTAAGAGAACTCAGAGGGGAAGAATTGTTACAGAACATGGATACAGACATCTTGGGCTTGAAAAGGCGTTATCAGGTAAGGAAGATGTTGAAAATGACTATGAAAATAAATTATTTTAAGGAGCCTTTCCTAATTGGAAAGCAGAATATATTCAAAGTATAATAAATGTTGAGGTGTATTTAATTGTTGACAGTCATAGCAGATAAGAAGAATATTAATGGAAATGAAATTCTCATAAATGACAGGGGAGACTGCAACCACATACAGAATGTCTACCGTTTAAATGTGGGGGACAGTTTAAGGGTTATTGATGGTGAATATGAATATGCCACTGAAATTACCAGCATGGGAAAAAAAGAAATAAAATTAAAAATAATAGAGAAAAAAACTGATAATTATTCGCTGAATATTAATATAGATGTTGCACTCGGAATATTGAAAAATGACAAGATGAATCTGGCAATTCAGAAACTTACAGAAATTGGAATAAATAAAATAATACCTTTAAAAACTGAGAGGGTTGTTGTAAAGATTAATGAAAAAAAAGAAAAATGGGAAACAGTGGTAAGGGAATCTCTTAAGCAGTGTAAAGGTGTAAAGTTTACAGAGATAGATAAAGTGACAGGGCTACAAAGCATAAACTATGAATTATATGATAAAATCATATATGCTTATGAGAATAGCTGTGAATCGGAAATTTTATTTAATTTAATTGATAATAAGGATAAAAATATTTTATATATTGTTGGGCCTGAAGGGGGCATAACTGAAGAGGAGGTTATGTTTCTGAAAAGTAAGGGCGGAATTGAAATAAGTCTTGGAAAGAGAATATTGAGGGCAGAAACAGCGGCAATTGTCATAGGAGGTATACTGGCAAATGTCTATAAGTAACAAAGATATGGAAAGAGTAACAGAAGATAAAAAACAGAAGGAAAAAACGGTGGCATTTTACACGTTGGGATGTAAAGTGAACCAGTATGAAACGGAAATTATAAAAAAGGATTTCCTTGATAATAACTATAAGGAAGTGGATTTTGAAGAAAAAGCGGACGTATATGTTGTAAATACGTGTACAGTTACAAATGTTGCTGACAGGAAAAACAGGAAAATGCTGCGTCGTGCAAAAAATACAAATCCTGATTCAGTCGTAGTGGCAACAGGCTGCTATGCACAGACAAATCTTGATGAACTGAAGGAAATGAAGGAAATAGACTTTATTATAGGAAATTCGAAAAAGGAAAATGTGTTCAGCATAGTTGACAAGAATGTTTCACATTATCAGGTAGATAACATATTTGATGAGAAGGAATACAGCTCTAAAAAATACACAGTGCTGAGGGAAAAGGCAAGGGCATTTGTAAAGATACAGGACGGGTGTACAAAATTCTGTTCCTACTGCAAAATCCCTTATGCGAGGGGGTTAAGCAGATCAAGGGATGTTGAGAGCGTCCTTGAAGAAATAACTTATCTTGGAAAACAGGGCTACAAGGAAGTTGTCCTTACAGGAATAAATCTCAGTGAGTATGGGCTTGACCTTGAACCAAAAACTGATTTTGATACTGTACTTGAAAAGATACTTGAAATAGATAATGTTGAAAGAGTGAGAGTAAGTTCGGCTTATCCGGATACAATTACAGATAAATTTTTGCATATGCTTAAAAATAATCCAAAGCTGATGCCACATCTGCATGTGTCAATTCAGACAATGGATGATAAAATACTGCATCTCATGAGAAGGGAATATGAAGCAAAGTTTGTAGTTGATATACTTCAGAAGGTTCAGAAGGAAGTTCCTGAAATTTCACTGACTGCTGATGTTATAGTCGGATTTCCTCAGGAAGGTGAGGAGAATTTCGGTAACACTATGAAAAATCTTGAACTGATAGGATTTTCAGATTTACACGTATTTCCTTATTCTGACAGGGAAAAAACTACAGCTGCAAAGCTTGAGGGGAAAGTTGACTCGCAGGTAAAAAAAATGCGTGTAAAAATGGTGGAAGAGCTAAATAAAAGAAAATATGCAGAATTTAGGAAAAATATGGTTGGAAGCAGCCAGAAAATCTACATAGAAGAAATTACAGAGGATATAGCTTATGGATATACTGAAAATTATATAAAAGTATTCATGAAGCTGAAAAATGAAAATGAAAATAATCTCGATGTAAAGGTATCAGATATGGTTGATGTAGTTATAACAGGGTTTGACGGTACTTTGCTTGAGGGAAATATAATAAAAAAATATTAGGTTGATAAAAATTAAATGAAAAGGAAGTGTAGAATGAACGTAAAAAATGATTTGGAACTGGAAAAGGAAGTTGCTTCAATAGTTAATATTATTGAAGATAAAAAAGGACAAGATGTTAAAGTGTATGACATGAGAGGAAAATCGCCATTTTTTGATTATTCCATATTATGTACAGGAAGTTCTTCAAGAAATATTGAAGCGATAGCGTCAGATATAAAGAAAAGTCTGACAACTATTAGAAATGTGGAAGGGCTTGAAGAATGTAACTGGGTTCTGATAGATGCAGGGGATATTATTGTAAGCGTATTTAGTAAGGATGCAAGGGAATACTACCAGCTGGATGCATTTTATTCAGGAGTTAGAGGAAATCAGACGGAAGAAGAGATAGATTAATAAAACATACAGAAGTGCGTATTTATAAGGAGTAGAATATATGAGAGAACTGGATAAGGAGGGAAGAAGTCCTAGATATGTTGCTTTTCTCTCTCTGATAACGATTGTTTTTTTAATCTTCATAGGAAGATTGTTTTCGATACAGATACTGGATGCCTCAAAGTATGAAGAGAGAGCACTCCAGAACAGGGTTAGGACAAATATCATAAAAGCTACAAGAGGGGAAATATACGACAGGAATGGAAATCTTCTGGCGAAAAATATTACAGGATATATGCTGGTTCATTATACTACAAAGCAGATAGATGCTACAGATACGAAAATTCTGAGGGAAATACAGAATTTGAATATGGATCAGATAAAGGAAAGACTGTCAACTGAGAAAAAATCAAGACAGGAAAAGCTTCTGGAAACAATAATAGATGTGAAGAAAATAAGTGAGCTGACAGGATTTACGACAGATTATATTATTACAAGATTTTTTAAACAGCCACGTGTAGGAACTGATAAATCTATAATTGTTATAGAAGATCTGGATAAAAATATAGCTTTAAAGGCAATAGAGAAAATTGACAGTGATAGGATAGACATTGTAGAGTATAATAAAAGACTTTATCCTGAAGATGATATTGCCTCACATGTAATAGGGAACGTAAAGCCTATTGACGAGAAGGAATATGAAAAACTGAAGGATGAAGGATATCAAAATACAGATCTTATAGGGAAAAAAGGTGTTGAAAAATACTACGACAAGGAAATGAAAGGTCAGGATGGGGTAGAAAATGTCGAAGTTGATGCAAAAGGTAATACAATAAGACGCCTTGAAAATACTGATAGTATTGCCGGAAAGAGTTTATACCTTTCAATAGATCTTGAACTTCAGAAATTTATGACAAAAGCTTTTGAAGGGAAAAACGGTATTTTTATTGCAATGGAAGCAAAAACAGGGAAGATTATTACTTTTGTAAGTTATCCGGAAATAAGTTTGAACCTGTTAAGTTCAAGGATTCCTGATGCACAGTGGAATGAACTGGTAAATTCAAAGACAAAACCACTTGTAAATAAAGGGATTGCAGGATTATATCCTCCTGGGTCAACTTATAAAGCTGTAATAGGAGCGGCTATCCTTGAATCAGGAATTTCTCCATATGAAACTGTCATGTCAACGGGACAGTACAGATATAAAGGACTAGTATTCAGAGACTCCAGTAAATCAGGACATGGAGTTACTAATTTCAGTAAATCAATAGAACAATCAGTAAATACTTATTATTATGTGTTTTCACAGAAAGCAGGGCTAGATAATATTATAAAATATTCTAAGGAATTTGGAATAGGAGAAAAGACAGGAGTAGATATTCCTGGAGAATTACCAGGAACATTACCTACACCTGAATGGAAAAAGAAAAGATTTAAAAATTCAAAAAATCCTGGTGACAGGACATGGCTTCCAGGAGATCTTATAAATATGTCCATTGGACAGGGATATGTGCTTACAACGCCTCTGCAAATGGCATCTGTTTATCAGATTATAGCCAATAATGGTGTAATGATGAGACCGACAGTTGTGGATAAATTTATGCTGTTTGATGGTAAGATGGAAGTTAATAAACCGCAGGTAGTAAAAAAAGTAAATATAAGTGATAAAACTCTTAAATTGATACAGAATGCATTGAGATTGCCTGTTGCGGGAGCAGGAGGGACTGCAAAAATTTTGAAATTCAATGATTTTCCTGTATCGGCGAAAACAGGTACAGCACAGAATACAGGATTTAAAGACAACCACTCGTGGATTGCGGGATATTTTCCATCAAATAATCCTGAAATTGTTTTTGTGTCAATTGTAGAAGGTGGAGGTTATGGAGGTACAGCGTCAGGAAATATGGCAAGAATCTTCATTGAAAAATATAGGGAACTTGACAGGGCAAGAAAAAGTGCCACAGCGGCTGAAGAAGCAAAAAAACAGCAGCAGAATAACCAAAATAACCAGAATTCACAAAATAATCAGAATGGACAAAATAACATAGTTGTCCAAAATAATGGTCAAAGAAAAAGAAGAGGAAATAAAAGATAAATAAAGAAAAGGAGGTAATTAGATGTCGGAAAAAGTCGGAAAAAAAGGAAATGAAAAGGCAGATTATCCTTTTAAAAGAAATTTTTCTAAAAATGCTAATATAACCAGAATAAAATCTAATGTTCAGAATGCTTCATTTTACAGTGATGATGAATATTTGAATGAAACGGCAGGTTCAAAATTTATACCTGAAAAAATAGATTCTGCAAATGTTAAAAATGAAACTAGAAAAAAAGAGGAGAAAGTATATGTTATTCCTCTTGGTGGAATTGAAGAAATTGGAAAGAATATGACTGCATTTCAGTATAAAGATGAAATTATAATTGTAGATGCAGGACTTACATTTCCTGAGGACGAACATTTGGGAATAGACGTTATAATCCCTGATTTTTCATATTTAGAAAGTAACAGGGATAAAGTAAAAGCATTACTTTTAACACATGGTCATGAGGATCATATAGGGGCAATACCTTATCTGTATCAGAAATTAGGTTCAGAAGATATACCAATGTATGGAGGAAGACTTACTCTGGAACTTGCAAAGGCAAAATTTGAGAAGAGGGATGCAAAACTCCCTAAAGAAAAAATTATAAAGGGAAGAAGTATACTTAAAATTTCAAAATATTTCACAGTAGAATTTATAAGTGTTACCCACAGTATAGCTGATTGTTATGCAATATGTATAAAAACTCCTGCAGCAACAATTCTTCATACGGGAGATTTTAAGGTGGATTTAACACCTGTTGATGGTGAAGGATTTGATTTTGGAAGGCTTGCACAGCTTGGAGAAGAAGGGGTAGACCTTCTACTTTCAGATAGTACAAATGCACAGATACCAGGATTTACACCTTCAGAAAGGACTGTTGGGGAAAGTCTGAAGGATGAATTTTCTAAAGCTCAGGGAAGAATAATACTTGCTGCATTTGCTTCACATGTACATAGATTACAGCAGATAATTTATATAGCAGAAAATTATGGAAGAAAAATAGCCATAGATGGAAGAAGCATGGTTAAAATATTTGAAATATGTTCAAATCTTGGATATTTAAAAATTCCAAAAGGAATAATGGTGGAAATAGATAAGGTTGAAACATTGCCGGCAAACCAAGTGCTAATATTGTGTACAGGAACGCAAGGGGAACCTCTGGCTGCACTGTCGAGAATAGCAAATGGAAGTCACAAATATATTTCATTAAGGGAAGGGGATACAGTAGTAATTTCCGCAACTCCTATTCCTGGAAATGAAAAGGCTGCCTATAAGAACATAAACCAGCTTATGAAAAGACATGCAAATGTTGTTTTTGAAAAGGGAGTTGGAATACACGTTTCAGGTCATGGCTGCCAGGAAGAACAGAAACTGATGCTGAATCTTATAAAGCCTAAATTTTTCATGCCGGTGCATGGGGAATATGTAATGCTTAAAAAACATAAGGAATTGGCAGAAGCTGTAGGAATTCCTTCAGAAAATATAATTCTTGCTGAAAATGGTATGAAGCTGGAACTTACAAAGTCAAACTTCAAATCTGTAGGAAAAGTTCCAAGTGGAGTGACACTGATAGATGGATTTGGAATAGGGGATATTGGAAATGCAGTATTGAAGGATAGACAGAACCTTGCTGATGACGGTATCGTAATAATTTCAATTTCACAGTATAAAACAGGTAAGTTTAGTAAACAGATAGAGCTTGTAACTAGGGGGTTTGTGTATAATAAAGATGCAGAAAGCCTGCTGACAGAAACAAAAGAGCTTATAAGACTTGAACTGGAAAATATGGAAACACAAGATGTAAAGGAAATTGGAAAAATAAAGCAGAGATTAAAATTGAAAATAGGAGAATTCCTGAATAAGAAAACTGACAGGGAACCAATAATTCTACCTATAATAATGGAGGTTTAAAATGAATCTTTCGAGTAAAGAAAGAGCTTTCCTAAAAAAATTGGCACATGATCTTGAGCCTGTTGTGAGAATAGGAAAGGGTGGTATAGATGACGATGTTATTGAAAGTATCGCAAATGTGGTAAAAAAAAGGGAACTGATTAAAGTAAAAATATTGCAGAATTCCTCAGTGGAACTTGAAAGGGAACTTGGGAATGAAATAGCTGCAAAAACAGATTCAGTATATGTGGATAGTATTGGAAAAGTACTAATATTCTTCAAGGCTGATAATAAAAAAGGAAAAATAACAAAGGAATTTAATGACTTTAAAAGGAAAGGGAAGAAAGTAGAAAATGAGTAGTGGGATATTGTTTGGGAACAGATTGCTGGATGTAGCCGCAATTTCCTGTTTTGCCGCACAGTTTTATAAAGTATTTTCACCTCTTCTGAAAAAGGAAAAAATACAGTGGAGAAGACTGTTTCAGACTGGCGGAATGCCAAGTTCCCATGCATCAACAGTTGTTTCTCTTGCTACAGGAGTGTACATTCTTAAGGGGGCGGCTTCAATAGAATTTGCAATTTCAATGGTTTTCATGGGAATAGTTCTGTATGATGCAACCGGTATAAGAAGACAGGCTGGAAAACATGCAAAAGCGTTGAATACGCTTGTAGATAATATAGAAAAAAGAGAAGGTATAGAAATAATAAGTGAAGAGTTCAAGGAATTTCTTGGACATACGCCTTTCGAAGTTGTTATAGGAAGTATTCTTGGAATAGTTTTAGGATTTTTATTTAAAGGGTATATTTTAGGATAAAGTGTACCAGTATTGGTTTAAATAATAAAAAATAAATGAAAAAATAAGAAAAGTATTTTATTATTTAGGAGTTAGTAAAAAGGCATGAAAAAAAGACTTGATTTAATTCTTGTGGAGCGAGGGCTGTTTGATACGAGGGAAAAGGCTAAAAGGGAAATTATGGCCGGGAACGTAATCGTGAATGAACAGGCGGTAACAAAAGCAGGAACGAATTTTAAAGACACGGATGAACTGTCAATAAGAATAAAAGATAGATTGAAATATGTGAGCCGAGGTGGATTGAAGCTGGAAAAGGCTATCAAAATATGGAATCTTGATTTTAAGGATAAAATTATACTGGATATAGGGGCATCGACAGGAGGATTTACAGACTGTGCATTACAGAATGGAGCCAAGAGAGTTTATGGTGTGGATGTTGGAACAAATCAGCTTGACTGGAGGCTGAAAAATGATGAAAGGGTAGTTTCCATAGAAGAAACCCATATAAAAGATCTGACACCTGAAGATGTGGAAAATAGTAAGGTTGATTTTATAGTTATTGATGTTTCATTTATTTCGCTGACAAAGGTTATTCCTTATCTTGAAAAGTTCCTTAGTGAAAATGGGCAGGTTATAATGCTCATAAAACCCCAGTTTGAAGTTGGAAGGGAAAAAATCGGGAAAAATGGTGTAGTCATTGATGAAAACTACCATGATGAAGCAATAAAAAAAATAATCGCATTTTCAGAAGAAAATGGGTACGAACTGGTGGGAGTGGAAGATTCTCCCATAAAAGGAACCAAGGGAAACAAGGAATTTCTGATACTGACTAATTTTAAGAAGCAAAATAAATAGGAGGAAAAATGAAAAAAAATAAGTTACTTCGTGCAATTTTTGGACTTATACTGGTAAGTGTACCTTTGTTTTGTGCTACAACTATAATAAAAACTGCCAGAAACGACAAAAATGAAAGTGCAGGATACACAAAAGATACCACAGAGCTAAATAGAATAGTGGATGTCATCAATATAATTGAAAATAGATATGTAGGTAAGGAGGCAACTCCAAGCAAGGAAGAACTTTATAAAGGAGCTGTTGCAGGAGTTATAAATAAATTAAATGATCCTTATTCAGAATATCTGTCAAAGGAAGATCTTGAGCATTTTGCTGAAGATATGGACGGAGAATATGTAGGAGTGGGAATGACTATAAATAAGAAAAAAGGGGAAGCACTGGAAGTTGTTTCACCATTTATAGGAAGTCCTGCAGAAAAAGTTGGAATAAAAATTGGAGACAGAATAACAAAAGTTGATGATAAGGATATACTTCCGCTAACAGCGGCAGATACTGTAAAACTGTTAAAAGGAAAAGAAGGAACAAAAGTAAATGTTGAAGTTGTCAGAAGTGGGAAAAAGGAACCATTGAAATTTACTATGACAAGGGCAAAAATAAAGCTGGAAATGGTTGAAAGTAAAATGCTTGATAACAATATAGGGTATGTGAGTCTTCTGAGATTTGGAAATCACGTTGGAGAAGAAGTGCAGAAAGCTATAAAAGATTTACAGGCTAAAGGAATGAAAGGGTTAATCCTTGACTTGAGACTTAATCCAGGAGGTTCATTACAGGAAGCACAGGATATATCATCTCTTCTTGTAAAGGAAAATTTAATCGTTTCCCTAAAATATAAGAACGGGCAGGAAAGAAAATATAACAGAACATTGAGCTACATGGGAGATTTTCCGTTAGTGGTACTTATAAATAAAGGAAGTGCTTCAGCTTCAGAAATCGTTACAGGAGCTATAAAGGATTACAAAAGAGGTACAATTATAGGTGAAAAAACATTTGGAAAAGGAATAGTTCAGCAGGTAATACCTCTGAAAACAAATGACGCAATAAAACTGACAATAGCACAGTACTTTACACCAAAAGGTAATTATATACATGAAAAAGGTATAGAACCTGATATAAAGGTTGAAATGGAAGAACTTCTGGCATTGAAGGGATACGCAAATGATTCTGCAGAAGCAAGAAAAAACAGAGAAAAGGAAGTAGAAGAAATCCTTATTAAAGATAAAGGTGCAGAAGAAGCGAAAAAAATAATTACAGCAGGAGATGTACAGTTAAAAAGAGCAATTGAAGAAATGAATAAAAAACTGAAAACTGTAAAAAAATAGGAGAAATTATGTTTTATGTAGTTGGTACACCGATAGGAAATCTGGAGGATATAACTTTTAGGGCTATCAGAATTTTAAAGGAAGTAGATTATATATTTGCTGAAGATACAAGGGTAACAAAAAGGCTGCTTGATCACTATGAAATTGAAAAGAGGGTGTATCAGTATCATGAGCATAATAAATTGCATCAGATAGAGAATATCCTGAGTCTGCTGGAAGATGATAAAAATATAGCACTGGTGACAGATGCAGGAACTCCATGCATTTCAGATCCGGGATTTGAACTGGTAAATGAAATACTGAAAAGGGATATGAAAGTAGTAGGTATTCCAGGAGCTTCCTCCATTGTTACAGGGGCAAGCATTTCAGGACTTGATATGAGAAGAATGGCATATGAAGGCTTTCTTCCAAAAAAGAAAGGAAGACAGACGCTATTTAATAAACTTCAGTCTGAAGAAAGAACAATCGTCATTCTGGAGTCTCCTAACAGAATTTTAAAGACATTGAAGGATATAAGGGAATATCTTGGAGAAAGATACGTTGTCATAACAAGGGAGCTGACTAAAATATACGAAGAAATAATAAGAGGAGATGTTTCTGAAATAATTGAAAAGCTTGAAAAGAAGCCTATAAAAGGTGAAATAGTTTTATTTATAAGGGCAAAAGACGATAACGGAATATATTTAAAAAATAAAAAGGGAGAAGTAGAATGAATATAAACTGGTATCCCGGACATATGAAAAAAACAAAGGAACTGATAACTGAAAATTTAAAAATAATAGACCTGGTAATAGAAATATTAGATGCGAGAATACCTTTTTCAAGTAAAAATCCTGATATTTCAAAGCTGGCTAAGAACAAGCAGAAAATAACAGTTTTAAATAAAGTGGATCTGGTAGACAGTAAAGAGCTGAAAAAATGGCAGGACTATTTTCTTGAAAATAATATTTCAGATTATTTTGTTGCTTTGAGTGTTGAAAAAGGAACAAACTTTAATGAATTAAGAAAAATAACTGATAAAATATATGCTGATAAATTGGAAAAAATGAAAAAGAAAGGTCTAAGAAAAACTGAAGTGAGGGCAATGATAGTTGGAATTCCAAATGTTGGAAAATCCAAGTTTATAAATAAGTTTGTGAACAAGAATAAAGCCAGAGTTGGGAATACACCAGGATTTACAAAAGGAAAACAATGGATAAAAATAGACGACAAACTGGAACTGCTTGATACACCGGGAGTACTATGGCCAAAATTTGAAGATGACTATGTGGCATATAATCTTGCTATAACAGGCTCTATAAAGGATAATGTCCTTCCTCTTGAAGAAGTGGCGGTAAAATTCCTTGAAAAGCTGAAAAGTCTAGATAAAATTGAAGAAATTATTAGGGCATATAATTTGGAAGAATGTACAACAAAAGAAGAAATATACAATATGGAAAATCATAAAATTCTGGAAATTCTGGAAAAAAGACTTGGAGTTTCAAAAAATGATGAACATAACTATGAAATGATTTCCAGAAGAATTTTAAAAGATTACAGAATTGGGAAAATAGGAAAATTTTTTCTGGAATTTCCTGAAACTGAGTAAAATAAATAGGGCTGTCTAATTAAGAAGACATGAGGAGCTTCTATTTATGGCAGCTTTTCACTTAAAAGGAGAAAAAAATGAGAGTTGGAATATTTACAGATACTTATAGACCACAGGTAAACGGAGTTGTGAGTTCTATAAGTACACTTGAAAGAGAATTGCGTAAAAAAGGTCACAAAGTCTATATTATAACTACGACTGATCCTGATGCTCCTGCGGTGGAACCTAATGTGCTGAGAATACCAAGCATGGAATTTAAGCCTTTACCCCAGTATAGATTAGGACTTCTATATTCACCAAAAATAATAAAGAAAATAAAGAAGCTTAATCTTGATATAATACATTCACAGACAGAATGGGGAGTTGGAACATTTGCCAGATTTGCGGCAGTAAATCTTGAAATTCCTCTGGTTCATACATACCATACACTTTATGAATATTATACACATTATATTACAAGAGGGCACTTTACAGTACCTGCAAAAAAAATTGCAGCAGGAATAAGTAAATTTTACTGTGAAAAATGTGATGCACTGATAGTTCCTACGAGAAAAGTTGAAGATATACTATACTCCTATGATGTTGATAAAGTGATGAATATAATTCCTACAGGACTTGATTTGGACAGATTTTACCGTGAAAACTATACAGATGAAGAAATAAAATTCATGAGGGAAAGTTTTGGAGTGGAAGATGATGAGTTTTTATGTGTCTATATTGGAAGAATAGCACAGGAAAAAAGTATAGATGTACTTATTGATATGTTTTCAAAAATTGAAGATAAAAAATTTAAGTTTATGATAGTTGGAAGAGGTCCTGTAACAGATGATTTAAAAAAACAGGCAGAAAATCTTGGAATAGCTGATAGAGTTATATTTGCAGGGGAAGTTCCTCATGATAAAGTAGCTATTTACTATCAGATGGGGGATGTATTCCTAAATGCCAGCGTATCTGAGACGCAGGGGCTTACCTTTGTGGAAGCAATGGCAGCTGAAACACCGGTGAATGCAAGATACGACTTAAATCTTGAAGATCTTCTGGTAAAGAATGAAGCGGGACTTGTTTATCGCAATGAAGAAGAATTTATAAATAATATAATGCTTCTAAAAAATGACAAAGAATTTAGGGATCAGATAGTTAAAAATGCCTTTAATGTTTCTCAGGACTACACTGCAGAAAAATTTGGGGAAAGAGTGGAGGCAGTCTATAAAAAAACAATAGAGGAGTATGATGTACATGAAAGTTTTACTATTTTCAGAGGGGAAAAATACATTCAGCAGATCAGGCGTTGGGCAAGCATTAAATCATCAGGTAGAAGCCCTTGGAGTAAATAATGTTGATTTTACCCTTGAACCTGAAGACGACTATGATTTAGTGCATATAAATACAATTGGGCTTAAATCATGGAGAGTTTTAAAAGAGGCAAAGAAAAAGGGTAAACCTGTTATTTATCATACCCATACGACATATGAGGATTTTAAGGGAAGTGTAAAGTTTAGCAACCAGTTAGCACCATTAATAAAATTCTGGGCTAAAAAACTTTATAACAGTGCTGATTACCTTATATCTCCTACAGAGTACACTAAAAATCTTATAAAGGAAAAATATTTGACATCTCCGAAAGAAATAAGGGTTATTTCAAATGGAGTAAATACTCAGAATTTTTCCAAGAGGGAAGAACTTGAAAAGAGATTCAGGGAAGAATATAAAATCGATAAACCATTTATAATAACGGCAGGTTTGCCATTTGAAAGAAAAGGTATTATGGATTTTGTAAAAATAGTGGAGAAATGTAAAGACTATCAGTTTTTCTGGTTTGGTTCATCCAGCATAAAACCTATGCTCCCTAAAAAAATACAGAATATAATTGAAAATCCCCCTAAAAATCTTATTTTTCCAGGATATGTTGAAAAGGAAATACTGATAGGGGCATTTAGCGGAGCAAAAGCTTTTCTTTTTATGACTTATGAAGAAAATGAAGGAATTGTAGTACTTGAAGCACTTTCATCGAAACTGCCTGTTGTTGTGAGGGACATTCCTGTGTATGAAAACTGGCTGGAGGATGGAAAAAACTGCTTCAAGGCAAGAAATAATGAAGAGTTTTATGAAAAAATAGTAAATATTACAGAAAATAAAATTGAAAATTTAAATGAAATAGTAGAAAATGCCTATAAATTAGCTGAAGAAAGAGATCTTAAAAATATAGGGAAAAAATACAGGGATTACTATGAATATATATTAAATAATGCAAAAAAATAGAATTAGGGACATGAACCATAAAATTTAGAAATTTAAGGTCATGTCTTTTTTTTCTGGAAAAATTGCATAAATTGAAAAATTATCTAATGAGTTTATGGAAATATTTTAATTATTAGAACAAAAATAAAGATATAAAAGCATATGGATTTATCAACTAGTAATTCTATTAATTTTTTAAGACTATAATTTATAAACATAATTTCTGGAAAAATATTATTTATACTCTTAATAAAAACATTTGTTTTGATAAATATAAAGAATGTTTTATAGTGTTGATTATGTAATTTAAATATCGAAAAATCAGATTATAAACAGTAAAGGTAGTATAATTGCTTTTCATAGTATTAGAAAAGAACTTTTTAACTTAAAAACAAAAGAAGATGTATATAAAAAAATATTATCTTATTTAGTCCAAATAGTAGATTATGAAAATGGAAGTGTTTTTTAAAAAAAGATGACAATTTACTGCAAATAGATAAAAAAGGAAATGGCAAACTGGATAGAAACTTTTTTCCGGTAACTGACGGAACAACCCAGGAATCGCTTTATTATGGAGATGTCCTAAAATATAATGCGGTTACTAAAAAGGAATCAAAGGATTATATGCTGAGTCTTTTAAATCCTGTTAGAAAAGAAGGGAAACCTGTATTTGTAATTAATTATGCAAAGGGAAATGAAAAAAAGGATTTTCTACTTAAGGAAGATGCTAAAACAGGATTTGTAAGTGAACTTCTTCCAGAATTTGAAGCAAGGGCAATATATAATCCTATACAGGGATTTAATTCAGAAAATATAACAAATTTAAAGCAGGTAAAAAATTACCTTCTTTTACTGAATCCTGAAAAATTCAGTGATATAAATCAATATTTTGAATATTTAAAAAATACAGATTTTGATTTGCTGCTTATAGAGCCTTCACATAATGGTGTTTTTCTTACGAAAAGTCAGGTTGAACAGCTGAAAAGCAAGAAAAATGGTGGGAAAAGAATTGTAATTTCTTACTTGAGCATAGGAGAAGCTGAAGATTACAGAGGTTACTGGAAAAAAGAATGGAGTAAAAAATGGCCAAAATGGATAGTTAAGGAAAATCCTGACTGGAAAGGCAACTATATTGTAAAATACTGGAACAGTGAATGGAAAAATGTAATAAAGGAATACAGGGAAAAACTCGAATCAATAGGTGTCGATGGATATTTACTTGATACAGTGGATTCTTATTATTATTTTCAGGAAAAAATGGAAAATAGGAATAAAATTCCGGATTAATTCAGAAAATATTAAAATTAACTTTTCATAAAATCGAAGTTATCTAAAAATAAAAAATATAAATAAAGATATGTGTAGACTATATTTCTTCAACTATTAAAATTTCATATAAATTAGAAATATAGTTTTCACATTAATATTTATTTTTGAGATAATTTTGATATTTGTTAAAAATATTTTTTTAAATATATGTAAAATAAGATTATTTTTGATACTTGTAAGCCTTATTTTACGCCTGTTTAAAATTTTTTCTACAAAAAATAAAAAAACTGTTGACAAAAAGAAATAAAAATGATAATATATTATCTGTCCGAAAGGAACAGAACAAAAAATAAACGTAACGGTGTATAGCGCAGTTCGGTAGCGCACCTGCCTTGGGAGCAGGGGGTCGCAGGTTCAAATCCTGCTACACCGACCATTACAAATAATGCGGGAGTAGCTCAGTTGGTAGAGCGTCAGCCTTCCAAGCTGAATGTCGCGAGTTCGACCCTCGTCTCCCGCTCCATTTTTTTGAAAAATAAGTTAGAATAGTAATAAACTTTATAATAATGGTGACTGTAGTTCAGTTGGTAGAGCGCCAGTTTGTGGCACTGGTTGTCGCGGGTTCAAGTCCCGTCAGTCACCCCATATTATGAGCCATTAGCTCAGTCGGTAGAGCACATGACTTTTAATCATGGTGTCACTGGTTCGATTCCAGTATGGCTCACCATTTAAATAAAAAATGCGAGAGTGGCGAAATTGGTATACGCACTAGACTTAGGATCTAGCGTCTTCGACATGTGGGTTCGAGTCCCACCTTTCGCACCATTTTTTATAAATAACTTTAGAAAATATATAGATAAACAATACATTCCTGATATTACTGTTTAATAGCTGAATACCTAACAATCGTGTCCCATTTACGATATTTCATAGCAATTTAAATACCTAATTACAAGAGCATATCTTTCGATGAAATGCTCTTTTTTTATAAATTCTGGTAATATCTGTATTGTATGAATTTTAATAAATCTTGAGGAGGAAGAAAATGGAATACCTAAAACAGAAAATACTTAAAGAAGGAATAATAAAAGAAGGTGGTATTTTAAAAGTTGATTCTTTTCTTAATCATCAGATAGATGTGGAGTTTTTGAATGAAGTAGGCAAGGAATTCAAAAGAAGATTTTCTGACAGGGAGGTTACGAAAATATTGACTGTGGAGGCTTCAGGGATTGCAATAGCGGTAATAGTGGCACAGTATTTCAATGTTCCTGTGTTATTTGCTAAAAAAGTGGAAAGTAGTAATATGGATGAAAGCACTTATGAAAGTGAAGTATATTCCTATACAAGAAGAAAAACATACAAGATAAGAATCTCAAGAAATTATTTGTCAAAGGATGATAAAGTACTGGTTATAGATGATTTTTTAGCAAATGGATCTGCAGCATTGGGTCTTGTTAGTTTAGTTGAAAGTGCAGGAGCTGAGCTTTCTGGAATAGGTATTGTCATTGAAAAAAGTTTTCAGGATGGTGGGAAAAAACTAAGGGAAAAAGGAATAAATCTGCATTCTCTTGCTAGAGTTGAATTTGACAGTGAAAATAATATAGTTTTTAAATAATAAATAAGATAACGGCTTCTAAAAAAATGACAGTTGCATTTTCGGAAGCCGTTTACTATAATACTGTTAATAAAGTAGAAAAAGACTTCACATTGCGTAAAGTCTTTTCCTAAGGAAGTTATTTGAAGAAAAAAGTTATTTATTTTTATGTTTTTATTCTAACCATATAATAAAGGACTGAGCTTAGAAAATGATTAGAATTTCATATTAAAAAAGATAGAGTGAGAGTGGAAATGAAAAATATAAAAATTGTATATCAATATGATGGAAGTAAGTTTGAAGGCTTTCAAAGACAAAATAAAGGAAAAACGGTTCAAGGGGAAATAGAAAAGATACTTTTTCAAAGGTTTTCTGAAAAAGTCAACATGGTTTCATCAGGAAGGACAGATAAAGGGGTTCACGCCACAGGACAAGTTTCTAATTTTTTAATTGAAAAAAATATCCCTGTTGAAGCAATCAAAAGTCAGATAAACAAAAATCTCTATGGAGAAGTAAAAATTCTTGAAATAGAAGAAATGGAGAAGGATTTTAATTCCAGATTTGACGCACAAAGAAGAATATATTTATACATTATGAAAAAAAAGGATGAAATCACTCCTTTTGAAGCAAGGTATGTTGCAGGAATAAAAGACAGGGTAGATGGAAAAATGCTGGAAAAAATAATGAAAGTATATATCGGAAAGCATGATTTCAGCAGTTTTATGAAAAAAGACAAGGCATTGAGGAATACAATAAGGGAAATTTATGATGTAAAGTGTGTATCTGATGAAAATACAGGAGAAATAAAAATTGAAATTTTAGGAAGTTCATTTCTGAAAACAATGGTAAGAATAATGATAGGATCTGCTCTGGCGGTATATTTTAAAGAAAAAGATGAAGATTACATAATAAAAAAACTGGAGAATCCTGATGCAGACGGCGGGAAAATATTGGCACCTGCAGAAGGGCTTTATCTTTACAGGGTAGATTACTAAAAAATATGAAAAAGGGGATCAAACATGGAAGTAATAGATAGCTATATCTTAAATGGAGAAAGTTTTTATATTAGGGAACTCAATCATAGCAAAGATCAGAAACTTTTTGATGAAATAGTCGAGCATGAAGACAAAGTTTTTGGAGATGGTTCTGTAGGAAAATGGAATATAAAGCCTTTTGCAAAATATGGTAAAGTGTTTGCAGTTGTAAAAAAAACAATAAGATACTGTAATGAGGAGGACTGTGAGGAAGAAAAATCTGTCAAGGATCTAAGTAAATGTGGAAATACATCTACTGAAGAGCTTGTTTCCGTAATAGAAATCCTTAGGGGCTTTGATGTAAAAATAGCATATCTTTACGGAGTTTCAACAGTAACAGAATATGAAAGACAGGGACATGCGGGGAAATTGCTAGCTTATGTTATGGATTATTTAATGAAGCATAATATTTCCATAATTGAACTTACTGTAGGAATAGACAATGAGGCTGCAAAAAGTATTTATAAAAAAGCTGGTTTTGTAATAGTTGAAAAGCTTGAAAATGAATATGGTGAAAATACAGACAGATACTTAATGAGATATTCTATCTGCTAATATTTTGTATATAAAAATTAAAAAATATTTTGACTGTTAAATGAAAAAAAATAATTGACATTATATACAAAACATTATAAAATTATAACAGATACAAAAAGGATATATATGTTATCCGAAAACTTAATTTATATGTATACATAAAAAAATTAAGGAAGGAGAAAAAATATGCTTAATGTAGGTGAATATTTAAAGGAAAATGGTATAAAGCCATCAATACAGAGAATAAAAATATTTCAATATTTAATAGATCACCATACACATCCTACAGTTGATGACATATTTCGAAATCTTTCAACAGAAATTCCAACGTTATCTAAAACAACAGTCTACAACACACTTAATATATTTGTAGACAGTCATATTGTAAATGAAGTAATTATAGAAGAGAATGAAGTCAGATATGATGTTGTGATGGATACACATGGACATTTTAAATGTACAGCGTGTGGAACAATAATAGATTTTGACATAGATTTATCAAAATTAGATTTAATGAAGTTGGGAAATGTTGAAGTTGAAGAAACTCACTTTTACCTAAAGGGAAAGTGTTCTAAGTGTTTAAAGACAAAAAGAGAAAATTAATTAAAAAAAATAAGAATGGAGATGGTATAAAATGAAATTATCAAAAGATTTAGAAAAAGAATTAAACAGACAATTAAACATGGAATTGGCAGCAGCTTATCAATATCAGGCAATGGCAGCACACTTTGAATATATTGGATTAGACGGATTTGCTAAATGGATGAATGGACATGCAGCTGAAGAAAGAGAACATGCACAAAAATTCTATGATTATATCTTATTAAGAGGTGGAAAAGTTACATTGGAAGCACTTGATGCACCTAAAGGAACTTTTGCTACAATTTTAGAAGTATTTAACGATGCTATGGATCATGAAAAAGCAGTAACTGCTTCAATCGAAGGAATTTATGCTTTAGCAAGAAGCTTAAATGATTTTGGAGCTGAAAACTTCCTTAACTGGTTCGTAACTGAACAGGAAGAAGAAGAAGACTTATTTGATACAATCATAACTAAGTTAAATCTGTTTAAAGTTGATGAAAATACAGCAGCATTATATGAATTTGATGAAGCATTAGGAAAAGCTGAATAAGATGGAAAAATATGTTTGTACAGACTGTGGATATATTTATGATTTTAAAATAGGAGATCCTGATAATAAAATAAAATCAGGAACTACATTTGAAGATATTACTGAAAAATGGGTATGCCCATTATGTGCAGCAAAAAAAGAAAAATTTAAGAAATTAAAATAATAAATAGATACAAGAGATAATTTAGTTTTCTAATATAAATTATCTCTTTTTCTGTATGTTTGGACATAAAATGTACAAATTGGTATAAATTCTATTTGAATTTACTTTTTTTTATAAAATAAAATATTTATAGTAGATTTTTAAAAGAATTACTGATATAATGGAAATACTTGTAAAAAAATAGGAGGAGATATGGGAATTAGAAATCATAAAGGGACAATTAAAATAGTCTCTATCATTTTAATACTCGGTTTTGCTTTATCTATGATAATAAGTGGAATTCTTTTTTTGAAAAATAGTGTTGTAAACCATGATTCACATAGACAAGTGATAGCAAAAGTCGATGGAAAGAAAATCTATAGGGATGAATTTGAAAGAGAGCTGTACCACTTGAAAAATAATATGTCAGCACTTAATTCACAGAAAAAACAGCAACTTGCTCAAATGGGTGTAGCTACAGACACAATGCAGGAATTGCCTGAAAATATATTAAAAGAATACATTTTTCAGACTATGATTGATAGGGAAGTATTACTGGCCGGAGCAAAAAAATTAAAAATAAAAGCTGATGAAAGTGTTATAAATAAAGCTATAGAAAATGCACAAAAACAGGCAGGAGGGAAAGCCAATCTTATACAGGCTTTAACTCAGAGCGGATATAACTTGACAACTTATAAGGAAGTTTTAAGGGAACAGGAAGTAGCTAAAAAGGTTCAGGAAAAAGTACTTTCCTCTTCAAAAGTAAGTGCCGAAGAAGTGAAGAAAATGTACGAAAGACTTAGATACAGCAGCCTTTCAGAAAGAACTTTCGAAGAATCAAAAAAAGAAATAGAAGATTCTTTAAATGGTGAAATGGCAGATGCCCTTATTAATTCGTTTATCGAAAAGGAAAAAGCTAAAACAAAAATAGAAATAGTAAGTCCTGAATTTAAAAAACTTTACGAAGATTCAAATAAAGTGGTAATTGAAAAGGATGGATATAAATATACAAATGCTTCATTAAATGAACAGCTTATGTCTTTATATATGTCAACACCTCAAGGATATTCAAAAGAAATGGTTGATACATTGACAAATGGTCTTAAATCCAGTTTGGAAAGACTTCTGAAAATTAAGGCTAAAGCAAAAGAAGCAGGAATTAAAGTTTCTCCTGAACTGACAGGATTGAGTGAATTAAGCAGTTATTCAAAAAAATATTACAACTATCTGATTGATACTTATAAACCGTCTGAAGCGGCAATGCAGGAAAGATTTAACTCTAAAAAGGAATTGTATAATACTCAGAACACTATTTCAGGATATGTAATCGGAGATGAGTATACTGCATCAAGTAAGGATATTGAAGCAGCAAAAAAACAGGCAGAAGATATAATGAAATCATTAACAGTTGAAAATTTTGCTGAAAAAGCAAAACAATTCAGTAAAGATCCAGGTTCTGCACAAAATGGCGGAAGTCTTGGTGGTGAAATTGACTTGACACAGCTTGTACCTGAATTTGCTGAAGCTGTAAAAAAAGCTGAAAAGGGTAAAATTGTAGGACCTGTGAAAACACAGTTTGGATATCACATAATATATGTGCAGGATAAAAATGCCAACCTTGCAAAAGTAAGCCATATATTAATAATGCCAACAATATCACAGGAAACAAAAGATGCACTTGTAAAAAGATTAAATGATGTTAAAGCGGAAATTGATTCTAAGAAAGTAACTTGGGAACAGGTTGAATCACAAGGTAAATACAACTTCTCAGTAAAAGAGAAATTTAAAACATTGGCAAAAAATGACAGCATTCCAGGAATTGGTAAAAATGATCCTACACTAATGGATAAGTTATTTGCTTCAAAAACTGGAGAAGTATTAACTCAGCAGGAAGAATTTGGATATTTCCTACTGGGGAAAACAGGTGAAGTACCGTTTAAAGAAGCAACGTTTGCAGATGTAAAAGAAAGAATAAGATTGGAATTCGCAATAGAGTATGCAAATAATGAACTTGAAAACATAAAATAGGTTTTAATAATTCAAAATTAAGAAAAATTTACGGTAATCGTAAAAAATTGTTTTGAAAATAAATAGACATTGTGATATAATCAAAGTGTAAATTAAATAAATATGATGGAGGTAATTACAAATGACTAGAATTGAAGATATCTATGCAAGAGAGATACTTGATTCAAGAGGAAATCCAACTGTTGAAGTGGAAGTATTTTTAGAAGGCGGAGCAATGGGAAGAGCATCTGTACCGTCAGGGGCATCTACTGGAGAACACGAAGCAGTTGAATTAAGAGATGGTGACAAATCCAGATACTTAGGAAAAGGTGTGTTAAAAGCAGTTGAAAATGTAAATACAGTTTTAGCTGAAAACTTAATTGGAATGGACGCTTTAGATCAAGTTGCTATTGATAAAGCAATGATAGCTCTAGACGGAACACCTAATAAAGGAAAATTAGGGGCAAACGCAATACTTGGAGTTTCATTGGCAGTAGCTAAGGCAGCGGCAAATCAATTGGGAATACCTTTATATAGATATTTAGGAGGAGTTAATGCAAAAGAATTACCTGTTCCTATGATGAATATTTTAAATGGTGGATCTCACGCTGACTCTGCAGTTGACGTTCAAGAATTCATGGTACAACCTGTTGGAGCAAAAACTTACAAAGAAGCTTTAAGAATGGGTGCTGAAATATTCCATCACCTAGGAAAACTTTTAAAAGCTAACGGAGACTCTACAAACGTAGGAAATGAAGGAGGATATGCACCTGCTAACATTAATGGTACTGAGGGAGCATTAGACATCATTTCTAAAGCAGTTGAAGCTGCAGGATATAAATTAGGTGAAGAAATTACATTCGCAATGGATGCTGCTTCATCTGAATTTGCAAAAAAAGAAGGAGACAAATATGTTTACACATTCGCAAGAGAAGGTGGAGTAGTAAGATCTTCTGAAGAAATGGTAGAATGGTATGCAGGATTATGCGAAAAATATCCTATCGTATCAATTGAAGATGGTCTGGCTGAAGATGACTGGGCAGGATTCAAATTATTAACTGAAAAATTAGGTAAAAAAGTTCAATTAGTAGGAGACGATTTATTCGTTACAAATACTGAAAGACTTGAAAGAGGAATTAAAGAAGGAATCGCAAACTCAATATTAATAAAAGTTAACCAAATTGGTACATTAACTGAAACATTAGATGCTATTGAAATGGCTAAAAAAGCAGGATATACTGCAGTAGTATCTCACAGATCAGGAGAAACTGAAGATGATACAATAGCCGATATAGCTGTTGCAACAAACGCAGGACAAATTAAAACAGGATCTGCTTCAAGAACAGACAGAATGGCTAAATACAACCAATTATTAAGAATTGAAGATGATTTAGCAGATGAAGCTGTTTACGAAGGTAAAAAAGCATTCTATAATATAAATATTTGCAGTTGCGGAAAATAATAGTATAAAATAAAAAACTGCTCTGAAGGAATTTTCCTTCAAAGCAGTTTTTAATGATAAAATATAGTCAAATTTCGATACAAGTGTCTATTACTGGTAATTTTTACATATTGATTAATTATCAATAAATAAAAATTGACAATAAAAGATAAATAATATATAATATATAAAAGCTTTAAATGTAATCAGAACAAATGGTACATGTATAGGAGGATAATATGAAAAAATTAGGAGCTTTATTTTTAATTCTAAGTGCTGTTTCTTTTGCAGGTTATCAGGAAATAAACGCAAAGTATAACCAATTGGAATCTCAGTTTACACACTTAGTAAATCTTGAAAACCAAGAGTATGCAAAATTAAGAGCAAATGCAGAAGTTGCATCAAGAAAATTAGATGAAAGACAACGTTTAAAAGTAGCTCTTGAAGACAGAATCGCAAAAATCGAAGGTTCTGCAGGAGCAAAATTCTTTAAGGGAGAATATGGAGATCTTGTTAAAGAATATAAAAACGTAGTAAAAGCATTAGATGAAGAAATCAAATCTTTATCTAAAACAGTAGAAAATTATCAAGCAGTTGAATCACTAAAAGGAGGAAATTAGTAATGAAAAAGAAATTAGCAGTTTTATTAGGAGTATTAGTATTAAGTAGCGTTGGGTTCTCAGCAGCTAAAAAAGCACCAGCAAGTGGATCTTCGCTTGAAAGTAGCTTAAGCAACTTAGAAGCTCAATTACAAAAATTGGAACAAATGGAAGAAAACAAATTCAGAGAACAAGAAGCAGTTGCAAATGCGGCTCAACAAAGATTAGACAATTACTTAAAAATGGATGCAGCAATCGATCAAAGAATAGCTGATATCGAAGCTAATGCTGACACAAGTATTTTTGGAAAAGAATTCAAACAAAAAGCAGCTGAATACAAAAAATTAAAAGAAGAATTAGCTAAAGAAATCAAAAAAGAGCAACAAATCTTAGAAAACTTTGAATTATTGAAATCTTTAAGAAACTAATCATAGTAATAAAAATTCATAATCGATAGGATAGCAAGATTGTTACTCTATCGATTATTTTATATGTATCTGTAGCTCAACTGGATAGAGCGTCTGACTTCGGATCAGAAGGCTTGGGGTTCGATTCCTCACAGGTACGCCATTTTTTAATTGATTAAGGGGGAATCATTTAAAAGGGGATGGAATTACAGGAGATATATATAATTGGGGGATAAATGAAAAATAATGAGGGACATAGGGGAAGACTGAGAAACAGATTTTTAATGTCAGGGTTATCAGGATTTCAGGATTATGAAATTTTAGAATTACTTCTGACTTATGTTATTGTAAGAAAAGATTGTAAGGAAATTGCAAAAGAATTACTCGAAAAATATGGAGATTTGTATACATTACTGAAGCAGTCTCCTAAAGAACTGGAAAAAAATAAATATATAACTGAAAGAACTGCAATATTTTTTAAAATGCTGTTTTCCATAATTGAAAGGCAGTTATATCTAAAAATACACAATGAGAAAATTACTATTTCAAGTAATGTGCAGCTACTTGATTATTTAAAATTTTCTCTGTTAAACAGGGAAATTGAAGTATTTAAAGTACTGTTTTTAAATACTCAGAATGAACTTCTGAAGGAAGAAGAACTATTTAAAGGGACAATTGACAGAAGTACTGTCTATATAAGGGAATTAATAAAAAAAATACTGAATTACAATGCAAAATCAGTAATTCTGGTGCACAATCATCCGGCAGGTTCATTAAGACCGTCACAGGCTGATATTGCACTAACGAGAAAAGTCAAGGAGATATTTGAAGGAATAGAGATACGTTTACTGGATCATATAATAATAAGTGAGAAAGGATATTTCAGTTTTTTAGAGGGTGGAATTTTATGAAAGTATTAAATATAAAATTTAGGAAAACAAAAAAAGTTTATCCGTTTTTAATAAATGAATTTCAAAATTTTCAAAAGGGAGATCATGTAATTGTTGACACAATAAGAGGTGAACAGATAGGAATAGTTTTGGGAGTGGCAAATAAGCTAGGAATGGAACTTGAAGAAAATGATGAAGTAAAAATAAGGGAAGTAAAGAGAAAATTAACAGAAAAGGAAGTTGAAAAGCTTAAGGAATTAGATATTAAAGCTGATGAAGCTTATTTTAAATGTAAAAAAATAGTAAAGGATATTTTGCCTGAAATGAATCTGGTAATTGGAGAGTATACTTTTGATGAAAATAAATTAATTTTTTATTTTACTGCTGAAACTAGACTTGATTTCAGAGAACTTGTAAAAGAGGTAAATAGGACATTCAGAAAGAGGGTAGAATTTTACCAGATAAAGCAAAATGATGAAGGGAGAATTTTAAGTGCATTTGGAAAGTACGGAAAGGAAATATACTGGTAACAATATCTGCAGTATAGGAAATGAAGAAAACGTTTTAGAACAGGTAATAGACGTATATTTTGATGCGTTTCAAAAAAGATATTATTTTCTTAATAATCCTAAGTTTTCAGTGGAAATAAATGACCAGGTAATTGTAGAAACACAGATGGGATTAGCAATAGGAAAGGTAATATCTCTAAAAAAAGACGCTATAAAAAGTAATGGGGAACCTCTTAAAATGATTATAAGAGTTGCTACAAAAAAAGATATTGAAAAAAATAATGAATTAAAAACAGAAGCAATAAAAGCGGGGTATATATTTAAAAACAAACTTAGGAAATACAACCTTAATCTTAAATTAGTGTCAACTGAATATACGTTTGATAAGAAAAAGTTAATTTTTTATTTTGCTTCAGAAGACAGAGTTGATTTTAGGGAACTTGTGAAAGAATTAGCTTCTATTTTCAGGGTTAGAATAGAGCTTAGACAGATAGGGGTAAGAGATTATGCCAAAATGGTAGGGGACTGTGGAAACTGTGGAAAAACATTATGCTGTAAATCAATAATAAATAAATTTGATTCAGTTTCAATAAAAATGGCAAGAGAACAGGGAGTATCGGTAGCTCCTTCAAAAATTTCAGGAGTATGCGGAAGACTGAAATGCTGCATGGGATTTGAAAATGCCCAGTATCTGGAAGTGAAGGAAGATTTTCCGGCTATTGGTCAGTCTGTTATGACTGCTGAAGGAAAAGGAAATGTAGTAAGTATGAATATGCTGAATGATATTATTTTTGTAAATATTGAAGGAAAAGGTCTGCAGAGATACAGTCTGTCAGAAATAAAATTTAATAAAAAAGAAAAAATAGAAATTGAAAAAACACAGGTTTGCTGTTATGAAGAAAGTAACTAATGATTTTTATATTGAAAAATTAGAAAGTGTAGACAAAAAAATTATAGTAAAGGATGAAGGGCTGAAAATTACAGAAGATGCCCTTCTTTTGTCAAATTTTGTAAAAAGAAAGCTGGATAGCTGCAGGAAAGAAGATACTAGGAAAAGATTGGATATATTACTGGAAATAGGATCAGGGCAAGGAACGATACCTCTGCTTTTATCTGAAGTTAAAACAATAGAAAAAATTTATGCTGTGGAAATTCAGGAAAGTATTTTTAAACATCTGAATGAAAATATAAAAATAAATCAGCTGGAAGATAAAATTATTGGGATAAACGAAGACATAAAAGATATACAGGGAGAATATGGGTATATTGTTTCGAATCCTCCCTATAGAAAAGTTAGCTCGGGAAAATTACCGGAAAGTGAGTCTGAAAGAATAAGTAAATATGAAGTAAGTCTTACTTTAGAAGGATTATTTATGCAAATAAGACGACTTCTAAAAAATTATGGAGAATTTTTTGTAATTGTGCCAGATGAAAGGTTAAATGACTGTTTTTCGTATATTTATAAAAATAATATGAATATACTGGAACTGGAAGTAAATAAATATAGAAAAAGAAATCTGGTAATAATACATGGGAAAAAAGGTGGAAATCAAAATTCAGGAATTAATATAGAAACGGTACAGCAAAATTTAGGAAAATAAAAACAGCATTTATAAATCATAAAACAGATGAAGATTTATAGACGCTGTTTTTTTATGAAATTTTATTTGAAAAAATTATAGGGAAACTAAATATGAAACTAATTCTTCTTCAATTTCCTTATTGTATTTTCCAGTTCTAAAGTTGTATTTTATTTCATCAAACTGTTCAGGATTTTCAGACATATGTTTCTGAACAACTTTAGGAAATTCAGTTAAAAATACTTCTGATTGATTTCCGTTGTCTGCAAACAATGTAGGAATTCTTGCTGCTCCGGTAGCTTTCAGAAGAAGGTCATGGGCTTCTTCCCTTGTACTGTATTCTATTTTTATCTTATCATTCAGTTCAGCAAATTTTTCCAGGAAAGGAACAACTGCACGGCAGTCAGGACAATAAATTTCAGCTACTGCAAGAATTTTAATTTCCTTGTTTATATTTTTTATTTTTTGCACTGATTCATCAGACAAAATAATTTTATTTATTATTTTAAGCTGTCTTTCCTTATTTTCTGTATTTCCTTCAGAATTTAGGTATTTTTCGAATGTGGCCATTTTTAATCACCCCCTGTTTCTTTTTATATATTTAATTATAAATCAAAATGAAAAAAAAATAAAGTAATTTATTTTTAACCTGAAATATGGTAAAATCTTTTGATAGACAGGAGGTATATTTAATGTATAAAGCAGTAGTAAGTGATTTGGACGGGACATTGCTTAATGGAAGTCATGAAATAGATGAATTTACCAAGGAAACAGTGTCGGCAGTAATCGATAAAGGGATAAAATTCTATATAGCGACGGGAAGAAGCTATTCAGGGGCAAAAGCCATAATGGACAAGTTAGGTCTGAAAATACCTCTGATAACTTCCAATGGAGCAAGGATAATGGATGAAGAAGGTAAGGAAATATATATTAATAATCTGGAAAAGAAGTATTCTGATTCAATACTGGATATAGATTATAAGAAAAAGGGAGAAAGCATAGTTTTAAATGTTTATTCCGGAAATGACTGGTATGTAACAGAAGACAGAAGAGAATTTTACATGAAAATAAATCCTAAAAGAACTTTTTTTCCTGAAGTGACTACATTGGAAGATCTTAAAACGAAGGAATTTACTAAAATATTTTTCCTTGGGGAACATGACGAGCTACTGGAACTGGAAAAGGAAATAGAAGAGATTACAAAGGGGGAAGTAAATATTGCTTTTGTACTGGAACATTGTCTGGAAATTTTCAGTAAGGAAAGTGACAAGGCAAATGCGGCAAAGTTTCTGCTTGAAAAGGATGGACTGACATTGGAGGACAGTATAGCTTTTGGAGATGGATGTAATGATTATGATCTCTTAAAAAAAGCGGGAAAAGGTTTTGTAATGGGGAATGCATTTTACAGGCTGAAGGAATCTCTTCCTGAAAATGAAACTGTCGAGTCAAATGCAGATAACGGAGTGGCAAAAAAATTAGTGGAATTATTTTTGTAAAAATGTAGGAAATGTTAAGATAAATTAATAAAAATCTGAAAGGGGACAGAATTATGAAAAAAACAGCATTAGTTGTGGATGATACACCATATATAAGAGCGGATATAAAGGAAATACTGACAGATCAGGGATATGAAGTCTATGAAGCAGGGGATGGACTGGAAGCTATAGAAATGTATAAAAAAATTAAGCCCGTGATAGTGACGATGGATGTTAATATGCCAAGACTTCATGGAATAAAAGCGGCACAAGTAATAATGGATTATGATCCTGAAGCTAAAATTATGCTCTGTAGCACAATGATAACTTTTCAGAATTATGTAAGAATGGGGAAAGAAGCCGGAGTAAAGGGATTTTTATCAAAACCGTTTATTGAAGAGGAATTTATGGAAGAACTGGGGAAATTATTTGTTTAAAAAATAGGAGGAATATATGTATAAGGCAGTAATAAGTGACCTGGACGGAACATTGCTAAATGATAAGAGTAAGATATCAGACTTTACAAGGGAAACAGTGAGGAAATTAATAGATAGAGGAATAAAGTTCTATATAGCAACAGGAAGAAATTATGGACTTGCAAAAGTTGTAATGGATGAACTTGGAATAACAATACCGCTTATTTCTGCAAATGGTGCAAGGATAAATGATGAGAATGGAGAAGTTATATTCGAAGATTTACTTGGAAAGGAAGAAGCGAAGAAGATTCTGGAAGTAGATTACAGAAAATATGGAGGAAATATTTTTATGAACGTCTTTTCAGGAGAAGACTGGCTTGTACCAATAGGAGCAACAGAATATATATCTGAAGAAGAAAGAAAAGCTTTTCCTGCACTGCCTAAGGAGGTAGGGGAAGAAGAATTAAAAGGTCTAGAAATACAGAAAATATTTTTTATAGGGGAACATGAAGCTCTAGTTGAACTTGAAAAGGAAATTATTGAAAAAACAGATGGCAAAGTAGCAATAGCATTTGCAGACGAAAGATGTGTGGAATTTTTTTCAGAGACTGCAAATAAAGCAAATGCTGCAAAATTTCTTCTGAAAAGGGATGGAATAGATATAAAGGATGCTGTTAGCTTCGGTGATGGTGAAAATGATTATGAAATGCTCACAATGGCAGGAAAAGGTTTTGCAATGGGAAATGCCTTATACAGACTCAAGGACATGTTGCCTAAAGATTTTGAAATAATAGGAACAAATAATGAAGATGGTGAAGCAAAAAAACTTGTAGAGATATTTTTAAATAATTAATTCGATAATAAAAAAATGGAATTAGATTTTTGGAAAAGGAGATGTCTCAAAAAAATTGAAAATGAAAAATAATGTAAAACCATATTTATGAATTATTTAGAATTTCACAATACAAAACAGGAAATGAATTTAGAAAAAGTCAACAACCTAATTTTTTTAGGTGAATTTTGACTTTTTCTTTATGAATGACTGGTTTGTATAAGTGAAATTTTAGTAAATGAATAAATATGGTTTTCATATTTTTAAAATTTAGGACAGTTTCTTTTATTTCTAGCTAGTTCCATTTTATTTTATATTGTAATTAATTGTTAAAATTCCAGTTTATATGGTAAATAATACATTGGTTTATTTTGATTATCTTCAATTAGTTTGTATTCATCAAAAAGTTTTGCACTTTTTGGAAGTTTTGCTTCCAGCTGTGAAGTCAGACTGATTTTTTCAAAAATAAATGAAGATAATAGTTTCAATGTTCTTTCAAAGTTCATTTCAGTGTAGATATTTTCTACGTGATAATCTTCTTCTAATTTAAGGTCTTTAGCCATTGCTTTTATTGTATCTTCAAGACCACCAATTTCATCAACAAGTTTAATATTTTTAGCCTCATCCCCTAGCCAGATTTTTCCCTGCGCATAATTTTCAAGTGTAGCATCATCTATTTTTCTGCTGGCAGTAACTCTTGATTTAAATTCTTTGTAAGTAGAAAGCATTGATTCAGAAATCTTAGCTTTACTTTCCTCAGTTAAAGGAGTAAATGGATTATACATATCAGAGTATTTTCCTTTAGAAATAGTATTTGCCGTAACACCGTATTTATTCTGGGCATTGTAGAATTTTGGCATCATTGATACAACCCCTATTGAACCTGTAATTGTAGCATTATCTGCGAAAATTTTCTTACCTGCCATTGAAATATAATAACCACCCGATGCGGCAGTTTCAGACATTGAAACATATATGGGAACGTTGGCTTTTGATAAAGCCTGATATATTACTTCTGATGCAAGGGCAGATCCGCCAGGAGAATTTACCCTTAATACAATTCCCTTCAGGTTTTCAGTTCTGAGGGCTTTTTCAAGCTTTTCAGAAATATTGTCAGGGGAAATGGATATAGTTCTGTCATTACCGGCTGAACTGTCTATAATTGACCCTTCAGCATAAATTACTGCAATAGTATCGTTACCTCTGTTTTTATTTTCTATTTCGCTACTATGATCGTGGTAATAATCATATATATCCACCATTTTTTCTTCTGTTATTCCAAGTCTTTGTGTCAAATCCTGAAGACCTTCAAGTTTGTCCACAAGTTTTTTATCCCTTGCAACAAATGGAGTAAGGGAAGTATCATTACCATTTACTATATCGTTATCCAAAATGTTTTTATCAATTTTACGTGCTTTTGCAATATTATCAATAAATTTATCATATCTATTGTCAAAAATTCTTGTCAGTTCGGCTTTCAATCCATCTGACATTTTATCGCCTACATAATTTTCTCCGTAGGATTTATAATCTCCTATTCTTACGACTTCCATATTTACACCTAAATTATCCAGTAACTTCTTATAGTATAAATTTGTATAGTTATAACCAGTTAATGAAACATTTGCAGATGCTGACGGCAGCATTATAATTTCATCAGCTGAAGTTGCCAAAGGATAGTTTTTGTTGTCAAGGTAAGTTCCATAAGCATAGATTTTTTTCTTATTTTTTTTAAGTTCTGCAAATTTTTTGTTAAGCTCTTCAACTTTGGCAGAAGAAAGATCAACCTGATCTAGAGCAATAACAACTCCTTTTATATCCTTATTTTCTTTGATGCTGTCAAGACTGTTTAATATATCTGTGAAAGAAATATTATATTTTTCAGAACCTGCAAATAATCCGGTTCTTATTATTTTATCTTCCGTTATTTCTGAAGCATTAAAAATTACATAGTCGTAATTTTTAGGTTTATGGCTGTCCTTACTTTTAAATGTAAAGTAAGTCACCATAGAAGTAATAAAAATGAAAAAAACTAAAAATAATAAAGACAATTTTAGGAAAAAAGAATATACTTCTTTTAGTGTGAACATAAAAAATCGTTTTATATAATCAAAAAATTTCATATTTTCCTCCTTAAGTTAATATGCTGAATTATAACATTTTAAAGGATAAATAGCAAATAAATAAAAAAATCAAAAAAAATCAAAAAAAAGTATTGACATAATTTTAGAATTATGGTAATATAACTCTTGTCTGTGAGAGAAAAGACAGACATAAAAAAATGTGCACCCTTCGTCTAGTGGTTAGGACATCGGGTTTTCATCCCGGCAACAGGGGTTCGATCCCCCTAGGGTGTACCATTTATTTAAACCATAATGTTGATTGTGGTTATTTTTTTTTAAAAACAGTTTTCTTGTTTATAAAGCATAAATTTAATTTATATAAAAAAAGAAATATGTGAATATGATTATGTATTAACGAAATGTATGGTTGAATTAATAGATTTAATTATACATTTTTTTATTTTTTTAAAAAAAGTATAATTAAAATTTGAATATTAAAATAAAATAAAAATTATACAATAGTAATTGAGTAGTAATATAGCATGGAAATTATATTTATTTAAATATAGTTTTATGAAAAAATATTTCAAAAAAGAGATTAACAATAATAAAAAAAATCATGGTATGTAAAATTAGTATAGAACGATATATAAAAAAAATATATAATGAAAATGATAATAAATTAACAATTAAATAGTAAAATGTGCTATAATGTAAATGCAAATAAAAATCAAAGAGATATATAATAAATATTATATGATGAAAATAATTTTATATATCCTTTGAAAAATACAAATTAATTAAAGTAGAAAGTATTTCTATTTGATTAAAAACTTATAGGAGGAAAACTATGAAAAGGAAAATACTTTTGCTATCAGCTTTATTAGCAATGGCAACAGTAAGTTATTCTGCAGAAAAGAAACAAAGTTTGGAGGCAAGTCTGAACTCGATAGAAAACAAGTTCAATGATTTGCTTGAAAAGGAAGCACAGAAGAAAAGAGAATTTGAAGCACAAAAGGCTCAACTTGAAAGTGAAGTTGCAGATCTTAAGGCAAAAGAAGAAGGAAAAGAAAAACTTTTCGAAAAATTGAAAAAAGACTCTGAAGTTAGATGGCATAGAGATAAATATAAACAAGTTTTGAACAATTATGATACATATTATAAAAATTTAGCAAAGTTAATAAAGGAAAAAGAAC
>CALEXX010000041.1 GCA_937925095.1 uncultured Leptotrichia sp.
AACTTTACTCAAATTTATTCTTATTTCTTTTTCATCTATTCTAAATAATTTTTCTTTATATTCTTCCAATATTTTCATCGAAAACATATCATTAGAATATTTTTTTGTAAAATGTTTTAATATTTTATAATATGCATTTCTGAATTCAAAACTTTCATTTGAATAGTTATTTTTTATTTTTTTATAACTTTTAAATTCTTTTTCAAATATTATATTTTTTTCTATTATTTGAGAATTTCTAAAAATATCTAAATCTATTTCTGTCCCCATTACATCTCCTTATATTAAAATAAAATTTTAATTTTTCTCTGATTAATCCATTTTATTTCTCTCTTTTTCCTTCTTATAATCTAAATAAGATGCAATAACTGTTCCTAAAGAAGCTATTGCAGCAGCTACAACTCTTGCATCATCTAACCATCCAACTATTGGAATAATATCAGGTACAGCATCTAATGGAGATACAACATAAATTATTGCTCCTATAATTGCTGCTATTGCCCATTCAGGCAATGGATGTTCTCCTGAAAATGATGCTTTCAACATTTCTATCAATAATAGAAAATCATTTTTCTTATCCCCTAAATTTTAGCCTTAACTTCACCTTTTTTAATATCTTCATTACTTATTTCAGTTGATTTAAATTTCTCATAATATTCTTTTTCTTTTTCATTCATTTCTATCTTCTCCTTTTTTCTTTTTTTGTATAAAGTTGTGTTATGTCTTTGACTGAATTTGTTTTAAACAATTAGTTTATAATCTTATTTCCCTACCCTCACCTCCAGTTTTTCTCCAATCAATTCATCTGCCTTCCTGTTTCTTTTCCCTGTGAGAAACTCACATATATCAAGTTTTTCTTCTTCATTCATTAATGCAATGTAACTCAGAAAATGTTTTGCCCTTGATGCTCCCACATAAAGTACTCTTTTTTCTGTATCATCCTTAAATGTATTTTTATCAATATCTATTATTATTACTACATCTGATTCCAGCCCTTTATATTTTCTGGCTGTTGTAAACAATATTCCTTTTTCTCCTAATGATTTCCTTATTTTGTATTTTCCAATTCTGTCAATATCTTGAAGACAGGATTTTTTCTCTGTTTTTACTGTTAACAGGACTATTCTTTTTTGTTCTATATCTTCGTCAGTATATTTATTTATCTCACTTTCAATTCTTTCAAGCAGTTTTTCGTTTTCCTTGACTATTATAAAAACCGGTTTTTCTCCTATTACATCATTCTTCAGTTTCAGTTTTTCTATTCCAAGAATTTTATTTGATGATGAAGCTATGCTTCTTGTATTTCTACAATTTGCTGTTAAAACTAATCTGCAATCTATCCTGTCTATACTTCTAAATTCTTTTAATTTATATACAAGCTGGTTCTTATCATAAAATAGATAGAAACATCCTTCTTCCAGTTCAGCAATAGTATACAGTGCTTCAATCTGTTCAGAACTGAAATCCTGCCCTTCATCAATAATTATATGCTTATAATCCCAGCCATATTCACTGTAATTATTTAAAAATTCAAGTATTTCCTCAGCAGAAGCATATTCTCCCTTAACTTTAAAATGCTTTTTCACTAATTTATCAATGCTATAAAATGAAACATTAGGCAGCTCTTCCCTGTATCTATTTTTCAGGAAGTTATGAAGAAACTCGTTAAAGCATAGGAACAATACCTTGTCATCCTTTGTTTCCTCATTTTCATGTATCCTTCTGGCCTTTTCTATTCCAAGCATTGTTTTTCCGGTACCTGCTCCCCCCTGAACAGCCGCCACCTTCTGTTCATCAAGATATTCTATAAGCCTGTTCTGTTCTTCCGTCATTCTATTAAAGTAATATTCTTCCTCTTCAATTATATTTGAAATAGTAGGAACTACGCTAAATTCAGGAGAAAGCTTTCTTATTACGTTATCCATGTCTGCTTTATCATACAGGCTGTTAATCTTAAATCTATAATAATCAAAAACTCTTTCCAGCCCTTTTTTTATATTTTCAATATCCTTTGCAATAAGAACATTTCCTTCCTTATAAATTGGTGGCATATTCCCTATTTCTTCAAAACTTTGAGCACTTGTAAACCATACTGCAGTTTCTACCCTGTATTCCCTGAATCCTCTGCTTTTTTCCAGAATATCAATAAACGTATGCTTACTTCTCTCAGCCTGAACCATAGGATCCTTCATTTTAGTTATTTTTCCTGACATTGTATTTTTCTGTGTCCACATACCGTCACGATGGAAAATCCCTCCCGACTTTACTTCTATAACTATAATCCCCCTTTTTGGATGAAATACTGTAAAGTCACTTTCTCCCCACTCGATATAGTTTTTCTTGTTTCTTTTATTCCAATGCAATGAATAAAATACAATATATTCGTCGGGTAAATCTTTAAGAGCCTCGTAAATTTTCTTTTCTCCATAACTTGCATGGAATTCTTTCGGATCAACTTCACTTGGAATTATTCTAGCCATTCCAACCTCCCTTTATAGTGTATTTTTTATTTCAACCCAATATTCTATAATTATTCCTTCTCTCCAATAACCTTTACCTTATCTCCCTGGCTTTTCAGCCACATATCTATACCTTTTCCATATACTTCTGCTGTTATCACATATTTTTTTATGCCATCATCCAGTTTAGTTTCTTCAACAACCTCTGCTGTTGGCAGTCTGTCCTGCACCACTTCCAGTATTCCCGTATACTCAAACTTAACAGTATGTAATTTCCCTGAAAGCATAAACTGTACCCTTTTTCTAAATTCTCCATCTTCAAACCGATTTAAATACGGAACTTCAAAGTTTTCTCCTGTTCCCTGCAATTTTTTTATCCTATCTATCCTAAAAATCGTCGGCCCATCCTCCACAAATTTATCAGCCATAAAACTCACTATGTAAAAATAATACTCTGAAAACATTATTGACACAGGTTTTATGCGATGAACCTTTGATTTACCTTCCTTTGTTGTATAATTTATTGAAATTATCTCCTGTCTTGTTATATATTTAGATAGTTCCCATATTAAATCAAGAAGTTTTTTCCCATGTTTTAGCGGAACATAATTAAATTTTTCGTTTTTTATCATTTCTTTTACCTGTTTCATTTCATCTTCTTCTGACAGAAGACACAGTTTCCTTAAAAGTTCATCCAGTTCATCCTTACAGAAGGCTCGGCTTTCAAGAAGAATTTTACTTATTGCAAGTATTTCCTCATTTCTAAATCTGTCTTTATTATTTTCTAAAATATATCCATTTTTCTTCTTATTGTATTTTATTTCTATTTCAGGATTTATATTTTCAGTATAAAATGCTCTTAAAAAGTCTATGTCCCGTTGAAATGTCTTGTCATCTATATCAAATTTTCTTTTTATTTCTTCTTTATTTATATTTTTTCCTTTATCCAGTTCTTCTCTTAATAATAATAATCTGACACCTTGTTTTTTTCTGTTTTCGAATTGATTTTCATTCATAACATGCTCCTTTTTGCTTATATATGACAAATAGAATTCTTAGTATACTCTAATTTATAACACGATATTTTCAAAAAATCAATACTTTAAAGATTTTTTTCTCAAATATTTTTTAAATTATTTAAAAAACTATTTTACATACTATTTATCTGCATATTTGTCCTTTTTAAAAATTATTCTTTCATACTCCTATTATACACATTAGATAGGACACCATATGTCCTTTTTTAACTTTTTTATAACAAAAAAAGAACATTTCAAAATAAAAATGATATTAACGAATTTATTCAAAAATTTTACAATTTAAAATAAAAATGAATTATAGAAAAATCATTGTCTGAGTCTTTAGGCGAGTTTATGATTTTTTCTTAATGAATGAATATTTTAAATAAGTAAAATTTTGTAAAATAAGTGAATATCATTTTTTTATATCTTTTGAAATGTTCTTTTCCCAGTCCCATTGATAACCTATCAACTAAACTGTTTCCTCACTTCTCCTCAACTTCAGGAAGTTCTTCCAGCCATTTTATAAATCCCTGAAAAACTTCAACCTGTCTTATCTGCTGCAGATATCTGAAATCAATCATTGTTCCCGACTGTTTATGACAGAAAAACTCTGCATCCCATAATTCAGTGTCGTAAAATCCCTTCTGAGGATGATATTTGCAGAAGGAAAACTTATCCAGATTCTTTCTGAAATATTTCAATTTTGCAAAACAGAACTGATATTTCCTGAACAGAAATTCCAGTATGCCATTATCCATGGCAAACTTATGGGAAAAATATACACGTTCGGGAGTCTGGTTCTTTTTACATACCCAACGTCTTCTGGAGTTAAGCTGTAGTCTATATTTATCTATAAACTTCAGCTTCTCCTCAGACAATTGACTTCTCAATGCTCTTTCCAGCTCTTCTAATTTTTCACCTTCCATAGATTTCACTCCATTCATATATTTAACATGAACTATTTATATGTGAAACAATGAATCTCCAGAAACAATTCATGTTAGTTTTTTGAATTTTCAAATTTCTTTCTTTCATTAGCATTCAGATATTTCTTTCTTAATCTTATGTTATTAGGCGTTATTTCCACAAGTTCGTCATCTTCTATATATTCCAGTGCAAGTTCCAGCGTAAATACCTTCGGCGGTGCAAGTTTAAGTGCATCATCACTTCCTGCGGCACGCATATTTGTAAGTTTTTTACCTTTACATACATTTACCACAAGATCATTTTCCCTTGAATGTTCCCCAACGATCATTCCTTCATATACTTCCACTCCAGGCTCGATAAACAGGATTCCTCTCGGCTGAAGGTTATTCAGTGAATATCCGATACTTGTACCTGCCTCCATTGCAATAAGCACTCCTCTTCTTCTTCCTGTAACATCTCCCTTATATGGCTCATACTCAAAGAATGAGTGGTTTAATATTCCTGTACCTCTAGTTTCTGTAAGGAATTCATTACTGAATCCAATCAGACCTCTTGAAGGTACTTTAAATTCAAGTCTTGTATATCCGTCACTTCCCTGAACCATATTTACCATTTCACCTTTTCTAAGCCCAAGCTTTTCTATAACAACTCCTACAAACTCATCGGCAACATCAATTATGGCAAGTTCCACCGGCTCCATTTTCATTCCATTTTCTTCCTTGTAAATAACTTCAGGCTTAGATACTGCTACTTCATACCCTTCCCTTCTCATATTTTCAAGTAATATTGATAATTGAAGTTCTCCTCTTCCTTTTACAATAAATGCATCCGGAGAATCAGTCATTTCCAGTCTCATACTTACGTTATGATTTACTTCCTTTGTTAGTCTTTCAAGAAGATTTCTCGAAGTAACGTATTTTCCATCCTTTCCTGCAAATGGCGAATCATTTACCATAAACGTCATTGCAAGAGTAGGTTCATCAATATCAATCAATGGTAACGCCTTTGGATTTTCCTTATCTGTAACTGTTTCCCCTATATCGATTTTATCAATTCCGGCAATAGTAACGATATCTCCAGCGAAAGCTTCTTCCATTTCAACCTTTTTCAGTCCTTCATAACCATATATTCTGGAAACTTTTCCATTTACAAGGTCTCCATTTCTTTTTATAAGGGTAATTTCCTGGTTTCTAGTAAGCTTTCCATTGTAGATTCTCCCTGTACCTAATTTTCCTACATATTCATCATATTCAGTATTAGTTACAAGCATCTGCAATGTTTCATTTATATCCCCTTCAGGATCTTCCACATGTTTAAGAATCATATCAAACAGAGGTTTCATATCCTTGTCTTCATCTTCAATATTGATTTTTGCAAAACCGTTTTTAGCTGAAGCATATACCACAGGGAAATCCAGCTGAATATCATTTGCCCCTAAATCTACAAACAAATCAAATACAGTATCAACAACACCGTCAGGATCAGAGTTAGGTCTATCTATCTTATTTATTACTACGATTGGCTTCAATCCATGTTCCAATGCCTGTTTCAGTACATATTTAGTCTGAGGCATTACTCCTTCAAATGCATCTACAAGCAATAATACAGAATCCACCATTTTCAGTATTCTCTGTACTTCCCCACCAAAATCCGCATGCCCCGGAGTATCAACCACGTTTATTTTGTAACCTTCATAATGCAGGGACGCATTTTTTGAAAAGATAGTTATTCCTCTTTCCCTTTCCAAATCATCACTATCCATAATTCTTTCTTCCACTTTTTCATGTGCGGCAAATGTTCCTGACTGTTTCAGCAGGGCATCCACCAGAGTTGTTTTCCCATGGTCGACATGGGCTATAATTGCTATATTTTTTATTTTATTACTCATTTTCTTACATATATAAAATATTTTGAAACTGCTTAAATTTCATATTTCTAAATATCACCTAATTTAAAAATTACTTTTATCTGAAAAAATTCACTTTGAAACAATTTCTTTTATTTTTCTATACTTCCTCCTTAATTCTAATTTTTATTACTTATTATATCACGTTTTTTTCTCAAAATAAAATTTTTTTTCCTACTTCCCATTTATTTTCTCATTTTTCTTTAACTTTTTTCGTATATAATAGTCTTACTCATATATCTCAAATTTTTCATTTAAAAACTTCTATAAATTAAAAATTTATCAGATTGAAAGGATATGATGTTATGTTAAATTACTTAAAAAAGGCTATTTTGCTTTGTCTTTTGGCTATTTTTGCTGTTTCGTGTGCTTTAGAAAAAGCTGAAACAGAGTATAAGAAAGGAAACTATATAAAAAGTATTGAAATCACATTAGACTACTTTGATTCCCACAATAAAAAACTGGAGTCAATCAAACCTAAAGATAAAGAAATGATTTCAGAAAAATTTTCAAATATAATAAGTCATTACAAAAATCTTGTTGAAAATGGTACAGATACTGAAAAAATTGAAGCTAATTTAAAATTATTTAAAATTTATACTCTTCTCGATACAAGAAGCTACGCACAGAATTTTACTGATTTTACGGAAAAAAATAATCCTGAACATTTTGTTAATAATGTAAAATCTAGTATTACTAGAGTTTTTGATTATGAACTTTCTGAAAACAGGGAAGAAACATTCCTAAATAAGAAATATCTTGAAAGCCTTATAAATGATGCAAATTTTGCTCACCAAAAACAGACTTATAGTTTCAGCAGGGAAAACTATGTAAGGATTGAAAAAGAAGCATATGAAACGTTATCTGAACTTTATTTTAAAACTGCTGAAAGAAAACTACGTTACTCACACTATGCTTCTGTAAAGAGATTTTTTGATGTTGCAGTCACTTCCTATTCAAAATCCACTGACAATATTGAAGAATTCCACAACAGATACCAGAATACTGTTCTTAGCAGATTTAATGAAGAAATCAAAGCAAAAGATTATGAAAGTGCATATTTGATTCTAAATATACTTGATTACAGACTTTATCCGAAAAATGCACATTACTATCAAAAAATTAGAAACATTACTGTCAATACGAAAGCAGATAACTACATAAAACTGGCTTTACAAGCTGAAAAAGACAGGGCATACAGAATTGCAGAAAAGTCTTACAACAATGCTTTTGAATTAAATTACGACTACATAGAAAAGTACAGAGAAAATCGTGACAGCAGTAAAAGAAATGCTGATTTAAAAGATGCTGAAACCAACTACAATCTTGGATTACAAATAATTAACAACGGAAATAATATTAAAAGAAAAGATTACAGGCAGGCTGTATCATATTTTAAAAAGGCTCAAAAGTTTGTTCCAGGATATAAAAATACAGATGAACTGATAAAAAAATATAATGATATGGGAAAAGTAAGATATAGAATCGTAAGTAATTCATATGAATTTAATCATATTGTAGACTCATATATGAAAGATATAGGTACACAGAATTTTAGCGGTCAGCCTGATATTATTATTGAATACAGGGAAAATCCAAAGTATAATATTGTAAATTATCCAGTTAAAATAGAAAATTTATCTAAAACAGTAAATACAAACAGAGTCAATGAAAAAGGGGAATTCATCTACGAAACAATATACTTTACTAAAAATACTGTTAAATCTGATGAATATGCAGAAATAGAATTTTCAATTTTCGTAAAAGGAAATCTGAACAAAAACTATAAAGATTCCATAAATTACAAAAATTCCATTGAAGAAATTACATACACAGGAAATGTCTCTTCAGAATATAGAAACACAAAAAATGGCTCTATCGTAGGAAAACAGAAAATGATGGAAAAAATGCAGGAAGAATTAAATAACAAAATAAAGAGTAAAGTTAAACAAATATACGATTTTTCACTAGAAATCTAAAAAATTGTCTCAAAAAGAAAATTTGAAAACTAAAAAACTATATTTCGAGTTATTTAAAATTTCACAATATAAAACAGGAAACTATATTAAAATTTCTTGCCCAAAAAGAAAATTTGAAACTAAAAAAACTATATTTTCAAGTTATTTAAAATTGCACAATATAAAGCAGGAAACTATATTAAAATTTCTTACCCAAAAAGAAAATTTGAAAACTAAAAAAACTATATTTCGAGTTATTTAAAATTGCACAATATAAAGCAGGAAATGAATTTAGAAAAAGTCAACTTTTTTTGACTTTTTCTTAATGAATGACTGTTTTATATCAGTGAAATTTTAATAAACAAGTAAATATAGTTTTTGTTTATATTATTTATAATTTATGTTTTTTATTCTCAAAACAAATATTTTTTTATAGA
>CALEXX010000042.1 GCA_937925095.1 uncultured Leptotrichia sp.
GTCTTTTCAAGTTTCTGATTTCCTGCAACAACTGTAATTCCTAACAATTCAATTTTTGGATTTATCGCAGCTAGCATTATTGCTACAGCATCATCATGTCCAGGATCGCAATCCAGAATTATTTTTTCTTTTTGCATTTTCTATATTCCTCCTTCTATACTGCACTTCTTCTTTTCTTTATTTTTTTATACTGTCTTATCATCGAAACACTCAATATTGAAATCGTAATAATATATGGCAGCATAAGTACAAATTGGGACGGAAAACCATGAGCCTGTAATCTTGCTCCTACTGAATCTGTAAATCCGAATATCAGACATCCGATAGTAGTAAAAATAGGATTTGCTCCACCAAAAAACATTGCAGCTACTCCCATAAATCCACGCCCATTTGTCATATTCTCAGTAAAAAGGTTTGAATATCCTAAGGACAGATGAGCTCCTGCAAGTCCTCCTATTACTCCTGAAATCAGTATCACTTGAAATTTTCTTTTATATACATCTATTCCTGCAGTCTTCGCAGCTTCAGGATTTAAACCTATACTTCTTGTTCTAAGCCCCCAGACAGTTTTATAAAGTAAAAACCATAAAAGTATTATTAAAGGTATACTTAAAATTTCAAACAATGAATAATCATTGAAAAGGCTATTCAATATTTTATTTCCTTCAAATATTTTCAGATGAATTTTTGGTATTGAGACATTGTCTTTTAATGTAAAACTTCCTGAAACTCCCAATAACTGCTGTAATAAAAATCTTGTCAATGCCAAAACTAATAAGTTAATGACAGTACCTACCGCAAATATATCACCTTTATATTTTAAATGTGCTACTCCCATAATTGCCGCTATGATTACACCAGCCACTACTGCAGCTATTACCGCCAGTATCCAGCTCCCTGTTATAAAACATACATAAACTGCTATAAATGCTCCCATCAGCATTATTCCTTCTACTCCGACATTCAGTATATCAGCCTGTTGAGTTATAACAGCTGAAAAAGCGGCCAGAAGGATTGGTGTAGTCGCTCTAATAGTTGCATGAATAATGGTATAGTCTACTATTGAAAAAATCTTATTCATAACTACACCTCTTTCCCTTTTTTAATTTTTTTTCTGATTTCAAACAGTTTTTCCATTGTTACTAGTAAAATGAATACTGCTATAATTATATCTATAAGAGATTTTGGAATACCTGTATGTCTTTCCAGTCCTAATGAACCTGATTTCAAAGCAGCAATGAACAGGCTTAAAAATGGTAATGCCACTATGCTTCCTTTAGCAATTAATGCTGCCAGCATACCGTCAAATGCAATATTTGAAGAAAAATTATCTAGGAATACACCATAAATACCCATAACTTCGATAGCTCCTGTCAATCCTCCTATTGCACCACTTAACATCATTCCTGTTACCATTATTCTTTTTGATTTTATTCCTACATATTCTGAGAAATGTGGATTCATTCCTGTAGAACGTATTTTAAATCCTAATTTTGTTTTTTTAAACAGATAATACACTAAAATACATACTATTATTGCTATAAATATACCTGCATTAGCTCTGCTCGGTTTCAATATTTTCATAAGTGCTGCACTTTTTTCAATAGGTTTAGTCTGAGAGATTCCTGTTTTACCTGATAAAGGTCCGCTTACTAGATATGAAGTTATGTATATTGCTACATAGTTCATCAAAATTGTTACACATACTTCATTCACATTATAGAAAGCTTTTAAAAAACCGGGAATAAATGCCCATAATGCCCCTACAATCATCGCCACCAAAAAGCATATCAGTATATGAAATAAAGATGGCATTCCTTTTAATGTATATCCTACATATGCCGCAGCTATAGCACCTAAGTAAAGTTCTCCTTCCACACCTACATTGAAAACGCCAACACGTGATGACACAATAAAAGCCAGACCTGTCAGTAGCAGAGGGACAAACTTTTCAATTGTTGTTCCAAGGTTAAAATTCCCTATAAAAGCACTTTTAAATAACTGCGCATACACTTCAAAAGGATTTTCCCCCATAAATGCCATAACTATTCCACTCAATACAATGCAGACTATTATAGAAAATAAGACACTTAGATATTTACTGTTCATTATCTTTTTATATAACATCTTTTTCTTTACCTCCGGTCATTAAAAATCCTACATTTTCTTCATTTGCATTTTTCGAATCCAAGTCTCCTACTATTTTTCCTTCGTACATCACGAGAATTCTATCTGACAATGTCAATATTTCTTCCAATTCTGCAGAAATAAGTAAAACACCTTTATTTTTATCCCTATATTCAACTATATTTTTTCTTATAGTTTCTATGGAACCTATATCTATTCCTCTTGTAGGCTGAGATGCAATCAGCAAATCAGTATCACTCTCTAATTCTCTTGCAACTACTATCTTCTGGGCATTTCCTCCAGAAAGGTTTTTAGTTGTAATATTAAAATTTGTAGGTCTGATATCAAATTTCTTTATTATATTCTCACAAAATTTATTTATTTCTTTTTCTTTTAAATTAATCATACCTGAAAAAGCGTTGTCTGAAAATTTTGTAGCTATTAAGTTTTCCTTTATATTCATTTCCCTATTCAGACCCCTTTTATTTCTATCATCAGGAATATGTGCAATACCTGTTTCTCTTACAAATTTAGGTGTCTTATTTGTTATTTGTGTATCTTTGAAGTATATTTTTCCTTTTTGAACTTCCCGTAATCCCGTTATTGCCTCCACAAGTTCTTTCTGTCCGTTTCCATCAACTCCTGCTATCCCTAGTATTTCACCTCTTTTTAATGAAAAGGACAGTCCTCTTATTTTTGATAATTCTCTGTCACTTGGAACATAAATATCTTCTACTTTTAAAATAACCTCTTCTGTTTCCATTTTTTTCTTCTCTACTTCCAGCAATACTTCTCTTCCTACCATCATTTTTGCTAATTTTGCTGGTGAAGTATCTTCTTTGAGTACAGTATCGATATATTTGCTATCTCTCATTACTGTAATTCTGTCACTGATTTTCATTACTTCATTCAGTTTATGAGATATAAAAATTATTGATTTCCCAGATTTTTTTAAATTTTCTAAAATTTCAAACAGTTTTTCAGTTTCCTGAGGTGTAAGAACAGCAGTAGGCTCATCTAAAATAAGTATATCCGCACCTCTATATAGAGTTTTTATTATTTCCACCCTTTGTGCTTCTCCAACTGATATATCCTTTATTTTTTTATTTATCTGAATATCTAAATCGTATTTTTTTACATATTCCAAGACTTTTGACTTAGCTTCATTAAAATCAACCATGGCAATTGAATGTTTCGGTTCAAAACCAAGAATTATATTTTCGAGAACTGTCATTTCATTTACTAGCATAAATTCCTGATGGACCATACCTATTCCGAGAGTTATTGCTTCTTTTGTAGTATAATCTTTCATCTTTTTATCATATATTTCTATATCTCCACCATCAATAGGATATATACCATACAATATTTTCATCATTGTAGATTTTCCTGCACCGTTTTCACCAATTAATGAATGAATTTCTCCTTCAAATAAATTAAAATTTCCATTTTTTATTGCCTGAACTTCTCCAAAAGTTTTCACAATATTTGTCATCTTAATTATTTCTTTCAAAATAATTCCTCCTATTTTAGAACTTATTCAACTTTAAATCCTGGATAAGACTCTACTTTTATTTCTCCTTTTTTTATTTTTTCAGTTAATTCATTAATTTTTGCCAATATGTCTTCAGGGAATTTATCTTTTAAGGCAGTTTTCATTGTGGCCATATCTGTCAGACCTACTCCACCATTACTTGCATCCATTCTTACAATTTCTCCACCTTTAAAATTACCTTCATAAACCTGTTTTATCATATTATATGTAGCAACATCAACTCTTTTCAACATAGAAGTAAGAATGAATCCAGGATATATATCATCTTGATTTATATCAACTCCTATTGCATATTTTTTACTGTCCTTAGCTGCCTCCAATATTCCATTACCTGTATTTGAAGCTACGTTCATTACGATATCTGCTCCTTGGCTATATTGAGCAAGAGTCAGTTCTTTTCCTTTTAACGGATCATTAAAAGTTCCTGCAAATGATACCAACACTTTTGTCTGCGGATCAATGTAAGCTGCACCCTGTTTATATCCAGTCAGAAAATCCTGTAAAACAGGTATATCCATTCCACCAACCCATCCTATTATTTTTTCTCCATTAACATTAGGAATATCTGTTTTTTGAGTAAATAATGCTGCTGCTGCACCTGCTAAGAAAGATCCCTCATTCTGAGCAAATATAGCTGAAGAAACATTAGGTTTTTTAACTACACTATCTATAATTCCTATTTTTACATTCTTAAATTCGTCTGCATGATTGTTTACTATATCAGTAAACTGTGATGAAATTGCCAAAACCAAATCATAACTGTCATCTGAAGCAGCTGAAACAAAGTTAGTTTCCCAATCTGATGGAACTTTAGATTCAAGAACTTTAAATTCTATTCCAAAATCCTGTTGCGCCTTTTTTAAACCTTCATAAGCAGAATCGTTAAATGATTTATCACCTAAGAAACCTGAAAATACTACTGCAACTTTTAGTTTTTTCTTAGTGTTTCCTCCTTCATTGCTACTTTTATCATCTTTTTTATTTCCACAAGATACTAATACTAATCCAATTAATAATAATAACGTTATTTTTAAAATTTTTTTCATTTTATTTACCTCCAAATTATAGATATTATAGATATTATACATGAAAGTCTCAATTAAGTATTATTATTCTGTTTTATGTAATCGCTTACATTTTTTGAAAAAACCAATTCCATTAGATTCAACTATTTCTATGTTGTTCTAAAAATTCTTCTATTTCATCTTTTGTAGGGATTGAACTTTGTGCACCCTGTCTTGTTACAACTATTGCTGAAACAGCAGTTGCATATTTTATTGCCTTCTCTGTATCTCCACAATCACATATTTTCATGGCAAAAGCTCCAATAAAGGAATCTCCTGCCGCAGTTGTATCTACTGCTTTTACCTTATATGCTTCATACTTATTGACATCATTATTTTTATCAAAATATACACAACCTTTTTCACCTAATGTAAGAATAATATTTTTTATTCCGTGTTCTTCTTTTTTATGAAGTATTTTTTCAGCATATCCTTCATCGGAAATTTTTATTTCAAATATCTCTTCCATTTCAGTTTCGTTAAGTATTAAATAATCTGTGTTATGAAAAATTCTATCATTTAATTTTGTCGCAGGAGCTGGATTAAATACTGTAATTTTATCAAGTTCCTTAGCTTTCAGAAGACAAAATTCAACTACAGAAAG
>CALEXX010000043.1 GCA_937925095.1 uncultured Leptotrichia sp.
TTGCAAATCTTTCAACTGCACTGTTACCATTTTCTATTTCTTCATCAAGTTTTTTAAACGATGCTTCAAGATTTTCTGCAACATCTTTTCTCATTGCATCTGATTCAGATAGTTCTGATACATATTCTTCTACATTTTTTCTGCTTAAAGTTGCATTTATACCATTTTCTGTTGCTTCAACATCTCCCTTCAGCATTTCTGCTGTTTCAACGTTGGCAACATTTCCTTCTATTTCATTGTCTGAAGTTATTTTTGCTTCTGTTCCTTTTGCAGTAACATATTGAGCTACTCCATCCTTTTCTGATTTAAGTTCGATTGTGGACCCACCTAATGCCACTTTTCCTGCCACATGTAAGCTTGCATTGGAATTTAAAGTAGTTTTAGCATTTTCAGAAGCAGTATAGTTTCCACCTACTGTTACATTGCTTCCTTCCACTTCAAAGTTTCCATTTTCATTCTGTACATCATTTTGAATATTAACATCTGCAGCTGCTACAAGGTTTCCTTTAACTATTCTTGTCGAACTTGAGTTATAAGTAACTCCTTTTATTATAAGGGTACCATTATTTATTGTAGTATTTCCTGTATAAGTTAAGTTTCCTGTAAATCTTAAAGCTCCTGCTCCATTTTTTATAAATCCTGCATCTCCTGAGATATTATTTGAGAATGTATAAGTTCCTGTTGTTACATCTGCTACAACATTATCTCCAAGTGCAAGTCTTTTATCAAATAATGCAGGTCCATTTAATGCTTTTCCAATATTTAAAAGTCCCCATCCAAAATCTTCATCTACACCTTTTTTACCTATATCTGTTGCTGTAGATAAAATTGTCTGTCTTATGAGATCTCCTGTCATCCAAGGATATTTTTCCTTTATAAGTGCGGCTGTTCCTGCCACTATCGGTGCCGCAAATGAAGATCCATTCATAACATAAGTTCCTCTTACACCTTTATCCTTTGACTGCACTGTTATCCCTGAAACTGCTGATACTGTCCAGTTTTTAGCAACTCCTGCTCCATTTAATCTTTTCAAATCTTCCCAGTTAGTACTTCCAGGGTTTGTAGGACTATCTTTTGCTAATCCGACAACATTAATCCATCCTTTTTCTAACTCACCATACAAATAAGGAAGTCCTCCTTCCAGTGAAGGATTTGATTTGAAACTTTCATTCCCTGCTGCCCATATAAATAAAGCTCCGTTATTTACTGCTGTTTGATAAAATCCTAAAATATCTTCTGTTGAGCTACCATTATTTATCTGATGTTTTGCCGAACTTCTATTAAAACCTGTCACTTCATTAGAAACTCCAAAAGACTGGTTAAATATTCTTACACCTTTAGTTGTATACAAATAGTTATAAGCTGCAAGAGAAGGATCTGGATGTAAAGATGACTTCCCATCTTTAATAGTTTCCTTTGTTATATCCACTCCTATAATTTTAGCTCCTTTAGCTGTTCCTGATACTGAACTTCCTGCAACCTGTGCAACCGTTATTCCATGAAACTGGTCATTTGTTGGACGTCCGTAAACTGTCACTTTTTCAAGTCTTGAGCCAAACTCTGATGTCATTATATCCTGCATATCACTGTCTGTTGTTGCAAATCCCATATCAAGAACACCAATAGTTACACCTGAACCTGTCTGTGTGACAGTTGAAGTTTTATTATGTGGATTCGCACTATTGTATGAAAAAGTAGTGTCATTCCATTTTATATGTCCATTTAGATCAAATGCAGATTCCACCGTAGGCGTTGCAGGTGTTGTTGGTGTTGTTACTGTTGGTGTTGTTGGCACTGGCGTTGTCGGAGCTGGTGCTGATGTAGATCCACCTCCACCACCTCCACCACCGCCTCCACAGCTAAGCAACGTTGAAAATAATGCTACCAATAAAATATTTTGTTTCCTTGTTTTTTTCATAATATTTCGCTTCCTTTCAAAATCACTTTAAAAATTTCCAGTAAACTATTCTTCTGTATTATCATTGTAGGATATTTCTATTGTTTCCTTTTTCATTTTTTTGTTTCCTTCAAATATTCCACCCTCCTGTATTACAAATACAGTAGAAGAAATATTTGCAAATACTTTACCTTTTTCTCCAATTTCAACTTTATCAGCCACTATTTCTCCAGATACCTCTCCATCAATAAAAACTGTTTTAGCTTCAATATTTCCAGAAATTTTTCCAGTTTCAGTAATATGAACTAGATCCTGTGCCCTTATATCGCCTTCCAGCACTCCTTCAATCTGAATCATATAGGCAGCTTCAATAATTCCTTTTATGTATGTTTCGGGAGCAATTACATTTACGCTGTCTGCTGATGATATAGTTTTTAATTCTTTCCCATTACCGTTAGAAAATATTCCCATTGAACACTCCTTTCTTTTTCAAATAGTATGTTAAATTGTTTCTCATTCCAGTCAATAAAATTTTTCGGATCTATTGGTGTCCCATTATACCTTATTTCATAATGAAGATGAGGTCCTGTCGAACTTCCTGAATTTCCACCTTCTGCCAGAAATTTTCCTTTTCCTACAATTTCTCCAGCCTGAACATGTAACTTGCTTAAATGTCCATAAAGTGTCTGAAATCCATACATATGATCAACAATAACCGTATTTCCGTATCCTCCTCTTACTCCTGCAAAACTTACTCTTCCTATTGCAGGCGAAAATACTCCGTCACCAATATCCACTCTCAAATCTATTCCATGATGTTCTTTTTTTGCACCACTTATCGGATGTACCCTCACTCCAAAAGGGCTTGTCACATAAAGTTCCCTTTTCAAAGGACTTCCACTTGGAATTATACTCAGCATAAGTTTTTTCTTATCATCAGGTAAATCATTAATATTTGCCAATGTTAGATTTTTTAGGTCTTTTACTTCAGCAACTTTTCTTTTCTGCTCTTCCTCATATTTTTTACCTAATTGTATTATTTCCTTGTTTTTGCTGAGATATATTTGAAATTCCTTGTATTTGAAAGATAGGAAAACTATGACTAGTGACATTACTATGAATATTGCAAATAAAAAAAAATTTATACTTTTTCTTTTTCTTTTTTTTCTGTTCTCACTTTCTTTGGTGTGAACTACTAATTCTTTAAGGTTTCTGTTTACTTTTTCCTTTTTTTCATTTACAGATTTATCCTTATTTCTTATTTTCTGTAATTCCAAAATTTTCTGTTGTTTCAAATTAGAAAAAATCTTTATTTTTTTATTCTCATTTTTTTCCATAATTCAAATTTAACTAAACAGCTAACTCCTTTACTGATTTGTTTTATTATACTACATTTCTTACTAATAATCCATAGCTTTTTATATAAAAATATATATATTATTTTAAATTATTTAATAATTTCCATTTATCCTTTATTATCAATTATTCCCGATAAAAAACACTAGTTTTTAATGTTGACTTTTAATATTTTTTTGGTTATACTTATACTGTAAATATTGCTTACACAAATTAATCAGGAGGTATAAAATGAATCAAAACTTATTAATCAACAATCTAATCACAGTTGAAAACAAAAATCAGGAACTATTAAAGAATATTCTACTTGTACTGAGTGGAACTATATTTCTAGCACTTATGTCACAGTTGACTATTCCATTGCCATTTACACCAGTACCTATAACAGGTCAGACATTTGCAGTAATGTTCATTGGACTTGTTTATGGTAAAAAGCTAGGTTCTTCCACACTCTTAACATATATTGCGGCAGGTTCTGCAGGACTTCCAGTTTTTGCAGGATTTTCAGGTAAATTACCATTCTTTACTCCTTCAGGAGGATATATAATAGGATTTTTCTTTGCAGCACTTGTTTGTGGATATTTTGCAGATAAAGGGTGGACAAAATCCCCAGTTAAATTAATATCAGTATTAATAATAGCACATGCTGTATTATATTTCTTTGGACTTTTACAACTTAACATATTCCTTCCAAATAAAAATGTATTTGCGATAGGTTTATATCCTTTTATTGCTGGTGATGTTATTAAAATGGTGATTCTTACAGGATTATTACCTACAGCTTGGAAGTTTTTTAAAAAATAATACTAGAAAATAGATAAAATGATGTATCTCAAAAAAATAATACAAAAAGAGGCTGTCTCAAAAAGAAAATAAAAAAATAATGTAAAAAACTATATTTTTGTACTGCACCCAAAATCTTGGACACAAGATTGGAGGTGCAGTTTTTATGAGTAAATTAACAAGAAAAGATAAAATTGAAATATATGAAAGAAATAAAAATGGTGAAACTATTGCTTCATTAGCCAAAGCTTTTAATGTTAACAAGATTGTTCTTCATTATTTAATCAGGTTGATTAGAAAACATGGATATGATATTATAGGAAATGGTAAAAATAAACACTATTCTAAAGAATTTAAGTTACAGATAATTAATAGAATTCTAGTTAATAATGAATCCATTAATTCTGTCGCCATTGATGTCGGTTTAGCTTCTTCCGGTCTTTTACATAATTGGCTTTCAAAATTTAAAGAAAACGGGTATAATGTTATAGAGAAGAAAATAGGAAGGAAAACTAAATCTATGACTAAACCTAAGAAAAATGATAAAGTTCTATCTGAAAAGGATAAGATTAAACAATTAGAAGAAGAAAATATGTATCTCAAAGCTGAGAACGAATACTTAAAAAAATTGAGAGCTCTGGTTCAGGAAAGGGAGCTAAAAGAGAAGAAAAAGTAAGAGTAATAGCTGAACTTAGAGCTAAATACCCTTTCAAAATGCTGCTGAAGATTGCCGGAATATCAAGATCAGTATATTACTACTATATCAACAAGAAAGATATTGATGAGAAGAATAAAGATGTCATTGAAAAAATCAAAGAAATTTACTATGCAAATAAAGGAAGATATGGTTATCGAAGAATAACATTGGAATTAAAGAATCAAGGGATAAATATTAATCATAAAAAAGTACAGAGGCTTATGAAGAAATTTAATCTGCAAAGTATTATCCGTAAAAAGAGAAAATATTCTTCATACAAAGGCCAAATAGGAAAGATAGCTGATAACCATATCAAGAGAGATTTTGAAGCAGCAGCTCCAAATCAGAAATGGTTTACAGATGTAACAGAATTTAATCTAAGAGGGGAAAAGTTATACTTATCTCCAATATTGGATGCTTATGGAAGATATATAGTTTCATATGATATTTCGAAAAGTGCTAACTTGGATCAGATAAATCATATGTTAAATTTGGCATTTAAAGGAAATGAGAATTATGAGGATTTAATATTTCATAGTGATCAAGGCTGGCAGTATCAGCATAATTTATATCAGGAAAGGTTAAAAGAAAAGAAGATAACGCAAAGTATGTCAAGAAAAGGAAACAGTTTAGATAATGGATTAATGGAATGTTTCTTTGGTCTGTTAAAATCAGAGATGTTTTATGGACAGGAAGCAACGTACAGGACATTAGATGAATTGAAAGAAGCGATAGAAGATTACATATATTATTACAATAACAAAAGAATAAAGGAAAAATTAAAAGGATTAACTCCTGCTTCTTACAGAAGTCAATCCTTATTAGCAAGTTAATTTAATTTGTCCAACTTTTTGGGGTCAGTACAAAACTATATTTTTCAAATTTTGAGATAGTCTATTTCAAAACTGTTTATTTTAAAAGATACAATATTACCAATTTACTATATTACCCTGCTGCTCCTCTTTGTAAAACTTCTACAATATTCATATTTTTATCAAGTATAACTACTGTATTATGCTTCTTATCAAATCCAAAATACAATTTTGCATGTTTTTTCCCTTGTAAATCAACATAATTATTTACATAATATATTCCTTTTTTATTGTCACGATACACTTTATATGTTCCAAAAACAGTGGGAACTGATCCTGTTGCAGGGTCATCAAGATAAGTTTCTGATATTTTACCTCCTGCTTTTTCCTTACTTTCATAGCTTTGAACAAGTGAAATTTCCTTTGCATTGTCAGTAACTATGAAGAATGAATATCTGTCAGCCTCACCTTCTTCATTATACCAGAAATATCCTGCTGGCGACTGTTCTTCCGCATTCTCCTTTAAAGATATTTCCAATCTTTTATTTGGACTTGTAAATCTTTCTGCAAATGTAAGCATTCCCAGTAATAACATTGACACTAAAATTAATTTTTTCATAATTCGTTTCCTCCCTGTGTAATTAAACTCTATTTCTATATATTTCTTTTACTTTATAATTTATTCTAGCATCTTAAACTGAAAATAAACTGAAAAAAATAATTTTATTCTGCATAAAAAAACATGTGCCTTCAACCCTTCAGTTTTACCTCCAAGTTTTCTGGCACATGTCCCTTTTCAATATTCTATTTCTGACTACAGTTCTATATCTTCTTTTCTTAATGTAGGGAACAATATTACATCTCTTATAGATGCTGAATTAGTCTGTAACATTACTAATCTGTCTATTCCTATTCCCAGTCCTCCTGCAGGTGGCATTCCATATTCCAGAGCTCTTATATAGTCTAAGTCCATATTCTGAGCTTCATCGTCTCCTGCTTCCTTCATTTTAACCTGCTCTTCAAATCTTTCCTGCTGATCCCTAGGGTCATTTAATTCAGAATAAGCATTTGCAAATTCTCTTCCTGAAATGAACAGTTCAAATCTGTCTACCCAGTCAGTTTCTCCCTTTTTATTTTTTGAAAGAGGAGAAATTTCCTTTGGATATTCTATAATGAAAGTAGGATTTATAAGTGTTTCTTCTACTTTTTCTTCAAAAATAAGATTCAGTATTCCATATTTTGTGTAAGTTTTGTCCTTTTCCAAAGGTATTCCAAGCTCTTTTGCCTTATTAACAGCATCTTCATCGCTTGTAACAGCATCAAAATCAAATCCGGTAACTTCCTTTACTATATCCTTCATTTTTACTCTTCTCCAAGGAGTTGTCAAATCAATTTTCTTACCTTCATACTCTATTTCATAACTTCCGTGCAGTTCATAAGTCAGCTTTGAAATAAGATCCTCTGTAATATTCATCATATCCACATAATCAGCATACGCCTGATACAGCTCCATCATTGTGAACTCAGGGTTATGTTTTATTGAAATTCCTTCATTTCTGAAACTTCTGTTAATTTCAAATACTTTATCAAATCCTCCCACAAGAAGTCTTTTCAGATAAAGTTCTGGAGCAACCCTTAAAAATAGTTCCATATCCAGTGCATTGTGATGAGTAGTAAAAGGTCTTGCAGTAGCTCCTCCTGCAATTGGGTGCATCATTGGAGTTTCAACTTCTGTAAATCCTTTTTCCTCAAGATATTTTCTGAAAAATCTTACAATCTGGAATCTTTTTTTCATAGTTTCCATAACTTCCCTGTTCATTACAAGGTCAACATATCTCTGTCTGTATCTTGTTTCAACATTTGTCAGCCCATGGAATTTTTCAGGAAGAGGTCTTATATTTTTAGACTGTACTTCAAAAGAACTTGCCCTCAAAGTAAGCTCACCTGTCTTAGTTCTGAATAGTACACCTTCTATTCCTATAAAGTCACCTATTCCCAGTTTTTTATAGATTTCGTACTGTTCTTCCCCAACTTCATCCTGCTTTACATAATATTGCAGTTTTCCTGTGGAATCCTGAATATGTCCAAATCCATTTTTCCCCATTCTTCTGTATGCAATTATTCTTCCTGCTGTTTTAAACACTTTGCCACATGTTTCATCATATTTGTTAATTTCTTCAATATCATTTATTTTTTCATATTTTCTTCCGTAAGGTTCTATTCCCATTTCTTTCAGTTCTTCAACTTTTTTAAGTTTTTCACTTATAATTTTACTTTCATTTGTCTGATTACTCATTATTTTTCCTTTCAAGTTTCTATATTTTTATTTTTTGGTAAAAGGTATAATTTCTAGACTTATACTGTTTACTGTTTCATTTCTATCTATTATATCATACTCCATTATTATTTTTCCATTATTTAATAATATTTTTTTTGTGAAAATTTCATATTTCGCTTTAAATTCTTTAGTCATATAAGTAAAAGACGTCACTTTCCCCATCTTGAAAACCTGTTTTGAATTTATACTTCCCCTACGGTATATTTCAACTGTGTTTTCCGCTTCTATTATCCTGCATTTACCAAATTCATCTTCATAATGGTATTCCCTTTTATCCGGCAAATTCAAGACTTCCATTATTTCAAAGCTTTTATTATATTTTTCACCGTAAAAATCATTACTCTTTATAGTTATTTCCATTGTCACCTACTCATCAAGAAACTCGTCAAGAAATTCATCAATGTCCTCTTCATCGTCATCATATCCTACAAGGATATCGTCATCCTCGTCTTCTTCCATTTCTTCAATGTCATCAAATTCCTGCTCTTCATCCTTCACTTCATCATATTCACCGAATTCTTCATTCCAGTACATATAATCCTTGTCCCTGTCATAATATTCTTCTTCCCATATTTCAAGGATTTCATCTTCTTCATCTTCTTCAAGGAGAACAAGATCTTCTTCATTAGTGTCATAAAAGAAAACTTTCTTTATTCCGGATTCATTTTCACAAATTAAATATTCCTTCTCGTCAACAGTTATATTTGCAAGACAAGTAAAATATTCTTCATCTCCATTGATTATTTTTTCAAATTCTTCACCTGCAGAGTACATAACTCTCTCCCTCCATTTATTTATGATATTTTATATTTTTAGTTATAGAAATCCATCTATATATCTGCTCCATCAGAATTAATCTCATCAGCTGATGTGGAAATGTAAAAGAAGAAAAAGCCAGCCTGAAATCAACCAGTTTTCTTAATTCATCATCAACTCCATTTGATCCGCCTATTATAAAATTAATTTCACTATGCTGTAAAGATATATTTTCAATCTCTTCAGCCATTTCTTCAGATGACTTCAGTTTTCCCTTCAGGTCAAGCAGTATGCTATAAGAACGGTTTCTCTTATTTAATGCATCGATTATTCTTTCTGTTTCTTTTGTTATAGCCGTTCCAATTCCCTTATTGTCATCCTCTTCAGCCAGCTCAATGATATTAAGGTTTGCATATCTTGAAAGCCTTTTGGAAAACTCTGAAATTCCATCTCTTATATATTTGTCTTTTATCTTACCAATACATATTATATTAATCTTTACCATATTTTTTTCCTATTGTCAAAATTTTTTTTATTTTTTTCTTCCAAACATTTTGTCCAGATCATTTTTTGTAAGCTTTACAATAATAGGTCTTCCATGGGGACATGTATATTTCCCAACTTCATGGAGTCTTCTTACCATATTCTGCATTTCTCCCATATCAAGTTTCTGACCTGCCTTCACTGCTCCCTTACATGACATTGAGATTATTATATTTTCCCTCAGATCTTTTATTTCGTTTTCATCTTTCAAATCTTCAAGGAGTTTATGAAAAACATTTTTCACATCTTCCCTAAAATCAAATGCCGGAACAGCCCTCAACAGCATTTCATTATCAGAAAACTGGTCTATGTCAAAACCAAATTCACTGAATGTTTCCTGATTTTCCAGAATAATACTCTTTTCAACTGCCGTCACTTCAATCTTCTGAGGTATAAGAAGCTGCTGGGAATCAAGTTTTTTACTATAAAATTTATCCTTAAGTTCCTCATACAGTATTCTTTCATGGATAATATGCTGGTCATAAATTTCCAGTTCATCATTTTTTCTCACAAGAATATACGTATCAAAAATTTGTCCCAGTATATTATAATCAAACTGTCTACCTTCATGTTTCTCAAATGTTCCTACCTTATATCCTTCATTTGATTTTTCTATATTAAAATTCGTATATCTTTCTTCTTTTTCTACCTGTGGAATATATTCTTCCCTTACTTCAGGTATACCTGTATACTGATTTTCATTTTCTCTTTCGTTATAAGATCCTGAAAAATCTATATCCTCTTTATTTTCAAGTACCATTTCTTTAGGTATAACTTTTTCTTCAGTAATTGTAGATTCAGCAGCTTCCAGATTTACATCCTGACTTTTTTCCACACTGTAATTTTTTTCTGTTTCAGCTTCTATCACAATACTTGCCACATCTTTATCTGCTTCGCTGTTTACTCCACTGAAGTTTCCGTCATGAGTTTCAAAACTGAAAAATTTCTGGCTGTCTGTTTTTACTATTTCATCAGAAAATAAATTACTTATTTTTTCATCCTTATTTTCCACATTTATATTCTGCTTCAGAAGGTCAATGTTAGGTTGCCAGTTTTCCCTGTCATTGTGATAGAAAAATTCATCTATTGAATCCTTCAGCTGTCTGTATATCGCTTTATCATTGGAAAACTTGACAATTTTTTTTGAAGGGTGTACATTTACATCTATTTCTGCAGGATCTATATCAAAAAATATTATTGCAAAAGGATATTTCCCCTTCATCAGTTTTGTATAATATCCGTCTATTACAGCCCTTTCTATTGTTGCAGATTTTACATATCTTTTATTTATGTATGTAAATATATAATCCTTGCTGCTTCTCAATATTTCCACATTTCCCAAATATCCGTATTCGAATTTATTCAGATTTCTCAGGACAGATTTCCCAAACAGCTCAAGTATTGTGTTGTCTATTCCCCTACCGCTTGTATTTATAGTGGCTTTCCCGTCCAGTTCAAGTATAAATGCAACTTCAGTATTGGCAAGGGCTTCCTTTAAAACTATATCCCTTATTTTATTATATTCTGTTGATTCTTTCCTCAAAAATTTCTTCCTAGCTGGAGTATTGTAGAACAAATCCCTTACTTCTATTTCTGTTCCCGGATTTCTTGAAATTTCCTCAAATTTCCTTACAACTCCTCCGTAGCTTCCTATTCTGTATCCTGTATTACTTGCCACTGTCCTTGTACTAATAGTCAATTTTGAGACTGCCGCTATTGACGCAAGTGCTTCTCCCCTGAATCCATAAGTCTGAAGGTTGAAAACATCGTCCTTTGTGGAAATTTTTGAAGTGGCATGTCTTTCAATAGAAAGAAGTGTATCTTCCTTATCCATTCCTATACCATTATCATTTATTTTTACTTCTGTTCCTCCCTTGAAAACCTCAATCTTAATAACTGTAGCCTTTGCATCAAGAGAATTTTCAATCATTTCCTTAATCATTGAGGCGGGATTTTCCACTACTTCCCCTGCCGCAATTATATTGGATACACTTTCATCCAATATTTTTATATATCCCATTCCTATTCCTTTCAAAATTAAGTTTCATTATATTTTTTCTGATTCATTTTCAAATTTTCAATACATTTTACCTTATTATTATCTATATTGCAATAATTCAGATTAACAATTCCATCATATGCACAAATTTTCTTTTTTTATTTGACTTTACTTCTTAAAATTACTATAATGGCCTTAACAAGTAATTATAGAAAGGAGAAACACCTATTATTTTACACTTCTGTAACTTAATATGTGACGATTTTATGAAGAGGAAAAATTATATTATTTTTTTTATTATTTTTATACTGCTATTCTCATGCGGAAAAAGTAAGGCAAAAGAAGAAAAGGAAAAAAACGATGTAAGCATTGTAAGAGAAAACGAAAAACTAGAAGCGGAAAAATACAACACTTATGTCCAGTTTTACAATCACCTTTTACAAATAGATGAATATATAGGATATTATTTTGAAGTGGCAGGAACAGACAAGAAAATGAAAAAGCCTAAAGAAAAAATAAATATTCCTGCAATTGACCAGTCAATTATCAATACAACTAAAGAAAATATTGCAAAAGTACCTGAAATGAAAGAACTTGATGACGCTTCAAGAGAGCTGCTGCCACTCCTGTCAGAAATGAAGACCTTGACGGATCAGATGACAGCTTACTATGGGGATGGGAATTATTTCAAAAACAAGACTTTAAGAGAAGAAATGCATGTCAATTTTTTAGAAATAGCTAAAAGATACCGTATTCTTTCAAAAAAATTTAAGGAAGCCTTCAGCAGCCGTTCCAAAGAGCAGAAAAGAAAACTTGCTGAAAAAGTTAAAAAAGAAGGAAAACTTATAGAATATGATTTAATGACATTTATAGATTCATGCGAAGAAATTCTAGATGAAATCCAGAGGGAAAAAATATCAGCTGAAAATCTTACAGATGCAGACCTTGCTAAATTTAAGGAACTTGAAGCAAAAATGACTGCTTCCATGGATAAACTTAAAAATTCTGCCGAAAATCAGGAAATGTTAAAAAAAGAACACTATCATAGCAGTGATTTTACTTCTTTTATACTTTACACAGAAAGATTTAAGGAAACTATGGCAAAATTCATAAGCAGGGTTGAAAATAAGGAAAAGTTAGATCCGAAACTTCTCCAAAATAATCCTTCCCTGAAAAATGAATCTGGAACCCCTGAAAATGTATTCCACGAATATAATGAACTGATAAAGGAATATAATAAAATTGCCAAATAGAAATAGATTTTTTAATATATCAGGTAAAAGTTTAAAAGGTAAGATAATAAAAAGGAAATTTTGTAAAAAATATTTCAATAATGTGATACAATAAAATAAATTTTATGGAAATGAGGGCGATATATGAAGTTTGAAACAAAAGCAATACATGGATTAAAAGATACAGAGAAAGGGAATTCTGAATGGAACAATACCATTAATATGGCTTCCGCATATAAAACTAAAAGTTTTGGAGAACCTCAGGATTTCGAATATGGAAGAGTTTCCAATCCAACTAGAAGTGAACTTGAAAAATTAATGGCTATTCTGGAAAATGGAAAACATGGATATGCATTTTCTTCAGGAATGGCGGCTATTACATCTGTATTCACAAGATTTAAGGCTGGAGATCACATAATACTTGGAACCGACATTTATGGAGGAACATACAGAATTACAACTGATATATTTGGGAAATTTAATCTTAAATATACATTTGTCGATGCTACAAATCTTGATGAAATAAGAAATGCTGTAAGATCTGAAACAGTGGCTATATTTATAGAAACACCTTCCAATCCGCTACTTGATATAACAGATATCAGAGGCGTTGTTAAAATAGCAAAGGAATATGGCCTTCTTACAATAGCAGATAACACGTTTCTTACTCCGTATTTACAGAGACCTCTTGAATTAGGGATTGACATAGTGGTTCACAGTGCTACAAAATTTTTGAGTGGCCATCATGATATCATTGCAGGAATTGTAGTTGTTAATGATGACAAACTTGCAGAAGATGTATGGTTTGCACAGAAGGCAATAGGAGCTATCCTTCCACCTTTTGACAGCTGGCTTTTAATGAGAAGTTTGAAAACTTTAAAGATAAGAGTGGATACAGCTCAAAATAATACTTTGAAGCTTCTGGAATTTTTCAGAAATCATCCTGCAGTGAAAAAAGTATACTCTCCTATTGAAGATGATAATAAAGGAAAAGAGGTACATAAAACTCAGGCTTCAGGTATAGGAGCAGTATTCTCATTTATATTAAAGGATGAAAAAAAGGTAAAAACATTTTTTGAAAATATAAAAATAGCAACACTGGCTCCAAGTCTTGGAGGTCCTGAAACTCTTGTAACACACCCAAGCACAGTAACTCACGCTGAAATGCCTGAAGAAGAAAAAAATGCAAGAGGAATAACTAATTCAATGGTTAGAATTGCAGTCGGGCTTGAAAATATAGATGATTTAATTGAAGACTTTAAAAATGCTCTGGAGAAATAGAAAATTACTTTATAGGTAATTTCAAAAACATTTACTATAAAAATAAAACTGTAAAATATGCTTTCAGTATTTACTAAAAAATTAAAAATGCTGGAAGCATATTTTTGTTTTGACCACAATTTATTTTAGTTATCTTTTTTCTTATTATGTAAATATAAATAAATCGCTGTAGTCATGATCATAAATCCACCTATAAAGCTAAATAAATCTGGAATTGTACTGAATAATACATAGTCCATAAACATACTTGTTATTATAATAACATAGTTATAAATTGAAACTTCCGAAGCTGGTGCAAAAGTATAGGCATAAGTAAGTCCAAATTGTCCTATTGCAGCAGAAATTCCTATTCCTCCTAAAAGAATAAAAAACTCACCTAAAGTTGGTATTACAAAATTCATCATCATAAGCGGAAAAGTGCAGACAACAGATAAAAGTGAGAAGTAAAATACATTAATTTCTGACTTTACCTTTCCATTCAAATATCTAATTATCGTATAAGAAAATCCCGCAAGTACAGCCGAGAAAAGTCCTGCTAAACTTGGAATAATTTCTGGTGAAAAACTTGGTTTTATTACAAAAACTACTGCTAAAAGCATCAAAATTATTCCTATAACCTGCTTTTTATCTACTCTTTCCTTCAAAAACATACAGGCACAAATCGTTACAAATACAGGTGAAAGTTTATTTAACATATTTGCTTCTGCCATAGTTAAATACTCCAGTGCATAGAAATTTGCCACCATTCCAATAAAGCCAAAAAACGATCTCCCAAAAACAAACGGAATATTTTCTTTTTTAACTTTTATGGATTCTTTTTGTTTAAATAAAATAAAGGCAGAAAGCATAAAACTCACTGAATTTCTAAAAAACACTTTCTCATAAGTAGGAATTCTTGGTAAATACTTTA
>CALEXX010000044.1 GCA_937925095.1 uncultured Leptotrichia sp.
TTAATTTTTGCTTTGTGGCATAGATATTTTATACAAAAAATTTATACTTTTATATCAGGGATATTTCTTGGAAATGTAAAGGATAAGAAGGGGAATATATGGTTATGTATATATTTGCATATGCTGTTCAATATAACGGGAATTTATTTAAAAGATTTTTATCTTGGATTTATAGATAGTATTATTAAAGTATTAAATATGGGAAATAGTTCATTATTTATAACAATAATTCTTATAATAATGTTTATTTTACATACTGCAGGTTTTATTTGGAGCTTAAAAAAGATTGGAAAAGGATTTTATAAATTATTTTAATCCGTAAGAAATAATAACCTAGTTTTATTAATAAGATAATAATATATGATGTGAAAGAAGAAAAATATAATGAGAATTTATTCAATATTTTAAACAATTTTCGATTACAGGAAAGAAAGGTTTAGTTATGTTTAAAAAATATTATAGCATATTACAAAATGACGAGAAAGATTGTGGGCCTGCATGTATATTGACCATAGCAAAGCAGTTTGGTTCAGATATCTCTATTGCTAAATTAAGAGAGATATCAGGAACGGATAGAAACGGCACTAACATAGCAGGTATGCTAAAAGGATTAGAATATCTAGGGTTTGATGGGAAAGCAGTAAGAGTTGAAGATAAAAAGATAACTAATGAAATATCTTTTCCTATAATCGCACATATTAAAACTGAAAAGAATTTTTTACATTATATAGTCATTCATAAAGTTTCTAAAAAAATGATACTGGTCTCAGATCCTGCCATTGGAATGAAAAAATATTCACATGAAGAATTTGAAAAAATTTGGACAGGAATTTTAATTTTAGTGGAACCAAAAAAAGAATTTGAAAGAATAAAAGAAAACAATAATTCTTTAATGAAATTCTTTTTGATTTTGAAGAAACAAAAAAAATTATTATGGAATGTTTTTTTAGTATCAATGCTGTATACTTTTCTTGGTATTATAAGTTCTTTTTACTTCAAATTTCTAATTGACTATGTTTTGAAAGATAATTTATTGAATACATTAAATATACTTATGATAGGAGTTATTACTTTAGGAATAATAAAAATTTTTCTTGGTGCTTTTAGAAATTATTTACTGTTGTTTTTAAGTCAAAGAATAGATATATTTATTTTATTAGGATACTATAACCATATTATTAGATTGCCAATGAAATTTTTTTCAACAAGAAAAACAGGGGAAATAATATCAAGATTTTCAGATGCTTCTAATATTAATGATACAATATCAGAAACAATTTTGGTTCTTATGTTAGATACAATTATGTCGATTTCAGGAGGAATCATTTTATATTTTCAAAATAGAGATTTATTTTTTATAGCTATAATAATGTTGTTATTATATATAATAATAGTATTTTCTTTTAAAAAAATTATAAAAAATATAAATAATGAAGTACTTGAAAATAACTCACAATTAACCTCGTTTATAATACAAAGTATACATGGAATGGAAACTATAAAATCATATAATTTAGAGTTAAATATTCAGAATGAAGCCGAATTTAAATTATATAAAGTATTAAAATCTTCATTTAGAAGAGGGATTATTTATAGTTTTTCAGGTATATTTTCAGAAATAATATCACTATTAGGAGATATGGCAATAATGTGGATAGGTGCTTATCAGGTTATATCAGGTAAATTAACATTAGGAGAACTGATTGTATTTAATACTTTACTGGTATATTTTACCAATCCTATGAAAAATATAATTAATTTGCAATCTGTTATTCAAACAGCTGTTGTATCATCTGATAGATTAGGAGAAATAATTGATTTAGAATTAGAACAGACAGAAACAAAATTGGAGCCTAAAAACCTTAAAGGAGATATAGAGATTAAAAATATAGATTTTAGATATGGAACAAGAGAACTGATATTGAAAAATATAAATATGCAAATAAAACAAGGAGAAAAAATAGCGTTAGTAGGAGAATCAGGAAGTGGTAAAACAACATTGGTTAAATTACTGCTCAAATTTTTTAATTATGAAAAAGGGGAAATTACTATAAATAATTTTAATATTAATGATATTGATAATAATACATTAAGAGAAAAAATTTCTTATATTTCACAGGATATATTTCTGTTTAATAAATCGATAAGAGAAAATTTAATGATAAATGATGATGTAAAGATTGAAGAAATAATAGAATTATCAAAAAAAGTAAATGCATATGATTTTATAAATGAACTTCCACTTAGATTTGACTATATAATAGAAGAAAATGGAATAAATTTATCAACAGGACAAAAGCAGAGATTATCAATATTAAGAGCATTACTAAAAAAGCCAGATATATTAATTATGGATGAAGCGACAAGTAATCTTGATTCAATCACTGAAAATATCATTCAGAATACCTTAAATAATATTCATTTTGATATGACTACTATAATAATAGCACATAGACTAAGTACGATTCTCATGTGTGATAGAATATATGTTTTAGATAAAGGGGAAATAATAGAATTTGGCAGTCATGAGGAATTATTAAATTTGAAAGGAAAATACTATAAATTATGGAAAGAACAGGGGAATATAAGTGAGAATAAAAGTATATAAACTTGATGAAATTGAGAATATTAAAGAATTATCAGATCAAAGGGTAAGTTATTTTTATTATATTTTACTTTATTTCTTATTACTAATATTATTTTTATTTTTTATTTGGAGTTATTTTGGGAAAATAGATTTAAGAATAAGAGGAAATGGAGTAATAGAAACAGAAGAGAATAACAGCATAGTGATAAATATAGTATCAGGTAAAATAAAAAATAATATACTTAAACAAGGAAAAAAAGTTAGCAAAGGGGATTTGCTCTATGAAATAGAAAGTGATAATTTGATAGTAGAAAAGGCATTTCTAGAAAAAGAATTAAAAGAAAAAAGAAATTTATACAATGCGATGAATGGTAAAAAATATGAAGTAGATTTACTTACTTCAAACTATATAAATAAAAAAAATTCACATCTAATGGAATTGAAATCAATAGATATAGAAATTTCTGAAGCAGAGAAAATAAAAAATTCTAATTATGAAATTTTGAGGGTAGGTGGAATTTCAAGAATTGAATATGAAAAAAGTTTAAATCAATTAGTTTTATTGAAAGAAAAATATAAACAAAAGAAAGCAGAATATTATATAAATACCAATAATGAAAAAATCCAACTTAATAGTCAAATAAAAGAAAATGAGATGAAAATAGATTCAATAAATAATAATTTAAAAAGTACAAAGATTATAGCTCCAATTACAGGATATGTTGAATTGATAAATCCCATAAATAATGGTGATACTATAAATTCAGATGTAAATATAGCAAAAATAGTATCAGCTAAAGAAAACTATAAAGTGAATATATATGTGAGGGAAAACGATATAGTGAAAATAAAGGAAGGAAATATGGTCAATTATCATCTTAATTTTCCTGATGAAAAAAAGAATAAAATGTTAAAAGGTAAGATAATTTCCATTTCAAAAGATGCTATTATGAAAGAAAATGGAGAAAAAAATTATTTAGTAATAGGAGATATTGATTCCAAAAGTATAAACAATTTGAATTTAAAAAAAGGAATGAGCTTGGAGAGTAATATTATTTATTCTAAGAAAAGTATATTGAATTTTTTACTTGAAATTTTAGACTTTAAAATAAAGTCATTATAAAAAATATTGAGAAAATAGTAGTTATGAAAATTAATAAACATTTTCATAACTACTATGATTACTCTTTTACTTTCAATTTTAAATAAAATAATAAATAAATACCTGTTTCTTATAGTATAAAAAAATTAAATTTATAAAGTATTTATAAGGAACAGTTTTTTTAATATATTGAAAAATCATAAAAAAACAAATGTCATCAAATTTAAGAACATTGGTTGTAAATAATCAGATAAAGAAGTATAATATATAATATTAGAAAAGGAGTGTGGGAGTTATAATGAAACTAACTTATCTTGGCTTAAAATCTGACTTGAAGGAAATCCTTTCTGAAGAATTTAATAAGAATGAAGAAGTTTTATATGTATTTGAAAATACATCTTCGTTTTTTGAAATAAAAAGAGAGTACTTACAAACATTTCAGAACATTTTCAATAATTTTAAACTGATGAACAGCTATGATTTTTATGAGAAACTTTTTGAAACGGATAAAATTGTCATAAAGGAAGAAAAACAGGCTGTACTATTCTATAATTCACTGGATATAAATATAAAAAAGGAACTTAAAATAAAGAATTATTATGATGCAATCGACATTGCATATAATTTTTATACACTTTTTTCTGAATTGCAGGAATATAAAGTGGATTATTCAAATAAAGAGGAATTAGGACTTGAAAAATGGCAGGAAAAAATATTTGATGAACTTATTAAGATAAATAAAAACGTAGAAAAAAAAGTACAGGAAAAGGGACTTATTTTACCTTATATGCTTAGAAGAAAAGAAAATATATCAGATGTTTTCATAAAAAAATATAAGAAAATATGTTTTATAAATAAAATTAAATTTACTCCATTTGAAGAAGAAATGATTGAAATTCTTGAATCGAAGGGAATTGAAGTGGAAAATAAGATTCAGCTTGGGAAAAATGATTTTGATGAGGAAAAACTCCAAATAAAAGATAGCTTTTCACTGCCTGAAAAGGAAGAATTTGAAAGGGATTTTGGTGTAAATATTGAAATTCATGAATATGAAAATAAATTTGCTCAGCTTCTGGGGATGATAAAAAAGCTTTCTTCCAGTGATATTTCAGGTGAAGATGTAAAAGACTGTAAAATATATGATTTACAGGGAAGTATTGAAAATAATGAAGCAGATTATCATCTTCTGAATCAGTCTAAAATAAAATATAATCTTGAAATAACAATGCAGAAAACAAAAATTTATAAGGTTCTGGAACATTTATACAATATTCTGGAAAATGTAAGGCCAGTTCATTTAAAAAATGGTGATGTACATTACATGTTTAAAGTTAAGGAGTTTTATAATGCGTATAAATCAGATAATTTTTTAAATACTTTTGGTCTGGAAAGAACTTATTCCTATTTCCAATCTTTTGCAAGGGAGGATTATAAATATATTTCGAAGGAGCAGTTAAATAATTTTCTCAAAGAAAACGAAGACGGAAAAAGATTCCTATATGAAGATGAAGTTAAAGTACTTACAGAATTTATAGGGGAACTGGAAAGAATATTGAATTTTTCTACTTTAAAGGATTTTGAAGATTATCTTTCAGAGCTATTCAATAAAAATGATATTGAAGGAAGCAATGTCCGTGATAAATATTTTGAAGCTCTTTCAGAAATGACAGTTCTGGAAGAATTTGATTTTGATGATTTGTGGAAAGGATTTTTTGAGAAAAATATATCAGCGAGCCTGCTGAAATTATTTTTAAAATATCTGGATAAAAAGGCTATAAGCCTTGATCTTGAAAAAATAAGTGAAGAAGATGTGGAGCAGTACAGTATAAATGATTTTTCCTCAATTTCAGAAACTTCTAAAAAAAATCTGATATTTTTAAATCTTCAGGATACGTTTCCTGAGGTAAGGGTGAATAATTTCCTATTGTCAAAAATACAGAGGGAAAAAATAGGTCTTCCTGTCTCAGAAGAAGAAAAAAAGATTGAAAACTTTAAGCTTGTTAATAATATTTTAAACGCGGAAAATGTGTATCTGTCGTATATTAAAAATATAGATGAAAATAAGGACTGCTCAGGAATTGTTGAAGAGATCAGACTGAAATATGGTAAAGAAGTAATAAAAAATGAAATACTGGAAAAGGATGAACTTGAATTTGTAAAAAGATACTTTACAGAAGATAAGTGGGAAAAGAAAAAAATAGGGAAATTTATAAAGTCGAAGCTGAAAAAGGATTTGGAAAGCTTAAAGGATACAAAATTGAATTTAGGGTATTATTCATTTGAGAAAATGGAAAAGTTCGAATATGGATATTATCTTGAGAATATGACAGGAAAAACTGAAATAGAGGAAATTGATGAAAAGATTAGTCCTCTCATGTTTGGTAGTATAATTCACTCTGTTTATGAAAAAATTGTAAAGGAAAACAAGGAAAAAATAGAAAGTTTTGAATATGATGCAGATATTGATGAAATAAAGAAGATATTAAATGAAGTGCTTAGTTTCTATGAATATAGGATGCCGCAGGAATTTATTAAATTTTACAGCGAAATATCATTTGAGGAAATCGCAAAGTCAGTCAAAAACTTTTTCAGGCAGTTAAAGGAAGAAATGCTTAGTCAGTCTGAAATAGAGATTTATTCTGAAGAGAAAGTAAGACTAGATAAAGAAAAAAATATTTATAAAAATGTATATATAAATGGAAGGATTGATTTATATATAAAGACAGCTATGAAAAAAATATTTGTAGACTACAAGTCAGGAAAATTAGAAAAAGAGAGTAAAGTAGAAAATGCACAGAGACAGCTTGACTATTATTCGATAATGCTGGAAGAAAATGATGGAAAAGAAATAAAAAAATGGATAGTAGATACATGGAATGGTGAAATAATAAAGGATGAGAGAGAGTCCCCTTCTCTGACTGAAGATGATATAAAAAATGTTTTAAAAAGATATTATGAAAATGAGTACTACAGTCTCGGAGAAAAAGGAAATACATATGCTCATACAACGTATAAGAATATATGCAGATGGGAGGATGAAATGGATGGAGAAAATGAATAGGACAGTATTGAAGGCAAGTGCCGGAACAGGAAAGACATATAGACTTTCCCTGGAATTTATAGCTAATCTTATAAAAGGGACAGATTACAGAAATATAGTTGTAATGACTTTTACAAAAAAAGCAACTGCTGAAATAAAAGAAAGAATCTATGATTTTCTTTATCAGATTGCGTTTGAAAAATATAATTGGCAGGATATTGAAAAAAATCTTAAGGAAATCTATAAATTAGAAGATTCCCAGATAAATAAGGAAAAACTTCAGGAAATATATTTTAATATTATAAGAAACAAGGATGAAATGCGTATTTATACAATTGACGGATTTACAAACAGGATATTTAAAAATACGATAGCACCTTTTTTTGGAATATATAATTTTGAAACTATTGATGAAGAGGATGAAGAATTTTATGGAAATATTCTTGGAAAAATTTTAGAGAATCAAGAATATTTTGAAAAATTTCTATTTTTAGTAGAAGAAAAGAAAGAAAAAAAGGAAATAGGAGTATATATAGAATTTATAAAGAATATACTGAAGTTACAGAATTATTTTATTTTATTTGAGGAAAAAACTGATTTCGGTGAAAAAAAGGAAGATACAAGTTTTGTAAATTATCTTGAAAAAACATTTGAACAGATTGAAGCGATAGCTGAAATAAAAAATAACGGAAAAAAGGGTGAAATTAAACCTGTAACAAATTTTATAAATGATGATTTTCATATTATTTATAAAGAATTTAAGAATATTGATGAAATGATGAAAGATAAAATTGAAAATAAAAGGGAAAAGATAGAAATTGTAATTAAAAACTGGGAAATTTTCTATAAAGGTGAAGGATTCAAAATCAAAAATGGAAGAACTGTAAAGGGAAAAGATGTAGAAGATTATATTGAAAGAATAAATAACCTAAAAGAACCTTTCATGAAAAGTCTGTCAAAAAATATATTTACAAAAAAAGTAATTCCACTGCATGAAAAACTTACAGAAATGGCAGAAATAATTTACAGTATTGCTGAAAATGAAAAGAGAAAGTCAAAGAGATTTACTCATAATGATGTTTCAGTTTATACATATAAATTTATTTATAACAAGGAACTTAGCTTTATTCAGGGAAACTGTGTTACAAAGAATTTCCTTGAACTGATTGGTGGAGAAATAGACACCATAATGATAGATGAGTTCCAGGATACAAGTGTTTTGCAGTGGAAAATTTTAAGTCTATTAATGGAAAGTGCAAAAAATATAATTTGCGTTGGAGATGAAAAGCAGAGTATATACGGATGGCGTGGCGGAGAAAAAGAGCTGTTTGAAAAACTTGATAAAATAATAGATGGAAAAGTTGAAAATCTTGATAAATCCTACAGAAGCTATAAACAGGTTATTGAAAATGTAAACAGGATTTATGAGGGATACGATAAAAATTGGGAATATTTACCTGTAAAATACAGAGATGATGAAGATTATCAGGGTGGATATTTTAGCTATTGCTTAAGAGAAATTCCTGATAAATCTGAAGTTGCCAAGACATATGAAGATATAGTATATATGCTTAAGGAAGGAAAAATAAAAAATCTTGGAAAAAGTTGTATTATATGTAGAACAAATAGTCAGATAGAAAAAATCGTAAAAAGATTGAATGAAGAAAATATACCTTATACATTAAATAGTAATGCATCTATACTTGATAATGAAGCTGTAAAACCATTATATAAACTAATAAAGTATTTTGTATTTCATAACTTTATATATTTTCTGGAATTTATGAGATCTGACCTTATAGGCTGTCTGAATGACCATGTGGGATATCTTCTTGAAAATAAATCGAAAATAGAAGAATATATTAGGGATAGTCAAAATGAGACTTTTTCAGAGTATGTTAACAGGCAGGAAGAAATTACACCAGTAAGTCTTAAAAAATATGAAGAAATAGATAAAATGGAGAGAAATAATCTTCTTTTTTCGGATGTGCTGTATAAAGTAAAGGAATTGAAAAAGTTGGCAAAAAATCTGAACAGTAAATATGAAAAGGAAAATTTTTCTCAAAAAATAATAGAAAATTTCAATGTGATAAATTTCTATTCAACAAACAGCGATATAAAAAATATATTCAATTTTTTCAATAAACTTAAGGAAAACGACAATTTATTTGAATTTATAAGTTTTATGGAAGAAAAAAAGGATAAAATAACTCAGGTGAGCAGCAGTGATGTGGAAGCAATAAATCTGATGACTATACATAAGTCAAAAGGACTGGAATTTGATACGATTTTTTACTATAAAAGTAAGAAAAATAAAAACGAGTATAATGATTTGGAAATCTATTTTGAATATGATGAAAAATTTACAAAACTGAATAAAGTTCTCTTAACTTTTGGAAAGTACAATAAGACCTTTATTGAGGGAGATTATAGTGATATCAAGGAAAATAGGGAATATAAGAAGGAAATGGAAGAAATAAATGCTGATTATGTGGCTTTGACAAGGGCAAAGAAAAATCTGATGCTGTTTTTTGATACAAACAAAACAGTAGAAAAAGGGCTGGCTAAAAGACTTATAGACGTTTATGGAGAAACAGAAGGATATGAATGTGGAGAAATTACTGAAAGTGAGAAAAAAGTGGTAGATGACTTAACAGGCGATGTACAGCAGACAGATGAAAAGCTTAACAGAATAATGCCATATTTTTCAAACAGTAAAGTAAATTTTCCTGTAAAAAATTCTAAAATAGCTTTGAAGGAAGAATTTAAAAGAAAGAAAGGTCTTGCTATACACTATTATTTTGAACAGATTTTAAATAACCTTGAAGAAGATAGGAAAATGGCAAAGTCAGCTCTTTTAAGCAGATATGGAAATATGCTTGGAAAGAATATTTTAACAGAAATCATTTCCAGACTTGAAGAGTTTATTTCTAAAAATAAGGATATTTACGATAAAAAATATAAGGTATATACAGAATTTGAAATTTATGATTCAGAAGGAAATAAGAAAATTATAGACAGAATAAATATTGATGAGGAAAATAAAAAAATATATATTTTTGACTATAAGACAGGATATGAACCGTTAGAAAATGAAACATATATTCAGCAGATTGAAAGTTACAAACAAATACTGGATAAAAAACTTAATGGAGAATATGAAATTTATACAAAGATATTAGAAGTGTAAGAAATAAAATAATCGTTACGAATCGGATTATGGTTCATAACGATTATTTTTTTGATTCTATATTTCTATACAAGAAGAAATACAGCAAAGAAATGTGCTATACTTCCCATAAGTACAAAAAGATGCCATATCATATGGTTATATTTACAGATTTTCCACATATAGAAAATAGTTCCCAATGAGTAAAGGATTCCTCCGGCAATAAGGAAAGCCAATGAAATATTACTTATGTTTGCCCGTAATTCTCCCCATGAAAACACAATCATCCAACCCATAAATAGGTAAAGCAATGTGGAGAACAGTCTGAATCTTCCAGTAAAAAAGGCTTTAAATGTTATACCAACTATACATATAATCCACTGAATCCATAATACAAGCATTCCGGTTGGAGATTTTACAACTAGAATAAGAAACGGTGTATATGTAGCAGCTATCAAAATATAAATGGCTGAGTGGTCAAGAATTTCAAAAACCATTTTTGCAGTTCCAGGCTTTAAACCATGATAGATAGATGACATAGTATAAAGTGTTATTAAACCGAGCCCAAAAATGATAAAGGAAATAATGGCTGGAATACTGTTTACCCAGCTAGCCCTTATTATGAGAAGAATAAATCCAAGGATTGAAAGTCCTGCCCCGACAGTGTGACTGACAAAGTTTGCAATTTCTTCTTCATGGGAAGTCCCTTTTTCCAGCCCCATTTCATTTTTTTGATAGCTTTTCTTTTTTAGATTTATATTATTTGAATTTTTCATTTTAGCTCCTTTCATCAGATATACACATATATCCGAGCTCTTTATCTTCTAATATTTTATACCTTTTAAAAGAAAAAATCAAATTTAAAAATTAAAAGTTAAACTTTTTCAGAAGATGGTTTAAACTGACAAGATCTTCTTTTGAAAAATTAGAAAATATCTCATTAATTTTTTCTATCTGCAAAGGTAGAATTTCAAAAATAGCATTTCTTCCTTCATCTGTCAATTTTATGTGGGTAATACGTTTGTCAGTTTCAGATTTATTTCTACAGATAAGACCCATTTTTTCAAGCTTATTTAGTATATAGGTGATACTTCCGCTTGTAACTAATATTTTTTCCCCTATTTTCTGGGTTGTCTGCTCACCTTTCTGAAATAATAAATCCAGTACAGAAAAATCAGTCAGATTTAATCCAAATTCTGAAATATTTTCATTTAGAACTTTTGTGAAATAACTGTTTACCTGAGTAAGTGTAATAACGGTATCTAGAAGCTCTTTATGTTTTAGCATTTACATCACCTTATTATCTTAATTTCAAGATAATATTAGCAAATTATATTTTTTTTGTCAAACTATTATATATGAACAAATATATTTAAAATCAGAAAAAATGGAATGTTGGGAAAGTCAAAAAATAATTTTAAAAAAAATTAATTTATTTTTATAACAGATAAATTTGACTATTATAAAATTATACGATAGAATATTATTATTCTCAAAATAAATTACTTTGAAAGGAAAAATAAAAATGATGATACACTATTTTATTGCAGGTGGAATTTTTATGTGGGGAATATTGCTGGCATCAATCTGTGGATTAGCAATAGTCCTCGAGAAATTATGGCTTTTTTTCACAAAGGAAAAAGATTATACAAATGAGTACAGAAGACAGCTATTTAAACTACTGCTGACAAAAAGCAAGGATGAAATAGTAAAAGTTACTGAAACAAAAAAGGATTCTGTATCGACGGTTATTACTAAAATAATGAAAAGTATAGATTTAGATTTAGACAAAATGGAAGATGTGGAAAGGGAATATATTGAGGAAATAATACGTGAAGCAGTTCTGGCTCAGACAGGGGAACTGGAAAAAGGAATGTGGCTCCTTGGAGCAGTTGTAAATACAGCACCACAGTTGGGACTTCTTGGAACTGTTACAGGAATGATTGCTTCATTTTCTGCATTGACATCAAATAATGCCGATAGTGCAAAAGCTGTTGCCGCTGGAATATCCGAAGCACTTTATACAACTGCTTTTGGATTGATTGTAGCTATACCTTCACTAGTTTTTTATAACTATTTCAATAGAAGGATAGATGCAATAATTCTTGAAATGGAAAGGGCGTCCCTGCATTTTCTTACTAGAATTAAAAAACATGAAATTGTATGTAAGACGGCTACGTTAGAGTGTGTTATTAAAGATAAGAATATCCCTATTTGTGAAAGGAATTAAAAAATGAAATTTGTCAACCGTAGAAATAAGCAGAATACTGAAATATCAATGTTAAATCTAATAGATGTAATATTTATGCTACTTATATTCTTTATGATTGCCACTACATTTAATAAATATTCGCAATTTCAGCTGTCAGTGCCTAAATCTGATGCAAAATTTGATGAAAAGGAAGAAACAAGGATAGAAATAGTAGTAGATAGAAATAAGAATTATTATATAAAAATAGGAGATAATGTAAAACAGATTTCTTTGGAAAGTATTCCTGCTGAACTGGGGAAACTGCCAAAAGAACTTTTAGGGAATATCACAGTTACTGCAGATGAGCATCTGGAATATGGAATTATAGTGGAAACAATGGCAAAGATAAGAAATAAAAATATAAAGAATATCAATCTTAATATACAAAAAAATAATAGATAAAATACAAACAACGAAGAAAGGAGAAGTGTGACAAATGTATATTAATGTCACACATAGGTGAAACGTATGTTAAAAAAAATTGCAATTTTCAGCTTGATTTTAGCTGCTTTTTCTCTATATGCAGAGGGAGAATACGAAGGAAAACTTCAGGAGACAGTTGTTACAGCAACAGGATTCAGCGATAATATCGAGAATCAGATAAAGAATATTACTGTTATTACATCTGAAGACATTCAGGAAAAGGGTTACAACAATGTGGAAGATATCTTAAAACAAGCTCCTGGAGTAAACATAACTCAGACAGGATTTGGATCTGCTGTTGATATAAGAGGACAAGGAAGATTTGGACTTGGAACGAGTGGAAATGTTTCTAAGGCAGTTTCTTCAGTAAAGGTTCTTATTGATGGTGATATTGCAATGGATACAATAGATGCTTCCCATGCCTATATTCCCTTAAACACAATATCAGTTAACAATATTGAAAGAATTGAAATAATAAATGGTGGAGGAACTGTACTCTATGGAAGTGGAACTAGAGGTGGAGTAGTAAATATTATCACTAAAAATAGAACGAAAGAAGGAGCTTCAGGAAAAGCTTACTATCAGAACAGTTCTTATGGAACAAATAAGTTAGGATTAGATGCGGGAATAAACTTTAACAATAAATTTATTATAGATTTAGGATATGAAAATACTAATGGAAAAGGTTACAGAAAAGGTGAAAAGGAATCATATGATTATTTAAAAGGTGGTTTAAAATATAATATAACTGACAACCACAGTTTAAAATTTAAAGCTGCAAGATATAATGCCGAAGAAACTTTTGCAGGAGCACTGACTGAATCACAGCTTTTAAATGACAGAAAACAGTCAGGAGATTTAAGCCACATGGAAGTTGAAAGAAAGGAATACAGTTTAGGTTATGATGCTAAAATTACCGATGCTTTTAGACTTTCGTTATTAGGTTACAGACAAAATACAGATAAATTATCACCAGGAACTCCTACAACACTGTTTAAAGATACAAAAAAAGGAATAAACTTCAAAGGAAATTATGAACTGGAAAATGGAAATATAGTTTTTGGATATAACTATATTGATCATGAAGGAAGCAGAAGACAGACTATATTCGGAACGCCTATAATAAGTGTAGATTTATCTAAAAAAACAAATTCTTTCTATCTGTTAGGACGTCATAAAATAGTTGATAAGCTAGAAGGGACAGCTGGATATAGATATGAAAGGGCAGAATATGAAACAAATAGAAAAGTTCCTGCTTCAGTGATGAGAATGGGAGGAAGAATAATTAACATACCAGCAAGAGAAACAGTAGGAACTAAAAAGGAAAGTAACAGTGCTTATGAACTAGGTCTTAATTATAAATATTCTGACACAGGAAATGTATACGTGAAATATGAAAGAGGATTTAGATCTCCAGCTGCTACAGAATTTGTTGACTATGCGCCAGGAGCAAGAACTTATACATTAAACAATATAAAAACAGAAAAATTTGATACATATGAAGTAGGATTTAAAGATATGTTATGGAATTCATTTGTGAGTGCAACAGCATTTTACACAAAAACAGATAATGAAATCTATTTAAATATGGACCATGGAGTTACATCAGGACCAGCTACAGCAAGATGGACTTTCCATAATTTAAAGCAAACAGAAAGAGCAGGAATAGAATTATTTGCTGAACAGTATTTTGGAAAATTAAGAGTGAATGAATCTTTCTCATATGTAAATGCTAAAATTAAAAAAGTTGGGGATGATGTATCAGCATCGACAACTCATAAATTTAAAGATGGTCAGAAAATACCGGGAGTTCCTTCAGTAAAAGCAACATTGGGACTTGATTATGAAATAGTAGATGGATTAAAAGCAACAGCTAATTTAAATTATTATTCAAATGCTGTGGATAACTACAATAAAAAAATCCCTTCTTATTCTACTACTGATTTAGGATTGAAATATAAACATCAAAGCGGATTTGGATTAACTGCAGGAGTAAAAAATGTGTTTAATAAAAAATACAATATAAGTCAGACTACAAATACTTTTACAGGAGTTACAACTTATTTCCCAGCAGATGAAAGAACATACTTTATAGGAGCAAGTTATGAATTCTAATATAAATATGAGGAGAATATATTTAGCATTGTCACTGCTTCTGATTATATTCATATTTATATCACTTTCCCTTGGAGATACAAAAATATCAATAAAGGAAATAATGGCTCTTTTAACAGATAAAAATTTTATAGATGAAAGAAATATAAGAGCAATACTTTTTGATGTGAGATTACCTAGAATATTTATGGCAATTTTAATAGGAATGTTATTGGCGAGTTCGGGGACAGTCGTACAGACTGTCTTCCAGAACCCGCTGGCAGATCCTTATATAATTGGTATATCTGCAAGTGCCACTTTTGGTGCGGTAATTGCATACATACTTAATTTACCTGATGTAATGTATGGAGTTCTAGGCTTTGTAACATCGGTAGTTGTCTCCCTTATTATATTCAGGCTTTCAAAATCCAAGACAAAAACGGATATAACAACATTGCTTATTGTGGGAATAGCTATTTCCTCATTTCTGGGAGCGTTCACTTCCTTCAGCATGTATATGATAGGACAGGATTCCTTCAGGATAGTAGCATGGATGATGGGATACATAGGAGCGGCATCATGGTTGAAAGTTTCTATTCTCATAGTTCCCCTTGTTATATCAATTATGTATTTTTATCTGAAAAGACATGAACTGGATCTTTTACTGAGTGGAGATGAGGAAGCTCATTCCTTGGGACTGAATGTAGGAAAATTAAAGAAAAATATGCTCGTTATTTCATCACTTATTGTAGGATTTTCAGTAGCATTTACTGGAATGATAGGTTTTGTAGGTCTTATTGTTCCTCACACTATAAGACTGATAGCAAAAAGTAGTAGCAATACAAAGCTGATTCCATTATCTACATTAGGTGGAGGACTATTTTTACTTGTATGCGATACAATTGGAAGAACGGTGCTGAATCCTGTTGAAATTCCAATAGGAGTTGTAACTGCGTTTTTTGGAGCCCCTTTTTTCCTGTATCTTGCAATAAGAAGAAGAGGTGTATAAAAAAATGAAAAAAGATATTTCAATAGAAAATACCACTTTCAGTTATGGCTTAAGCGAGGAAAATCTACTTGACGGGATAAATTTAAATATAGAAAAAGGAAAATTTATAGGGATTTTAGGGCCTAATGGATGTGGGAAATCAACACTTCTAAAGGTAATATTAAAATATCTGAATCCAAAAGAGGGGATTATTAAAATTGAAAATAAGGAGTTAAAGGAATATACCCAGTCAGAGCTTGCTGAAATATTAAGCTTTGTTCCCCAGAAATCTTCCCTTACAATGCCTTTGACAGTAGAAGATGTTGTCTATATGGGAAGAGTTCCTTATATGAAAAATAAATGGACAGGATTTGACAGGGAAGACAGGGAAAAAGTAGAAAAAATAATGCAGATGCTGAAAATAGATAAATTTAAGAACCGAGTTATTTTTTCACTGTCGGGAGGAGAATTCCAGAGGGTTCTTCTGGCAAGGGCACTTGCCCAGAATACAAATATAATGCTTCTTGATGAACCTACTTCAGCTCTTGATATGAATTATGCACTGGAAATAATGAAACTGACTTCATATTTTGTAAAAAATGAAAGTCTTACAGCAGTAATGGTGCTTCATGATCTGAATCTGGCTTCAATGTACTGCGACAGCATAATATTACTGAAGAATGGGAAAATAGCATATGAAGGCACTCCAAAGGAGCTTTTCAGGCCTGAAATTCTGGAAGAAATATATGGATTTAACTGTGAAGTGATAGAAAATAATGGTTTTTCTTATGTAATACCGAATAAGATTTAGGAGGCAAAAGTAATGAAAAATATTAAAATAAGAAATTTAACAAAATACAGTTTATTTATTTTAGTCTTACTATTTGCATTTTTTTCATGTGGTAAAAAGGAAAATGAAAAATCCAATGCAAATACTGAAACCAAAGTAAATGATAAAAGTGGAAAAAAATATGACAGAATAGTTGTTCTTGATCCGGCAGTTATTGAAATGGTATATCTTCTTGGAGGTGAAGATAAAATTGTTGGAATTGCCAGACTGGAAAATTCTAAAATCTGGCCTGAAGAAAAAACGGAAAAACTTGAAAGTGTCGGGACATTTATAAATCCATCGCTGGAAAAAATAATAGCCTTGAAACCGGATTTAGTAATTACGGCTTTTCATTCATCAGATGCCATTGATAAAAATTTAAATTCCAATAATATTGAAGTTATAAAAGTACAGGCAAATTCAATAGAGGATATATTTAAGAATTTTCAGAAAATAGCAGAAATTCTTGGGAAAGAAAAAGAAGCAGAAAAAATAATTGCTGAAAAAAGGGAGAAAATAGAAGAAATTAAAAAAATGGCCAAAGATGAGCAAAAAGGTCTGTTTATACTAGCACCTACACCAATGAGAGTTTTTGGTAAAGGAACATTGCCTAATGATGTCATGGAAATGCTGAAAATTAAAAATATTGCAGCAGGAATGGAAGGTATGAGTCCTACTTTGACACCAGAATACATAATAAAAGAAAATCCTGATATAATTCTGACATTTGTAAAGAATCCCCAGGAAATAGTGAAGGCAAATCCTCAGATAAAGGACATCAATGCAATAAAAAATAGTAAGTTCGTTGTTTTGGAAACAGGTCAGATATTAAGGGGATCGCCTAGAATGATAGATTACATAGCTGACGTGTATCAAAAGACAAAATAAATTTTTTAAAAGTTGTAAAGAAGGGGAAAAAATGAAATTTTACATAATTTCAATTATTTTAAATATAATAGCTCTCTTTGTACCAGTAGTTTACTATACTTCTGGTGGTGGAGGAAAAGGGAAGGAACAAGATGAAATAGTAACTGTAAATTTGAGTGAAAGTGTATTTAACGATACTTCCCAAGGAGCAGGACAGAAAAGCGACGGACCAGGTATTTCAAGCAGAGGCAATGAAGATACAGGAGTGCAGCAGAAGTCAAGTGAAGTTCCTCAGCCACAGCAAAAAACAAATACAGTTAGCAGCCAAAATATACAACAAAATAATCAAAAGGAAAATGCATTAGCAGTTTTACAGAATAAGACAGAACAGTTAAAAACTTCCAAATCGGATAATAAAATACCTGTTTCGCAAGGTGGTGCCTCATCAGCAGTTCAACCTTCAGGAAATAACTTGAAAACTGTACAAAGTAGAGGAAATGAATCAGGACATTCAAACAGTTCAGCTTTGGCAAGTGGAAATAAAGCAGGAACAGGTCATTCAGGAGAAGGAAGCGGAAACCACGCAAATGCCGGTAGTGGAAATGGTCACGGCAGTTCAGGTTCCAGAAAAACTTCAGGTGGCTCCGGAGGAGGTTCAGGTGGAGGACAAGGAACGGGAACAGGTAATGGAGAAGGTAAAAATACAGATGTATGTAATGAAGGAAAAGACTTCACAGTATCATATAATCCAAACCTGAAATATCCTATTGCAGCACAAAGACTCGGAAATAAAGGTGTTGTTGTAGTAATGGTAAAGTTGCGATTTAATAGCAGCGGTTCAGTCAGTGTGATTTCAGCTTCAGGAGGAAGTGGAGTATTTCAGCAGGATGCAAAAAGTGCAGCAAGCAGAATAAAAGTAAACATAAAAAATCCTGACACATTAAAATGTACAATATCAAAGCCGTTTAAATTTGAATTAAAGTAATTGAATATATTAAAAATAAAAAACTAATAAAAATGGAGGAAATAAAAATGATGAAAGAAATTTTAGAACATATGAACCACGAACATAAGGATGTACTTCCATTGTATGTGCGTCATTTCAATAATAGAGGAGAAGAAGTTAAGGAAGCGGAGTTACTGGATGTGAATGAAGAGGAAATGACTTTAAAAGTGAATGGAAGTGAGGAAGTAAAAGTAAAGCTTACTAAGAAAACAAAACTTGAAGACTTGCATATGGAGCTTGTAAAAATGGCCAAAATGGCGAGAGAAGCGCTGGGAATACCAAGGGAAGTTCCTTGTAAACATGCAGAAGAAAAATAGTAGTACCTGCAGTGGAAAAAATATCTTCAGGAGTGGTAAAAAATAGGAGAGAAAAGAGATGTTGAATAAAATTTTAGATCATATGAATAACGATCATAAAGACATACTGCCATTGTATGTTAAGCATTTCTGCAAGAGGGATGATGTAACAGAAGCAAAGCTTACAGATGTAAATGAAGAGGAAATGATCCTTCTTGTCAATGGAAATGAAACAGTCAGCATAAAATTCACACAAAGGACAGAATTAAAAAATATTCATCTTGAAATGATAAAAATGGCTAAAATAGCAAGAAAAACTTTGAATGTTGATACACCTGAAAAATTTAAGGAAAAGGGGCATTCTGAAGAAGAAAGAAATAAGCTTGAAATAAGTGGATTTATTGATAACTTCAGTTCAGTTATTTTAGGAACAGTGTCTTCAGAAGGAAATCCTGTTGTGGGATATGCTCCATTTTTCAGATATCAGGGAGATAACTATATTTTTATTAATGAAACAGAAGAATATTTTTTAAGTTTGAAAAATAATGGAAAGGTGACTCTCCTGTTTATAGAGGATGAGTCTTCTGCAGTTATGATTTCAATGAGAAAAAGGCTTACATATAAAGCAGAAACAGAGTTTGTGGAAAAAGGCAAAGGGTATGAAGAAATTTTAGATAACTTTCAGAAGGTGGATATGGCAATTCAGATGACTAGAAATATACCTGTCTTTCATCTTCTGAAGGTAAAGTTTTTGAACGGAAGATATATAAATGGACCAAGAACAGCCTTTGACATAAGTGAAGACAGAAAAGTTACAGAAGTACAGCTTGGAGCTATAGGTCATCCCAGTGAAAAACAGGATGAGAATATAACTGAGGATGAAGAAAAAGGGAATTTTACAAAAAGGTTTAAATCCCATGCAGATTCAAGTGGACTAGTTTCAAATCATTTTCGAAAAAACAAAAAAATGATAACAGAAACTGAACTTTTCAAGCTGCTGGAAAATCCTGCCGAAGAAAAGGAAGGAGTAATATATGTACACGTTCCTTATTGTGATAAAATATGTTCCTTCTGCAATCTTAACAGAAAAAAATTAGATAATGATCTGGAAGATTACACAAATTTCCTTGTATCAGAATTTGAAAAGTATGGAAAAACTCCGTATATGAAAAGTAAGGAAATAAAAGTAGTATTTTTTGGTGGAGGAACTCCTACAATACTAAAGGAACATCAGCTTGAAAAAATATTTAAAAGCATACATGAAAACTATAACCTTTCAGATGACTGTGAATTCACGCTTGAAACAACTTTACACAATCTGAATTTAAATAAAATAAAAATTCTGGAAAAATATGGAGTAAACAGATTAAGCGTAGGAATACAGTCGTTCGCTGAAAAGGGAAGGGATATGCTGAATAGGACATTTACTAAGGAAGAAGTAATAAGAAGGCTTAAGGAGCTGAAGGAAAACTTCAGGGGAATGGTCTGTACAGATATTATATATAACTATCCTGAAGAAACTGTGGAAGAGGTTATGGAGGATGCAAAAATTGTAGCTGATTTGGAAATAGACAGTACAAGTTTCTATTCACTTATGATTCATGAAGGTTCTAAAATGTCAAAAGATATAAAGGAAAATACATTTGAATTGAACTATCAGCTGGAAACCGACAGAAAACTTCACCATGCTTTCCTTAAAAAATTACTGGCAACAGGAGAATATGAAGTAATGGAACATACAAAAGTTGTCAGAAAAGAGAAAGACAGGTATAATTATATAAGATTCACACATAAGGGAGCCGACATACTTCCAATAGGAGTTGGAGCCGGAGGAAAAATAGCTGATACTGATATTTTTAGGATAAATGATAAAAAAGCATTTTATATGTTGTCAGAAAAAGCAAAAGAGGAAAATAAATTTAAAAGGATAAGTGGATTATTTCAATATCCCAAAGTATATTTTACAGACTTGAAAAAATATGTTTCAGAAGAAATGTTTGAAGAGCTTTATAAACTATTCAAAAACTTTGAAGCAAAAGGATATATGAAAGTACATGAAACACACACGGAACTCACGATAGAAGGGATTTTCTGGGGAAATAATATAAGTAGTGTTGTTTTGAAAAAATGTCTGGGAGGAAACAGAAATGAAAAAGCTGGTAATATTTTCCACATTGACGGGAAATACAGAAAAAATAGCTAATGCAATATTTTCAGTAATTGAAGGTGAAAAAGAATTATTAAATGTAAAAGATTCAGATAAAATAAATATCGAAGACTATGATAAAATAATAGTTGGATACTGGGTTGACAAAGGTGATGCTGATGAAAAAATGAAAGCCTTTATGTCAAAAATAAGAAACAAATCAGTGTCAGCATTTGGAACACTTGGAGCAAAATCTGATTCTGAGCATGCAAAAAAATGTATGACTGCAGTACGGGAATTTCTTGAATCCAATGGGAACAAAGTTGAAAGGGAGTTTATTTGCCAAGGTGCTGTTTCTCCGCAGCTGATTGAGAAATTTAGAAAAATGACAAAGGAAGGGACTATTACAGGTCATCATGCCGCAACTCCTGAAACTGAAAAAAGATGGGCAGAAGCTGCAAAACATCCTGACGAAACCGATATTGAAAATGCAAAGAAAATATTTTTAGGCTTGTAATCATTAGATTAGAAAAATAGGCTATCTTAAAAGGAAACTATAAAAATAATATAAAACTAGATTTTTAAATTATTTAAAATTTTACAATGTAAAACAGGAAATAAATTTAGGAAAAGTCATCTGTTCGAGCCTTTAGGCGAGTTTTTGACTTTTCCTTA
>CALEXX010000045.1 GCA_937925095.1 uncultured Leptotrichia sp.
TTATATGTGTAATTTGAAGAAATTCATAATAGTTTTATTTTTTTAATTTTATAAATTTATATCGCTTTGCTAAATAGCTCTTTTATTTTAACCACACATATGATTTATTTCATTTTCTTTAATCTTATCCCTGATAAGATTAATTTAAAAAGAAACCATAATAAAAAAATCAAAAACAAAATTAAGACTATATTTCTTTATTATGTTTACATTTTTTCTATTATGGTTTTTTCTTATATATTCTATTTGTATTTTCTATTTTAGCAATTGTTCTAATATAGAATAGTCTAATGACATTGTTGGAAAATCAAAATGCATATAGTCTGGTCTTCTATATCCAGCTCCCCAGACCCATCCTCTACTAGTGAACGCTCTTACAACATCTCCGTCAGGAGTTATAGAATAAGGATTCTGACCTGGTTCCCATTTTTTCCCCACCAAAACTTTTCCTTCAGGACTTAACTGTGGATTTTCATAAACATCCTCTAATTCTGCTTCGATTTTTTCAGAACGTTCATCAAAATACCATATTTTTCCATTTTCTTGAACATGAAGTACATTTCCACCGAATATCATTCCTATAATAATAAATATTCCCATGACTATACTTTTCTTTAAACATAGTTTTAAATTGACCATCTCCTTTTTATTTTATTAACTGAAGTATACAACTTTTATTAAAAAAATTCAATAAAAATTTTATTTATAGTATAATCAGTTAAAATCATAATATTAATGAAGCCTGAGGATAAATTCCCCTAATTTCCTCAACTATTTTATCTATTTCTTTTTCAATATTTTCACTGTCCTCTCTAAGTCCCTTCATCGCAACCCTCACATGCACACATTTTTCCTTCGCATAAGGTGCTACTGTTGGATTAGACATTTTAAAATATTTTTCCAGCTCTTCATCAATTTTTCCTTCAGGAATTCCTCTTATTTCAATAGTTTTCATTAACAATACACTGTCTGAATATTTTTTCAGTAAAGGTACAGCCTGATTGTCCATCATCCATGTCATTTCATTAGGTGGACCTGGTAATACAATTATTTTCTTATTTTCCTTTTCATAAAAGAATCCTGGTGCAAGTCCAACTTCATTTTCCAGCAATTCAGAATTTTTTAGTATAGAAGCTTCCTTCTTTGCTCCTTTGGCTATATCAAATCCTCTGTTACTATATCTTTCCACTACTTCATCATAATATTTCTGAACAACTTCAAGTTCTTCATTAAAGTAATCAGCCGTAACTTCCTTTGTTATATCATCTATGGTAGGTCCCAGCCCTCCTGTTGTTATTACTAAATCAGCTCTTTTAAAGGCTATTTCAAGACATTCCTTTACCCTGTCAAAATTATCTCCCACTGTTGTCTGATAATATAAATCAATTCCAATATCTGTCAGTTTTTTTGATATATACTGTGAATTTGTGTTTACTATATCTCCCACTAACAGTTCAGTTCCAATACATATAATCTCTGCCTTCATTAAAGTCACCTCTCTGTATATAAAGATAAAAAAGAAATGCCTTTTATCTGACATTTCTTTCTTTATTTAAAACTATTTTATTTTTTCAACTAATTTTGCAAATTCTGCAGGATTGTTTAAAGCTATATCAGCCAATACTTTTCTGTCTAATTCAATTCCAGCTTTTTTCAATCCATTCATGAATCTTGAATAAGAAAGTCCATTTAATCTTGCTGCGGCATTTATTCTTATTATCCACAGTTCTCTCATTTTTCTTTTCTTATGTTTTCTATGCTCTGTTGCATAAGCCATTGCTTTTTTAACAGCTTCATTTGCCTTTTTATAATTTGTTTTTATGGCTCCTCTATAACCTTTTGCTTCCTTTAATACTTTTTTATGTTTTTTTCTTCTAACTATTCCTGTTTTTACTCTTGGCATTTTTTTTCCTCCTTAGTCTTTTATAATTCTGATTGAACTATCTTCCTGCCTGTCCTGCTAGTACTTTTTTAATTCTTCTTTCTGCTCCTTTTGGCACGATTGCATCTTGTCCTAATCTTTTCTTTCTTTTATTTGATTTTTTAGTCAAAATGTGACTTTTTCCTGAATGTTTAATAACAAGTTTTCCACTTCCTGTTACTTTAACTCTTTTTTTTGTCCCTCTGTGTGTTTTCATTTTTGGCATTTTTTTTCCTCCTTATTTTACTACTTTTTAGGTGATAACATAACAAATTTTTGAACTTGTTCTTTTCCATATTTTTTTTCGACTATTGCAGTTTCTTCAAAACTGTCTGCAAAAGCATCTAAAATCTTAACAGCTGATTCAGCATGCAGTTTTTCCCTTCCTGAAAGTCTTAAACTGATTTTCACCTTATATTCTTTTTCTATGAACTTTTTAATTTGAGAAATTTTTGTTTCCTTGTCATGTTCATCAATATGAGGTTTTATTCTAATCTCTTTGATGACAACATTTTTTTGTTTCTTTTTGTTTTCTTTTTCTTTTTTTGTTTTCTCATACTTGAATTTTCCATAGTCCATAATTTTGCATACAGGTGGTGTAGCATTTGGTGAGATTTCAACTAAATCTAAATTTTTCTCCGTTGCTAAAGCTAAAGCTTCATTTACAGATAAAATTCCAAACTGTTCTCCATCGTCTCCAATAACTCTTATTTCTCTTGCTCTGATTTTTTCATTCATTCTTGGCTCATCAGATTTATTTGTCCCTTTTATAAAGAACACCTCCTAAAATTTTTACAATAAAAAAACAAGATATAAGAAACCTTGCTCAAAATAGTCATATAAAACAGACTTACATTTTTTATGTAAGAATACTTAAAAAATAACTATATACCTGACTCATCGTGGTCACTTAACAGTGATAAAAAATAACTTCTATGGTTATATTATGATGGAAAGGTGAGAAACAACGTTTCTACTTCTAATTTAATTACTTAGTTATTCTACTACATTTTTTCAATTTTGTCAAATTTTATTTTACATATATAGTAAATTAAATGTAAAAGAATTATCCCAATCAGAAAAACACTTAGAAAGTTAGGGTATTAAAATAGTATTTTCCATTTTGAGATAATTCATTTATACTTTTATTTAGAATGCAGCTACTACACTACCATTATATTTTTCATCAATATATTTTTTAACTTTTTCACTTTGTAATGCTTTTACTAACTTTTGAATTTTTTCTTCATTTTCTCTTCCCTTTAAAACTGTAACTATATTTACATAAGGTGAGTCTTTATCTTCAACTAGGATTGTATCATCTTTAAATGATAATTTAGCATCTAAAGCAAAGTTCGCATTAATTACTGCAGCTGTAACTTCTTCAAGTCTTGGTGCCAACTGTTCTGGTGCTAATGCAGTAAATTTGATGTTTTTAGGATTTTCAGCTATATCTGCTATTGTTGAATCTAATTTTTTATTATCTTTTAATTTTATAACTCCTGCTTTATCAAGTAATATTAATGCTCTTCCACCATTTGTAGGATCATTAGGTATTAATACAGTATCCCCATCTTTTAGATCATTTATATTTTTTATTTTTTTAGAATAAACTGCCATAGGTTCAACGTGAACGCTTCCAACAGACACTAAATCAAGATTATTTGATTTTCCAAATTCTTCCATGTAAGGTACATGCTGGAAGAAATTCGCATCTAATTCCTTAGTTCCTAACAATTTATTTGGCTGTATGTAGTCGTTAAATGTAACGATTTCCAAATCTACACCTTCTGCCTTTAAGTCATCCTTTACTAATTCAAGTAATTCCTGATGTGGTACAGGTGTTGCACCTACTACTAATTTTTCAACTTTTGCCGGCTTTTCTGTTACCTTTGAATCAGTTTTTGCTTCTTCTTTTGCTCCTCCACAAGCTACAAGAAATAATGCAGCTGTAAGTCCCAATAATAATTTTTTCATTTAAAATCCTCCTATTTTTTTATTTTTATATATAAATTAACAATTTATATTCCAATTAAATATATTATTTTCTGTTATCCTCTTAACCTTTTTTTATTTATTCTGTTTACTATACCGTTTCCTATAAATTGTATTAACTGTACCAGTAAAATAATTGTTACTGTTGCCTGCCACATTAATGTTGGATTTGATCGCTGATATCCATCTATGACTGCGGCATTTCCTAATCCACCTCCACCAATGGAACCTGCTATTGCTGAATATCCTACAAGACTTATTATCGTTAATGTTAGTCCATGGATTAATGCTGGTAGTGCTTCCGGTATCATTACCTTAAATATTATTTCATTCGTTGTTGCTCCCATTGCTTTAGAGGCTTCTATAAGTCCTTCATCTACTTCCTTCAGTGCCCCTTCAATTATTCTCGCTATAAAAGGAGCAGATCCTAATGAAAGCGGAACAATAAATGATACACTCCCATAAGATTTTCCTATAAGAAGTCTTGATAATGGAATTAGAAGAACTATAAGAATAACAAAAGGTATTGACCTTGTTATATTTACAAGCAGTACATCTAGAATTTTATGCAATGTTCTATTTGGTTTTACACCTTTAGGCTCAGAAATGACAAGAAGTACTCCTATTGGAAGTCCTATAATTAATGAAACAAGAGTTGCTATTGCCACCATATATATTGTTTCCCACAATGGAGTCAGCATTGTTTCAAAATGTAAAAATTTTATTATATCAAATTTCATTATAACACCTCCAATTCCAGATGATTCTTTTCTAGCCATTTTACTATTGTCTTTATTTTTTCCTCTTCAGCAGAAATTTCTATTGTCAGATTTCCTACAACCGTATTTGACAATTTATCTATGGAACCGCCCAGTATATTTATTTCTGCATCATATCTTTTAATTATCTCAGCGATATATGGCTTATCAGCCTGTTCCTCATTAAATTTCAGTTTCAGTCTTATTTTCCCTCCTGAACGCTCTTTAACTTCTGCCTTTTCTTCTGATTCAAAACTTTCGTGGGAAATATTTGATACAAATTCCTTTGCCAGCTGTGTTTTAGGATGCATAAAGATATCCTTTACTGTTCCTTCTTCAACTATTTTTCCATCAGACATTATTGCTGTCTTATTACATATTTTTCTTATTACTTCCATCTGGTGAGTTATTAATATTATAGTAATTCCAAATCTTTTATTTATATCCTTCAGCAAATCCAGTATGGAATTTGTTGTCCTAGGATCCAGGGCACTTGTTGCCTCATCTGAAAGTAAAATTTCCGGATTGTTTGCCAGTGCTCTTGCTATTGCAACCCTTTGTTTTTGTCCTCCTGAAAGCTGTTCCGGATAGTTTTCCTTTTTATCTAACAATCCTACAATCTCAAGAAGTTCATCTACCCTCTTATTTATATCTTCCTTTTTCCATCCTGAAATTTCTAGAGGAAATGCCACATTTCCACCTACACTTCTAGAATTTAGAAGATTAAAATGCTGAAATATCATTCCTGTTTTTTTTCTATAATTTCTAAGTTCATTCTGGTCAAAATCCAGAACATTCTTTTTTACAGGTATTTCTTCACCTTTTTCAATATGCTCTACATATATTTCACCTTCAGTAGGCTCCTCAAGCCTATTTATGAGTCTTATCAATGTTGATTTACCAGCACCGCTAAGTCCCATTATTCCGTAGATATCTCCTTTTTCTATTTCAAGGTCTACGTTATCTACAGCTTTTAAAATCTTACCGTTACGCAGCTTATACTCTTTTACCAAGTTCTTAATCGTAATAAACACTTTTTCACCTCTTAATTTTACTTTCAAAATTTTGACTTTTCATATTATAACTTGAATTTTTATCTATTGCAAGTATATTTTACTTTACAAATTTATATTTCTGCTTAATTTCTATTATTTATATATTTTTCCTATGATACAAATCCTTTTAATATATTGTATTCAAAAATTCTTTTACCCTCTGAGTTTCAGGATTTTCAAAGATTTTTTCTACAGAGCCCTTTTCAAGTATTTTTCCATTTTCCATTACTATAACTTCAACAGATATTTCCCTTACAAACTTCATTTCATGGCTTACAATGAGCATTGTTATTTTTCTTTCCTTTTTCAGTTTTCTTATTATATCAAGAACCTCTTTTACAAGTTCTGGATCCAATGCAGAAGTTGGCTCGTCAAACAGAAGAATATCCGGCTCCAGTGCCAATCCTCTCGCTATTGCAACCCTTTGTTTCTGTCCTCCTGAAAGCTCATTAGGAAAATTATCTTTCTTATCGGCAAGTCCAACTGTTTCCAGTACTTTTTCTGCAATTTCTTCAGCTTTTTTAACATCTGTTTTCTTTACTATCCTTAATGTTTTTACAATATTATCCTTTACTGTCATATGTGGGAAAAGGTTAAAATTCTGAAATATCATTCCTGTTTTCAGCAACAGCTCCTTTTTTATTTTCTTATCAATTCCTTTATCCTGTAAATTATGTCCTTCTATCAGTATTTTCCCGCCAGTCAGTGTCTCAAGGTCTGCTATACATCTTAAAACTGTTGATTTTCCACTTCCACTGGGACCTATCAGGGAAACCGCCTCACCTTCATTTATTGTAAAATTTATATCATCCAGTATAAGATTATTCCCAAACTGTTTCTTCAGATTAATGACTTCTATTATTTTTTCTTTCATATCCTTCACCTAAATTCTTATTTTATTTTTCTTTTCTACATTCTTAAACAGTCTGTCTACAGCTAAACTCAATACAAGATAAATAATAATGGCACATATGTATGGAGTTATATTGTAATACTGGTTTGCAAGTTCCTTTGTTCTTTTCATTATTTCAGTCACTGCCAGAACATAAATCAGCGAAGTATCTTTTATAAGGGTAATCGCTTCACTCCCCAATGTTGGCAGAACCCTTCTTATTGCCTGTGGAAGTATAATATACAATGTTTTCTGCCAGTAGCTGTATCCTAAAACTTTTGCAGCTTCATGCTGTCCCTGATCTATATTTTCCAGCCCGCTTCTCATTATCTCAATCAGATACGCCGCATAATTTATTACAAATGTCAGTACAGCTGCAGAATATGGATCAAGTTTTACTCTATATCCAAAGAAATTTATTAATGGAATTCCATAATAGACTACAAACAGCTGAAGCATCAGGGGTGTTCCCCTGAATACCCATGTATATACTGAAAGAATACTCTTAACAATTTTATTTTTCCCTGTATATGCCAATGCTCCCAGTATTCCCAACGGGACAGAAAATACTACCGTGCAGACATATAGGGAAAACACTACCGGCAAAGTTTCCAGCAGTTCAATGAACATATTTACCGGTGACATTTTTAATCCTTAAACCATCTTGAATATATTTTTTGATATGTCCCGTCTTTTCTTAATTCATCTATTGCTTTTTCTATTTCTTCTATTAATTTTTTATTTCCTTTTTTTGCTGCAATTCCCATTTCCTCAATTCCAAAATTTTCATCTAAAATTCTGTAAAGTTCTTTTCCTGCCTGTTTCTCCTCAGTATTTTTTATATATTTTGCATATGCTTCATCAACAACTATTGCATCCAGTCTTCCTATCCCAAGATCCATAAATGCCTGATCATACTGCGGATATGTTTTCAGTTCCTTAAATCCCTTATCTGCATTTTCCTTTTTAATCTTTTCTTCTCCGCTGCTCTGTGACTGTACCCCTACAGTTTTCCCTTTCAGATCTGCTTTAGTCTTTATTGGAGAATCAATATTTACAATTATTATCTGGTTATTACTCAAATAAGGTTTTGAAATTTCTGTTTCCTTTGCCCTGTCAGGTGTTATTGTTAAGCCATTCCAAATCAGGTCTATGTTCCCACTGTTCAGATCCATTATTTTTGAATCCCAGTTTATAGGTTTAAATTCAACTTCTATTTTCAGCTTTTCTGCCACAGCCTTTGCCAGGTCAATGTCAAATCCTATTAATTCCCCTTTTTCATTTTTAAATCCCATTGGTGCAAATGTATCATCTAATCCAACAACTACCTTTTGAGGTAACTTATCTTCATTCTTCGTTTCTTTCTTATTTGTTTTTTCCACGCTGCACATGAGTATCGTCATTGCCATTACTAATAGAATTATTATTTTTTTCATAATCTATTCCTCCATCTCTATACTTCTTTCTAAAGATTATTTTGTCATTTCACTGATTATCGGTAAATATTTAATAATCAATTTGCACCTTAACTCCTATAATCCAGAAAAAAAGCTCCCAGTTTTTTTCCTGAGAGCTTTTCTATTTATTTAATAAAAGATTTAGAAGCATCACAGGTACAAATTCTTATCAATACAACATAAGTCTGTACCTGAAATTTTAAAGCACAAACCTATTTACCTATGATGATACATCGCTTCTTTAAATCTTTTCATTTTCTTTCCTCCTAATTTTTGTTTTCTGTTTTTAAATCCTTTTCTTAGATTTATAAATTGATTATAATGGATACTGTAACAAAAGTCAAATATATAAAATTTACAAATTCCATAAATCATATATATGAATAAACTATGTTTATTTCATTTACTATAATTCACAATAAATATATTTTTTCACATATCTTATTTAATATACTTTATTTTTTCAACATAACATCTACAGCTGCTATATAATAATTTATTGAAAAATATAGAGCTTCATCTTTTATTTGAAATGCAGGATTATGCCATTCGTAAGGGCAGCCTGTACCTATAAATGCAAATAGACCAGGTACTTTCCCCTGATAGAAGGAAAAATCTTCTCCGCCTGTTGTCATTTCAGGCACTTTAACATCTGCAAATACTGAAACTTCTTCTTCTATTAGCTTTGCAAGTGTTTCATCATTATCTACAAATGGATGTGAATCTCCCCACAAAATTTCGTATTTCTGTTCAAAAGCTTCTGTATAATTTTTTATAACCTGTGTAAATAGTTTTTTTATTCTTTCCTGTACAGATTTCTTAAAAGTTCTCATTGTACCTTCCATTACTACGCTTTCAGGTATTACATTCCATGTATTTCCACCTGATATTCTTGTTACACTGATTATTGCCATATCAGCAGGAGATACATATCTGCTCACTATCGACTGAATAGAAGTTACGATCTGACTGGCAGTCACTATTGGATCATTTCCATTTTGAGGTGCCGCCGCATGAGTTCCTGTACCGTTAATTTTAACTTCAAATCTGTCTACAGCCGCCATAAGAGGCCCTGATTTTATTCCAATTGTTCCCAGTGATAAATCAGGCTTGTTATGAATTCCTGCAATTGCTGAAACTTCTTCTAATGCACCTGAAGCTATTACTTCCTTTGCTCCTGCATTTATTTCTTCGGCTGGCTGAAAAATAAGCCTTACCCTACCTTTCAGCTCTTTTTCCCTTTCTTTTAATACTTTTGCCGCACCTAAAAGGGAAGCTGTATGAAAATCATGGCCACAGGCATGCATTACCCCATCATTTTGTGATTTATACGGATAATCTGTCATTTCATTTATTGGAAGGGCATCAATGTCAGCTCTTAATGCAACTATTTTTTCCCCTTCCCCAATTTCAGCAATAACTCCTGTTTTCAAGTTAAAAGGTAAAATTTTTATATTATGTTCTGTTAAAAACTTCTTTATAAATTCTGTTGTTTTATATTCCTTTCCTGATAATTCAGGATTTGTGTGAAGATATTGTCTGATTTCTCTTATTTCTTCAAGTAAACTGTCAGACAAATTATATTTTTGTAAAGCTTCTTTTAACAGTTCCTCTGGCAGTTCTTTTTTCTGGAATTCATTTTTTTCATTTTCCATTTTAAAATTTCCCCTTTCTTTTCTATATCAAGTTAATAGCTATTTCTGAAAAGCTTATTTTCTCTACTTTTATTTTTCCCTATGCACATTAAATCCTGTAGCCTGCTTTGTAGCCATTATTGTAACGTCTGATATTTGTACATGTTTAGGCTGATTTGCTACATATAATGCCACATCTGCTATATCTTCAGGTTTTAAGGCTTCCACACCTTCATAAACTTTTTTGGCTCTTTCCTTATTTCCATGAAATCGCACTTCACTAAAGTCAGTTTCAACAATTCCTGGCTGTAATGTACTCACTTTAATATTTTTATCAATTGTATCTATTCTTATTCCATCGCTTAGAAATTTCACAGCAGACTTTGTGGCACAGTAGACTGCAGCTCCTCCATAGGAATAAATTCCAGCTGTAGAACCGATATTTATTATATGTCCGTTATTATTTTCCACCATATTTGGGATAACTTCCCTTGTTACATACAGAAGTCCTTTTATATTTGTATCAATCATTCTTTCAATATCGGCTATATTATAATCCTGAAATTTTTCCAATCCAAGTGCAAGTCCCGCATTGTTTATAAGAATATCTATTTTTCCTGAATTTTTAATTATTTCCTTTACTGTATCCCTTACTTTTTCATATCCTGTCACATCAAGTTCATAAATATCAACCTTTACATCATATCTGCCTTCAATATCATTTTTTATTTCCTGAAGTTTTTCCTTCCTTCTGGCACACAAAATGAGATTATCCCCATTTTTACCAAAGGAATAAGCCATTGATTTTCCTATTCCACTGGAAGCTCCCGTTATAAAAATATTTCTTTTCATTTTACATTCATCCTTTCGTTATAAGTAATCCAATATATCAAAAGAAATTTTCTATATGTAATCTGCCATGTTCAGTAATTTATACTTATATCCCATGCCTTCGAACATATTTTTTCTATATATAAGCCCTCTATATGCAGTTTTTCCATTGAATGTTTCTATATCGTTAATGTCTATTACAGTTTTTGCCCTATCCGCATCTTTATCCTTTACTGCATAAGGAAGAATAAATCCACCAATTCTATAATTTTTTACTACTTCTTCGTTTTCTGCCAGTCCTGTTTCCTTTGCAATTATTTTTACAATCTTGCTGTCTGTTTCCTGAATTTTTTCATACGGAACGCTGGAATATTTTGTTTTATTTACTGCCAGAGTATCTAAAATTCTATTTTCCTTATCTATATCATTTTCTGATACAGCCTGTGCATATGCAAGATATGCATAAAATACTCCTCTACCATTGTTCCCATTTTTTGTAATTTCATTTTCCCATGTATTTATATTTTCTTCAGGAATCGAAGTAAACACGTCAAATTTATATTTTGCCCTTGTTATTAATACATTTAAGAGCTTATATCCCTTCTGCTGATTATTTAAAGGCCCAAAATTCTGTATAAATTTCCCTTCTTCATTTTTTCCGAAAGTTGTAGAAAATATCATTACATCTCTTTCGTCTCCCTGAACATTTTCAAGATTTTTTACAAACATATTCTTTTCAAGTAGTTCATTATAACGGCTTTTTACTGTTTCATTGTCATTTTCCCTTAAATATGAGTTTATTCTATTTAGAATATTTGTTTTCTGCTCCAGATTCAAAGTAACTATTCCCACACTTGGTAATTTACCATCTATAAGTATTTTATCACTGAAAATATGTTCTATAATTTTATCTGCTTCATCATCATTTTTTCTAGCTTTGTACACTCCATCCACTCTATAATATTCGATTGGTGTGTATTCTGACTTTGACGGCATTGGAACAAGCCTTGATTCGTAAAATGCAGCATTGGAAAAATTAATCAGTTTCGGATGCTTCGATCTATAATGGAAATCAAGATAAGACATAACCACATCTTCATTCAAGTTATTTACATAATCAAGCAAAGACTCGCTATCTGCTAAAAATAATGTTTCCTCATCTATTTCTTCATTATCAGTTTCCTTCTGATCCATTTCTGCTCCAAAATAGTTTGAAGGTGGCATCTGATGAATATCTCCTGAAACTATCTTATATTTTCCTCTCATCATGGAAGGCAATACTTCTTCCAGTTTAAGCTGACTGGCTTCATCGAATATTACTAAATCAAAAATCCCTTCCTGCAATGGAAATACAGCACTACATGTATTCGGATCAGTCATTATCACAGGAAAAATCTTTTTGAAAAATTCTACATCTGTTCCTATAATTTCCCTCAATGTGTTTATTTTACCGTATTTTGCATTTTTTCTAAGATTATACAGCATTTTTATGTTGTCTTCTCTTCCCATCGAACCGAGTGCTCTTCTTCTTGTTTCCTGCCAGTTTTTCTTTATCTGATACTTCTGATTATCAATTATAAATTTATCATGCTCAAGCAGTTTTCCTATATTTACTGAGTAATCCCTGTACATTTCACTTTTCACATTGCTATTCTGTAACAATGAATAATAGTAGGACAGCTTCAGAAATTCTTTCCTGTCTTCAATTTTATTTTCTTCAACATATTTTATAAAATTATTTATGAAAGCTTCTTCTTCTCTTGTTATTTCTCCACTTTTCTTTTCATCGATAAAACTCATAAATCCATTTCTGTTGTCTACAATTTCATTTAATATTTCAGAAAATTCTTCCAGTTCCTTTTCATATTTTCCATAATCATGATGAGTAAATTTTTTATCTATGTATTTGTCATTATACGCAGATATTTTCCCGGAATTTTTATAAATATCCTCCCATGCATTCTTTATGCTTTTTACTTTGGAATTAAATATGGAAAAAATTGAAACCTTAAGTTTATTTACACCAAAAAATTCTTCAAACTGTTTACCATACTTTGCTGTATTATCCTTAATGAAATTTATCATTTTTTTTGTGTCATTTAATGTATTTGAAGTTTCTTCAAAAAATATTTCATATGACTGTATATTTTTAAACTTATCGTTATATATTCCTTCAAGTTTTCTGATTTTATCAATACTTCCTATTTTATTAAGTAATCTATCAACAATGTCAAGAATTCTATATATTGTATCAGAATTATTTTTCTCAGTATCCACATGATAGTAATCCTTGTATTCTTTTCCTCCTAGAAGATTCAACATTGCATCATTTACTGTTAAATTAGTATTTTTCATATTTCCTTCTAAAGATTTCTGATGATTGTTGTATTTTTCCTTCAGAGCTTTATATTCCATTACCGAATACTCATATTTTGCTTCATCAAACTGTTCAGTCTTAGGTAGATTTTCTGCAAGATCTCTAACCCTTTTTACTATGTCCCTTCTATCTTTTACAGGATCATTCAGCATTACAGTAAGATCTCCAAGACCAATATCTGTCAATTTTTCATATATTACATCCAGTGCTGTTTTCTTCTCACACACAATCAGAATATTTGCACCATTCTCAAGTGAATTTGTAATAATTGCTGTCAAAGTCTGGCTTTTTCCTGTTCCCGGAGGCCCCTGAATAATTTTATACTGACTGTCTGTCAATGTTTCTACAACATTCTGCTGACTTGGATCGGTCGAAATTGATGTATTTTTATTCAGCTGAAAATCATCCCTTTCAGATACATTAAATTTAAATTGGGAAAAGTTTTCTACTAAAGTATTGAAATCCTGTATTATTCCTTCATTCTGACGTTTAAACAGTCCTAGTACCCCTCCATAGAAAATAAACGGAGCATTTTTCCCCTTTTCATCAATTTTTTCAGCATTTTCAGGAAATTTCTCCAGCTTGAATTCCTCAGAATATTCTATTTTCAATTTTTTGTTTATTTCAGAAAGTATATTTTTTATTTCCTCAAATGTAAGAATACTGTCATCCTCATCTTTTCCTGCTTCATACACAGACGACAAATCAGTTTTATCATCTGAAAGAAGCTGCATCAGCAGTACTTTATTAATTTCAGCAGTAGAATTTTCATCCTTTGAAATTATAAACTCATTCATATCAGATTTAGATCTTGTTATATCCAGTTTCCATATAAATAAAGGAGATTTCATAACTGATTTTGTCTTATTATTCTGCTTTACAAGAATCGGATATCCCAATGCAAGGCTATTTACTCCTTCTTCCCTTAAAATATTCATATTTTCATTAAAAAGATACTGAATTTTTCTTTCAACAGACTGATTTTTTTCTTCATTTGTCATTCTAATTTTCATACTGAAGTCTTTTTTCGTAAATAGATTTTCAAAAAAATTTTTAGAAAATTCTGGATTTATCTTGTCAAAATCTGACAAATCCATTCTTGCCCTGTATCTTCCAGGCATTGCACTTAGATAAATACTCCTCATTGAACCTACATTCAGCTTTTCCACCAGCAGATTTAAAAAATTAATATTCATATTTAGATTTAAAACCTTCTTCAAATATTATAAATAATATTCCACAGCATTCTAATAACTGTCATCTGAAGAGTTTTTTCTCCTTTCCTTTTAAATATTATCCATATTGATTTATATAATAATTATACTAAAAAAGACTAGATTATTCCAGCCTAATTTAGTATATTTCATTGATGTATTAAAATAAAATTTTAGAATTCCAGACGCATTTCATACCACACAACTCCACCATGGGTAGATTCAGATACTCCCTCATTTTTAAATCCAAATTTTGAATAATAATGTACAAGTGCATCCTTACAGGTTAGAACTACTCCTTTTCTTTTTTTATCTTTTGCATCCTTAATCATTTCATTTAGTAATTTTTCAGCATAACCTCTTTTTCTGTAGTCAGGTAATGTATTAACTCCAAAAACCATCTGCCATTCACCTTCAGGATTGTGTAAATGAGGATTTTCATACATTTCATCTGATAAATTTGGGATATCTGTTACCATTCCATTTACAAAACTGACGATTTTCCCATCTTCCTCAAGAATCCAGAAATAATCAGGATATACAGTCAACCTTCCTTTAAATGATTCTTCTGTTGCAGCTTCACTTACTGGAAAACACTCTGCTTCTATAGCTGTTATTTTCTTCAGATCTTGAATTTTTCCTCTTCTTATATTCATAAATTTATCCTTTCCTGACATTTTTTTAACTTTTTACTTTATTTTACCTTTATCTTCTGAAAAAATCAATTGGGTATTTCTGTTAAAAATATTTTTCAGTTTCTAATATCTTTAATATAACTACCATATGTATAAATATAATTTCTAAAAACATACGTAAAACGGTAACAAAGATACCTTCATGAAATGATATCCTATTACCGTTTTACTTTATCTACTTTTTCAATAATTTATTTTTACCTTTTCATCCTATAAATTTTTAGCGTCAATTACTTTTACATCATTTAAATTTTTTAATGAATATTCATAAATTTTTCCATCATCATAAATATATAAAATCCCTTTATATATCGTCAAATCAATTTTCCTGTAATCTTTTACTTTAATTTCTTTTATCGGTTTCTGATTCTCATCAACTATTATTATTCGGTTATCTTTTAGGATATGAATATTATTAAGATTTTTATACTCGTTTTTAAATAGAGGAGTAGATGTTTTCATTTCCCTTTCTCCCCATTCCTTTTCTGAAAGCCCCTCTATTTTTTCAACTTCCTCTATTACTTTATCAACTTTTTTTAATCCATATCTTCCTGCAATTTCATAATTATCAAATTCTATATTCTTATAATACAAGTCAAAAAATATTCTTATTTCTTCTTCAGTAAAATTTTTCTCCAGTATTGGAAGAAGAATACTTTCCTTGTCTTCTGTTTTATTAAATTCTTTCAGAACTTGTTTTTTCCCGTATTTCAATTCATCTCTTAAAACAGATTCAAGAAAATACATCTCATTAGATTTCTTTTCAAATTCCATAATCAGCTTTATTATCTGTATGATTTTTTCTTCATCTGTATTGAAATTTTTTAAAAATTTAGCAATATCTGTATCGATATATTCTTGGTCAAATTCTAAAATTTTTTCTAATTTTTTTTCCTTTTCTTGAATATACTTTACTAATATTTGATTTTTACTTTGAATCTCTACATTATTCTGATTCAAATAAAAATATTTTTTATTAAATTCTTCTAAAGTAATATATTTAGTTTCTTTACTTTGCTGCATTTCCTTTCCCATACCTTCCCTCTTTTCGATTTTTCTTTCTTCACTTTTATTTATACAGGAAAACAATAAAAATAAAATTAGAAATACTTGCAATTTTTTCATATAGCTTCACCTACTTTTTATATTTTTCTATCCTATTGGTTATATTATTTTTTATTCTTATTACAATATTATTTATTTTCTGCTGATTTATTTTATTCGATGAAACCTCTCCACTTATCTCCTGATTTTTAGTATCCCCTAAAACTGTTCTACTTTTTCTATTAATTTTTTCTACCTTATAAGCAAAGTCCATTATTTTATCAAAAAAAATCCGTGAATTTTCTGAAAAATATATATTCCCACGACTTTTATGTCTACTTATTATCTTTTTTGTAGAAGGTAATAGACAACCTACTGAATATCCCCTATGATCTCCATGATGAATTAAAATCCATCTATTTTTAGGGATTAATGTTCTGTTATTTGAATCTTTTTTATGATTTTGTACTCCTATTGCCATGTAAGATTTTCTAATCAGATTTCCATTTTCATCCCTTTTTTCTGGTCTTAAATGCCATCTTAAATCATGAGTCCCTTCTATTATTCTTTTATCTTTATTCCCATTTATTTCATTTTCTCCCCCAGGTTCTATAACATACCCGTCATATCCTTCCAATTTTTTTCCAGAAGGATCCAATATTGAAAAATAAGATATTGTAGAGTTCTTTTTGGCATTTTCCTTTGTCCATTTTTTAGGATCTGTATTATAGTATTCTTCAAATCTCTCAACATAAAAAGTATATTTCCCCTGAACTCCCAAATGTGGGCAATTTCCTGAACTGCAGCTGTCCTCTCTTTTTTCTGTTTTTGATGAATTTACACTACTGGAAGATTTTGATGGTTTGGATATACTTTCATTATTATTCTTTTTATTAGTTTCTGAAACTTCAGAAGAATTTTTGCTATTACTGGCAACTGTTGTATTTACTGTTTTAGAAATTTTATTCTTTCCATGATTTTTATTCCATTCCAACTGATTAAAAGGACACATTACAGATATTTTTCCACTTTTTCTTATTATCCTTAAAATATCCCATTCTGTAGGAGTTTTTTTTGTAGTATCATACAGATTTCCTCCCATTCCAATCCAAGTAAGTATATCGCCAATTTTTGTCTCCTGCTTATCCTCTCCCTTCAGATTAAGTCTGTTTACTCCAACATTAAAATTATTCAATCCTCCTATTTTAGATTTTGTACTTTTTTCATCCATAGTCAGCTCTGCTTTTATAAGATCTTTTTCCTCATTTTTCATTGAAAGCCTTGCAGACTGCATCAGATAACCATATACCATTGCAGGTAGAATTTTTGCAGAATAAAAATTTTTTCTTTCATGATCACACAGGGAAATCCCTTTTTTTCTTATTATCCCTTTTGTATCAATATTAGGATTAGATAGCTGCCTCACTCTTTTATACGAATCTCTAAACACCTGAAATATTTTACCTCTTAATTCATTTTCTTTTTCCTTTGTCACCTCCGATTTCATTATTGACATTTTTTTCTTATTGCTTTCTACAATCTTTTTGTATTCTTTCTCTTCTTCGGAAGTAAGCCCTTTTCCTGTAATCATCCCAGCTGTTTTTTTATTTATATACGGTTTTAACTTATTTTCTGTCTGGCTTATATATTTTTTCGCATTGGCAAACTTCTGACAGGATTTTTTTAATGAAGTCTGCATAAAATTATTGTTTATATCCCTACATACATCTACTAGCAGTTTATACACACAGTCAGCATCCCTCACGCTTTCTTTAAATTCTGTTTTTTTATCTTCTGCTATCCCTATTTCCTTCTGACCTGCATCATCAATACTGACAATTCCTCCATATTTGCACTTTATTGTGGAAATATCCAATAATGCAGGATATTCTCCAACCTTTACATCTGTATTTTTCTCCCATTGACCTAAAAGTTCAGGTTTACATATTCCAATTGCACGACATTTTTTAAATGGTAAAATTTTTTTATCATTTATATTCGCCTGCTTTCCTCCCATTAAAGTTATATTGTCCTGACTTATTACCAGTTTACTTATATCTTCTCCTAAGGTACATTTCAACATGCAGTTGTCATTTACAAATAATTCTCCTGTCGGCTTTACTATATTCTGGAAATCATAAAAGGACTTATAGAAGGAATAAATATCCATGGAATCTATATTTGCTGAATAATCTCTCAGTTCCTTGCAATCTTTAAATAATTTATGCATTATTGACCTGTCTTTTTCAAAGTCAGACTTATCTCTATAATTTTCGTATATTTCATCTATTAAGTTACTTATCTTCCTTATATTTCTTACTTTTATTGCTGACTTGGAGGTTATCCAGTCATTCAGAAGAGTAGTCACTCTTATTTCATTCCCAAGTTTTTCAAGCCTGTTATATAGTCCTGTCTCTGTTTTTGATGGAATATCTATTCCTCTATGTTTTTTTACATACCACAATAAATAATTTCTAACTATATTGCTATCCTTATACTTATGGTTATCAAAATGCTTTGTTTCATTTTCTCCCTTAAATCCTGTCTGAACTGACAAAAATTCTATTATTATATTTTCAATTAACCGTTTGGTTAATGGATATTGATTTATTCCATTTTCATCAATTTCATAGAATTTCTGATATTCACTATCGTTTGAATACAGCTCTTTCATTAAACTTATACATCTTATTTTTGGAAAATCTGAATCTGAAATATTTTTTTTAGCAACCTTTATCACTATTTCATCAATATCTTTTATTCCCTTCATATACTTGTCATATTTTTCAGGGAGTACATTTTTTTCTACTTTATGTGCATTCTTTTCCTCTTTTACATTTTTTGAACTATTATTTAATGTATCCTGTATCTTATTTGTAAATCCTAATTTAGGCTGATTTTCTCCAATAGGTTTTCTGTCAGGATATTTTACATATTTTGCTGAATATTGACTTAACACATACTCCAGTGATTCTATTCTGCTTTTATTGAAAATCGGATTACTCCACACATAATAAATAATATCCTGTATTCTTATATTTTCATTTTCATCTCTTCCTCTTAAAATATCGAATCCCTGCTGTTTTATTACATTTCCTATTTTGTCACTGTCTTTAGTTGCCTCATCATATATTTTTAAAATTAAGTTAATATCTTCCTTGTTTTCTTCTAAAACCTTTTTCGATGTTTTTGTCTCCAGATACTTTACATAATCGCTGTCATACATACTTTTATCATTGAATTTAACTTGCAGCCTTTCTAATACAGCTTCCTCAGAATTTACAAATACCAGCTCAGGAGCTTTACTGTTTTCAAACCTGTCTTTTTTATATTCTTCATTATCCCAGACTTCTTCAAACTTCTGACCATTAAATACAAATACTCCCTGTCTGTTATTTTCCTCAGAAGAATTCATAGCAGAATTTGAATTTTTTCCTGTACTACTATTTTTTGCTTCCTTTATTTTAGCCTGGCTATTTATATTTTTATTATCCACCTGTGCATCATTTTTTTCTACTACTTTCCCTTCTATTTCACAATTATCTTTATGTCCTATAATTACTGACAGATCATGCCCTGATAGATTTTCGTGATAAAATAGGCTAGGAACTGCATTTCCATCTACGGGTATTCCCCATACACCTTTAAAATTATTTCCTAAAGCATTTGACATTGCACCCTGACCACATAAATGAGAAGCTGCAAGCATTCCTGATGAGGTAAGTATAATCTTTTTTCCTCTTAAATCCTCACTTTTATATCCCTGACTTCTTTTTTTAGCTAGTATATTTTTTACTTTTGATTCTGAAGCTTTAACTTTACCTGGTGCTACATATCTTGCTTCCTGAGGTATAGATATTTTTTGACAGATTTTTTCCTTATACTTTTTTAAAGTTTGCCATCTCATTTTTAAGGATCTCATAATTACTTCATCCTGAGCTGCAGGATTTTTCAAAAAACTTTTTTTATCTGTTAATTTCCATTTTTTTGCAGCCTCACCAATAAATTTTACATTTGACCATTTCGAACCTTTTGGAACCCATCCCATATCTCCAAGTATATCTGTTCCTATCTGATATCTTCCAATATATAATTTCTGATCCTCTAAATCATATTTCCCTCCACTCTCTAATTTTGCCAGCTTCTCAAAAAAACTGACTGCACTATCGCCAATATCCTGACCATTGAATTTTCTATTTACCATAATCAGTTTCCCCCACCTTTAAGTTTTTATTTACACCTCTTCCTTTTCACTGATTTCATATTACTTTTTTATTTATAACCTCCATGAAATCCCCCTTTTCATGATTAATATTTTTCGAATAATTCTGATATTTCTGTATCCACATCAAACTTTTCTATTGGTTTGCTTATACGTTTTTTAGGAGATTTCGATACTTTAAAGTCATCTCCTTCTTTTGTTTCTATTTTCGAATATCCTTCTACGTAGACATTGTCAATTACCAAATTATTATTTTTATAGCTAAGTTCAATAAAATATGTCTTAAATCCTGACAATTTCCCCATTGACATATCTTTTATAATGACTATATTATTTTTTACTTCATATGAACTTTCTTCTCCGTAGGAACCTCCTGTACCTTCTATTCCAACTGGAATAATTAACTTACAGCTATCAAAAATTTTATAATCCTCCCCTTCACTTATAAAAAATTTTAAACAGCTTGAATTTTTACCAGTTTTATACATTTCATATAATTCATCAGGCCCCATATCCTTTGCTTTTTCAGTTTCAATATTAGAATATTCCAAAATATAATCTTTCTTATTGTCTTTATTTATATATCCTGACTTTGTTTCTTTTAATGTTATACCATTAGCAAATTTTATGCTTTTATCATTTATCAGATTTTTCTCAAGTTTGTCTGACTTTATTAATAATTTTATATATTCCGTATAAAATTTCTCTGCTTTAGTTTTTTCGCCTAAATTCCATAATACATCTGCATAATTTAAATTGGCTACAATTCTTTTAGGAAACTTATTTAATATTTCCTCCAATATTTTCTTTGATTCTGATAAATTCCCTTTTTTATATAGTTCATAAGCATAATCATTTATCTGAGTTACATTTTTCTCTGTTATCTCTCTATTATTCCTATTCTCTGTACTTTTTCCTTTTGAATAACTTAACGAAATACAAAAAATAAATACAAACATTATTTTCCAGATAATTCCTCTTTTCATTGTGCTCCTTTCTTTTCCTGATTTTATTATTTCAGCTGACTTTTATGTATGTATCCTTTCATATAGTATCCACCCTTTTCATTATAGAAATATACATATTTCCAATTATTTTCCATATTTATTTCTTCAACTTCAACACCATTTTTTAATTTATATAATATCGTACTTTCTACACTTGGTTCCCTTCTTAAATTAATACTGTCATCTTTTGAAGCTGTTTTTAAAATTTTACCTGTCTTATAGTTTTTCTTTGCTACCGCATTGTTATCAAAACCATAATCCTTGAAATCATCCTGCCAGGAAATTTCTTCCTTCAAATCAGTTACAATATAATTAGTTGCACCAGGTGCAGCTACTACTGACAAAAATAAATTATCTCCGTCCATACTTTCAAGTAATGCCTCAGCATATGCAATTTCCCTTGCTATTACCTTGCCCTTCTTTACAAAAATTGTTTCCCTGTTAGACTGTCCCGCATAAGCATATGGATATGTAATTATATACATTCCATAATTTTTATTTCTAAAGCTTTCTATTCCTGTTATTTTTTCATCTTCACTTTCTGCTTCTTTATCATATTTATTTACTATTTTATAAACTTCTTCCGGTAATTTTTCTCTTGAAATTTCTGATACAGAAATAGTTTTTACTATTTTTACTGTTTCAAAATCATTTATTTTATCTTCAAAGTCTGAAAATTTCGGATATTTAGCCTCATTTCCCCTCTTGTTTGAATTTTCTGTCATCCTATTTTCAATAAATATCTTTTCAAGCATAGTAAATTTATTATAATTTTCATATATATAATCCACTATTTCTTTAGGAACTTCCCTTAATTCAAGTCTTTTCAGGCTTCTTAATTTTTCTATTTCTTCAACACCATATTTTAACGGATTGAAACTTACATCTAAATGATTTAATTTAGATAATTTTCCTATGCCTCTAATATCCTTAATATTATTATTATGAAGCCACAATTCTTTCAAATTTTTTAAATTTAATAACGGAGTTATATCTTCTATCTGATTGAAATTTATTTTTAAAACTTCTAATTTTTCAAGTTTTTCTAAAGGTTTTAAATCACTTATCCTGTTCCATCTCAAATCAAGTTCCTTTACATTTTTGTACTCTGAAATACAATTTATCTCTTCCAAATTTCTATTTTTTAGCTCTATTTTTTCAAAATTAACATTGTATTCCTCAAGTTCTTTACAACTTTTACTTTTTGAAACTGACCCGCTGCTTTCATTTGTTTTTATTTCCTTTTTCTTTTCCATGCTGTTAACTTTGTCACAATTTGCAAACAATGTAACAAATAACATTAAAACAAATAAATTTCTTCTCATTTTCATATTTCCCTCCATTATTTCAAATCAATTTCCTCAATTATTATGTATCTTCTGTCCCTTCATTCTTATTTCTCCCGAAGCTTCTATCCTGATATCCTTTGCTTTTCCAATAACATTGATATTATCTCCGTAAATTGCCATTTCACCTATTGATTCAATTCCAACATAGTCATCTGACACAACTACCATGTTTTTTAATCCCTTATTTACAAAATTTTCTGCCGTTTCACTGCTTATTTTTGAAGTTCTTGTATAGGAATTTTCCACATTCAGTTCCATTTTATTTTTATTAACTGTAAGATTGAAATCACTTCCATTAATATGAAAATTTCTTTTCTCATAATCGCTGAATCTTCCATTTCCTTTATTATTTACTGCCCAGGAAACTTTTGCAAAACTTTCATCTTCATTCGGAAAGTAAACCTCTACCGTATCATTTACCTCAGGAGTGCAGAAAAATCCTGTATTTGTCTGAGAATAAAAAGTCTGATAACTTAATGGCCATCTCTTTATTCCATAATCAGAATAAGCCCTGCTAAACTCTACCTCTCCTTTCTGTTCGATTATTTTATTTAAACCTTCATAAAAAATAACTTCCATTTTAGCAATTTCTTCTTCAGCAAACACTCTTTCAACCTTTGCTTCAATACTGCATCCCTTTATTTCTTCATTATATTTTTTCAATATATTATAATTTTTCATATCTGTTGCCAGAAATTCACTTTTCATAAGATTATTTTTCAAATATATTTTTGTTTTTAAAACTGTCAGAGCATCATCGCCACTTTCATTTTTTTCCTCAGAAGTATAGTCTCTGTTAATTGAAACAGAATCACCAAGACTTACAACTTTGTTTGAATAAACTTTATAATATAAGTTTTTATAGTCTCTGACAATTGAATAATCTGAATAATATTTATTTTCATTTTTTACATTTCCAGTTTCTATTACTCCAAATGTAATTATTCCCTGTTCTGTAACTAGCAGCCCTGTCTTCAGGTGCGAAGCCATTCTCACAAGGAATTCCCAGTCTGTTTCATTATACTGGACTATCAGCTTTCCTATCGGTACTTCAGCCCCCTTGAAATATTTTATCTGTATATCCTTATTACTGCTGCTGTTGTTTATTTCATCAATTATATTTGCATAGGTAAAATTTTTATCCTGAAACACCCTATATTTCTTTTCTAATTTTCTATCAAAAAGAATACTGTATGAAAACGCTTCCATAAAAATCAGATAGCCTTCACTTCCGTATTCAAGCACTTCAAAATAATCAATAATTCCTTTAAAAATTTCCTTTTCCCCAACAGAAATATCTTTCCCTGAAACTTCTATTCTTATTTCAGCTTCCTCTTTTCCAATTACTTCTTCAAGCTCACTTTTTCTGTCATTTTCCACTTCTATCTTTAATTTCAGTTTCTGATGTTCATTTATACCTTCCGTCAGTTCAAATTCCTTTATAAGATAGTCTTCCATTTTTCTATTATTCAGAATTATATTTATGTTTCTCCCCTCATACATATTTTCGTTAATTTCCCTATCCATTTTATCAACCTCAACTTCCCAAATATTTTAATATATAATTTGTCCCACCTTTTTTTATTTTATATCCAGCTTATTTTTCTGATGAAACTTCTGTTTCAAATGAAGTACAAATACTCCAATTCCCTTTTCAATACTCAGTTCCTGAGAAAAATTCCTTACAAACATATTTGCAAATTTGTAGTCTATATTTTTATTTGCTCCGAGATTTACAAATACCTCTACATTTCTATAATCATTTTTTTCAAGATAAGATTCCGCCCATTTTGCCAGATCAATAATATTTTTTTTATTCTGCTCATATAAATCTGTGTTATTGTCACTGTTTTCAGGATTTTCAGCATTTGTATTATTTTCTATATTCGATATGACTTTTCCTATAACTGTCATTTCAATACTGCTCCTATTATTTGCAAAATCAGTATTTTCAACCAGTCCTATATTATATTTTATTTCTATTATCTCATCTTCCCCTATGTTTATTTCCTTTTTTTCACTTTCATCAGTAATTTTTATTTTATATTTCATTCCCAATCCCCCTCATATATTTTTAGAAAACTGAAACCTCTCCCAATTTTAAAGTTTTTTCTACATTTATTACACCAAAATGATTTTTCCAATAATATTTCACCTTTACTCCTAACGGTAGAAATAAATTTTCCATTATTTTTACTTTATTTCTATTTTCCTTTTTCTTTTCCCTGTTAATATAAATTACTACTTTTTTTCTCTCATATTTTTTCTGATAAATTATCGAATCAGGAAAAAAGCACTTTATTCCATTGGAAAATACATCAAAACCTTCTTTTCCTGTCACAATTTTGTCATAATACAGCAGAACCATCGCATTTTTTTCTTCTTCCGTCAATTTTTTAAAATCTGCCATTAATACATCTCCAAAAACACCCCCTTCAATATCCTTCAATATCTTTTCACAATATATATTTATAATTGTTGTTCCTGTGATATAATCCATTTCCCTAAGGCACATTAGTACTTCGTGAATAAATTTCTTTCTAATCTCCTTATATTTTTCTTCTTCTGTTTCCTGAAAGATTTCCAAAAAATTTGAAAATATGCTATTAAATCTTATGAATGGATTTACCTTTATTTCATTTTCCATCCTAAATTCATTCAGAAAATCCCCATTAATCTCCAAATACGGAGAATATCCCTCTTCTGATATAAATTTTATATTTTTTCCTGAACCTGCCCATAAATATTCATAACCAGATTTCTTACTTCTAATCATTCAGATACCCCCTGCATCTGTATTCCGGCAACCTCAACTGTATTTCACTTACTATGAAACTTAGCATATCTTCTGTATAATTGCTTTTTTCAATACACTCAGCAAATAAATTCAGATTTATTTTTTCATTATAAAAAAATAACTCAAAATCATTTTTTATAAATTCATTGCAATTATAGGTTTCTATATTTTTCAGGACATCCTTGCCTATATTTATTTCCTTAAGAGAAAAATTCTCCTTTATAAATTCATAATCTGAAAAAACTTTATATAGCTCCACTTTACTGTTTATCCTGTTTTCTGTTCCTGTATTTTCTTTAAATCTATCTGTAAAGCTTTCTTTCCTGAAATTTGTAAAAAGAAAGTATTCTGGCATTTTTTCCAGCTCTATTGAATTTATCATTAAATTTTTTCTACATTCCTGGATAGATTTTATAGAGAATACATTCCATATATTTTCCAGTTTTTTCCTGCTTATTATATGAAGATCATTTAAATTTTCAGAATAGCAGCACAGTATATCTCCCGTTCCATTATTTTCTACAAGTATTTCATTTTCATCTTTCTTTATTACATATTCAAATGAAATATCATTTTTCACAGGCCTTACAAATATTGAACTTATTATCTTCTTTTCTTCTATATTCCATAACAAAGTTTTGTTAAACAGTATATTTTCCTCATAAATTCCAAACTCATACACTGCCTCATCCCTATTTTCCTTTATTTTTTCATATAATTCCTTTGTCATCTGGAAATCATATCCCACAACTTTTATTCTGTGCATACGTTTAAAATGTGCCATATTTACAGTCTGCCATTTTTTCCCGTTCAGTTTAAAAGCTTCATACAATCTTTCAATTTTTTTCTCATATCTCCTGTCATATTCAAAAACAATTTTCATTCCGTAATTTTCTCCGGCAACATTTATCCATGCTTCATATTCTCCCTGGACAATATCTTCCAGTTGATTGTAGGAAATATCTACATAAACTTCATTTAAATAAAATTCATCTTCTATATCTGTTACACTATACTTTTTTTCTATAACAGGATGATAACTTTCCCTGAAATTATATACTTCTTCATTATCAGAAAGTATTGTTTCAATGAAAATATCTCTCTTTGATTTTATTACGCTATTTAAATATTTTTCCTTTATTTCAGAAAATCTCTCATCTATTTCTTTTCTCAGTTCAAAGAAACTTTCCCTTATTGTTTTACCTGCCAGTTCCTTTTCAAGTGCTATCGTTTCCTTCTCCATACCTTTATTTACCCCATCCCTTAACTTTATTTTAATTATAGCATAAATTAATTTTTCTTTCAATATTTTTTTAACTTTATTTATAATTTTTCAGTTATTTATATGATATAATTTAAAAATAATTTATAGGAGGTCTATTATGAAAATATATACAAAATACGGGGATAAGGGATATACAAGATTATACGGTGGTGAACGTGTAAGTAAAACACATATAAGAGTTGAAACATATGGAACATCTGATGAGTTGTGCTCGTTACTTGGATCAGTTGTAGCAAAAATGGAAAATTATCCGGAATTATCTGATATTAGAAAAGAATGCATCATTATACAGCATCATATATTTGATTGTGGAAGTGATTTGGCAACTCCTGGAGGGTTACGTCCTTACAAACAGACAGAAAAAGATGTAGAATGGCTTGAAAGCAGAATAGATGAATATCTTCCCCAGCTGCCTGAACTTAAGCATTTCATTATTCCCGGAGGAAGTAAAATTGCTGCAGAATTTCACATATTAAGAACTTTTACAAGAAAACTGGAGAGAAGAATAGTCGCTCTGATTGAAATAGAAGAGCATGTTAATGAAGTGGGATTAAGATATATTAATAGACTTTCAGATTATTTTTTTACCGCTGCCTGTCTTATAAATGTCAGAATGGGTGTAACTGAAACTGATTATTTACGTAGCGATGTAATTTTTAAATAATTTGCTTATATAGTAATTAAAAGAGCTATATTTATGACAACAATTTTTTAGTGCCATAAATATAGCTCTAGTTTTAAATTCCTATGAAAATTTCCACTATATTTCTTATTTTCTGTAATACCGTATGTTTTTTTGCCTCTCTTGCTCCCTTTCTACGTGAAGTTGGTGGCAGTATACTGTCTAACTCTGCACCAGCATAGTCAACAAATCCTTTATTTATAGATTTTTCTATGAAACGTTCTGAATCCTTCTTTAAATTTTCTTTTTCTATTAATTCATCTATTTTTATTTTCTTTTCTTCATTTGCATATTTATAAAATGATTCAAGAATATCTCCGCTATTTTTTATTTCAGATAAATCCGTTTTATTAATAAAATTCATGACCAAATCTTCTTTAGCTCTTGTTCCAAGACTCGTTCTAATAATTCTACGTATTTCATATTTTAAAGTTTCAATATCATCATGTTCTTTTGATTTTTTCAGAATCAGTGATAGAATATAATCCAAATTTATTTCATCTGTTTTCAGCAAATCAATCTGGAATTCAACATCGGAAAAATCGATTTCTTCTTCTCCATTTTTATTTTCATTATTTTTTCTGTCATTTCTTATATCTTCACAAATATCCACATAAACACTTTTCATATCCTGCATCTGTCTATCTGATATTATTTTCTCAAAATTTTCAAATTCATCAAAATTTCTAAGTATATTTTCTGACTTAAGTAGCTCTCCAAATAATTCTGCAAATTCCTTTTTCTCTGAATCAAGTTCTATTTCTACTGGATTTGGAAACTTATCAACTATTTCATTACATAAATCAACATATCCTTTCATTGATTTTCCTGTTTCCTCATCTGTGAATCCGTTAATATATTCATCGTAACTTTTTTCCAAAATTACATTAACACTGTTTTCATCTCCAAAAGTTTTTATCGCATCCTCAGTAGCTTTTTCAAGATTTCTGAAACATACAATATTACCAAATGTCTTAACTTTATTTAAAATACGGTTTGTTCGGGAAAATGCCTGAATTAAACCATGATATCTTAAATTTTTATCAACAAAAAGTGTATTTAAAGTTGGAGCATCAAATCCAGTAAGGAACATTCCTACAACAATTAAAAGATCAATTTCCTTATCCTTAACCTTTTGGGATAAGTCCTTATAATAGTTCTGAAATTCCTTTCCGTTTGTAGAATAATTAGTTTTAAAATATCCATTGTAATCAGATATTACTTTATCTAAAAATTCTTTAGAACTTGAATCCATCGCACCTGGTTCAAAATTTTCATCTGGAATATCACCTATTGCATTCTGTTCTTCATTAGCAGTAAAACTATATATTGTAGCTATTTTCAATCTTTTTTCTTCGGGAATATCCCTTTGCTGTTTTTTAAACTCTTCATAATAAAGTTTTGCCGCTTCTACACTTTGTACTGCAAACATTGCATTAAATCCATTTAATCGTCTATGTTTCAAATCATACTGTTCATTTCTATGAGTTTTTGTATTATATACTTTTAAAATGTATTCTGTTATCTCTGAAATACGTTCAGGATGCAGAAGCATTTTCTTTTCAATTGTTTTAATCTTTTTTTCGTCAGTTTCACTTTCAGCAGATTTAAATTTAGGTTTGATATTGTTGTAATCAACTTTAAATTTCAAAACTTTTTCATCCCGAATAGCATCCGTTATAACATAACTGTGAAGCTGTGCCCCAAAAATTCCTGCTGTTGTTTCAACTCCAAGAGCATTTTCTGGGAAAATAGGTGTTCCTGTAAATCCAAACTGATAATAATGTTTGAAAGATTTTCTTATGTTCTTTTGTGCATCTCCAAACTGTGAACGATGACATTCATCATATATTATTACACAATGTTTATCATAAATTTCGTGATTTTGATTTTTCTTAACAAATTCATTTAATTTCTGAATTGTTGTAACAACTATTTTATTATCCTGTTTTTCTATACTTCGTTTAAGTTCCTTTGTATCCTTACTTCCATTTACACTATCAGGCTGAAATTTCTGATATTCTTTCATTGTCTGATAATCCAAATCTTTTCTGTCAACTACAAAAAATACTTTGTCTATATAATCAAGCTCTGTGGCAAGTTTTGCAGTCTTAAAGGAAGTCAAAGTCTTACCTGAACCTGTTGTATGCCAGATAAATCCTCCTGCTTCAATTTTTCCTGATTTTCTGTTTTGAAAACTGGATTCTATTTTCCACAAAATACGTTCTGTCGCTGCAATCTGATAAGGTCTCATTATCAGAAGAGTATTGTTTGAGTCAAAGACACAATATTTTGTTAATACTTCAAGCATTGTACGTTTTTCAAAAAAGAATTTCAGAAAACTCTAATCAAAAGACATTCGTCGTTAAAAAACGTGTTGGAAATATTATCGACATCGCTAACAATGAGAAGGCAAAATCTGCAGGACGAAATAAAGGTGCTTGATGAAAAGATTGCTACCCTTTCCACCACTATGGAGCAAGTCCATACTGTTACGAAATACCGCCAAATTTATCAGGCATATAAGAAAGAGCCTACCGATAAAGCCTTTGCCAGTGAGCATAGAGCAGAAATTATCTTATACGAAAAAGCCCTTGCCGACCTTAAAAAATCGTACTATAAAATGCCTAATTCTAAGCAGATTTTTGGGGAGCTTGAAAAACTGAACGAAAAAAAGAATACCCTTATGCAAGAGTATTCTTCATCAAAATCTGAGATGTCCGAGCTATATAAAATCAGGAAAAACTATGAGCAATATATGAGAAGGGAGATGGAGTTATAACAAACATCTATTAATATTTAATTCGATAATTTTTTATACCCCATACTTTCTATATATTTCTCAAATCCCAAAATATCTAGCGCATTAAGTAATTTAATAACTTTATAATCTGTTTTAAATTTATTTAAATCATCTTCTGCAGTTAAACTTTCTATATAAGAAATGCTTTTATCCATCATCATTTCTCTAGTCGAACCACCAATTAAATAAAATACTATCTCTTCTTCGATAAGCAAATTTTCCTTAGCTGTTTTGAATAAGGTAGCTGCAAAGAAATCTTTGTCAATCTCTGAAGGTTTGTATAAATTGTTATACTTACAAATATTTTTAAAATTATATCGTTCATTACATATAGCAAACTTTACCCCATTTCTTGGGAATGAAGATCTAACTTCAATTGTTTTTTTATTAGATAATAATAAATCTATTTGACTTGAAGAATCTTTAAAATCTGTAAACTCAGCAATTTTGCCAAATTCTTTATTTATATATTTATACCATCCATATTCAGCTAATACTCCTCCCAAAGCATCAATGATTATGACATTTTTTTCTCTTACATTTAAAGAATCATTCGCCCTTTTGGGATTTACTTTTTTTGCCAAGTCCCACGCTTTATTTATACAATATGAAAAATCAGAGTCTTTTTTATTTATTATACATTCTATTACTACATATTTTCTTTTTATATTTCTGCATTCTAGCGGGTCTTGGCAATCAATAATTTTTCTATTTATTCGCAATTCTATCACTTCCATTCTTGTAATTCATAATTTTCATTATCATCTAGCAAATTATCCAACCCACTAACAAATGCATCTAGTTTGTCAGACCTTAGATATTCAAAAAATATTTCATAATCATTAGGACTTAAAAAATGAAATATATATTTTTCTTGAATACCATTCATAGAAAGTTTTTCATTCAATAGTTTGAAATGTTCCTTAGCAGCCTTATTCTTACCTTTATTTTCTATAGAATTATCTCCATTATCTTTTATTTCTATAAAAAGATATGTATCATCCTCTTTAGCAAGCTTAATAATAAAATCTGGATTAAAAGATCCTACTTTAGTGTGCGAATGCTGTTTATAGGAATATTCAATGCTATAAAATCCCATATCCCTTGATTTAACCCACGCTTGTATTTTTTGAGCATTTTCATTTTTAAGAAGATATTTCTTTAGAAATTGATACTCCGGTTCTGCAGTTGCTATAACAGTATTTAACGGCGTTTTAAAGTCATTATGATTGATTTCCGTGTAAGCTCTCCTTGGAAATGAATCATCCTCAACAAATGCCTCTATTATTGCTTTTTGCTCATCAGTAGGCATTTCCTTTTTATATTCGTCTGTGTAAAAAAGCATAGAGTCTGACCTAAATGACGATATTCCTCTCGTTTCATCCCTCATTTCAGATGTATTTACATCTATAAATTCTGTTGATTTAATAGAATTTTTAACTGTCTTGCTCCTTGCCCTGAATAAAGTTGAAAAAGCAGTGAAAATAGCGTTGGCATTATCTTCAATCAGAACATCTCCTGTTATACCTGCGGTTTCCATAGACTTTCTAATAATCGCCTCTATTTTATCTCTTGGTGGCAAATTCTCTTTAGAATATACAACATTATCCCCAAGTCCAAGTATTTTAGTTTCCCGATCTCTAAGCAAGAATTCACGGAAAATTTTATCTAAAACCTCATCTATAGTTTTTGTTCTTAGTTTTATATCATATTCAATGTTCCTAATTCTACCGGTCAATAGATTTTCGTATTCAGTCTCTTTTGTTGAAGATAAAATCTGGCTTTTAAGTTTTATTCCATCCTCCCAAGATTTTGTGTAGTTTAGCTCTTTCGCTTCTGTATTTACTTCTTTTTCTTCCTTATCATAAGCTAAATTTTTCACTGTAAAGTTATACTTATTTCTATCACCAGTATATTTGACAGTGCTTATAATTCTAGTTTCTATCTCTAGGACTTCGTTTACTAAAGATTTTATATTTTTACTCCAACTATCGTGATTAAATACTATAACAGCAGGCTGAGGATTTTGATATTCTGGCGGAATTCTAAGACCTCTTCCTAGTATCTGGGATATTAACAGTTTTGAATTAAAAGCTCTATCTTCCCATGGAACAATTTGAAAAACATTCTTTACATCCCAACCTTCTGTCAGCATACTAACAGAGATAATCCATTCAAATGAATTATCTTTACTATCAACATACTCCAACATACTTACATTAGCTTTATGCTTTGTATCAGATGTAACAATTAAAACTTTCCTTTCAACTATTTCTCTATCAACATTTTCAAATTCAGACAAGAAATCTATAAAATCTTCATAGAGATTTTTTGCACTTCTTATATCTTTAGTAATTAAAATAGACAGAGGCTTTACATTTGGATATTTCTTTTTATTATTTTCATGATTCTTTCTTATCTTTTGAAATTTATATTCCCTATCACTAGAAACATCATCCGTTTGTACATAATCAATCGTTTTTACTATTTTATCATCGATAGCACTCCTCAATGAATATCTATAAATTACATCATTAAAATATTCGTCATCTATATAAGCTGTTCCTGTAAATCCAAGAATATATCTAAAATCATAGTCTTTATTTAACAGAAATTCTTTCCACTTTTTAATATCTTTTTCATTAGTACTATTAAAAATATGGTGAGCTTCATCATTTAAAACTAAAGTGTCGTCTCCTCCACTCTTAAAGCTGTCTTTTATTGATGAGCCTGTCGTTTCATACACAGCATGAATGTTCTCAACACAAATATCTCCTTCTCTAATTGTTGAATCAGCACTTATAATTCTTGGTGATGAACCTACTAGTTCGGCAGGAATTGTATTTCTCAAGTTCGCATCAGATGATAACTCTTCAAATTTTTTTGTTAATCCTTTTTCAATTGTCAAGGAAGGGCATAATACTAAAACCCTCTTAATAATTTTCTCTGACAATAATATTTGAGCTATTCCATATATAACATATGATTTACCAGTTCCCGTCGCTAAATCTATATTTGCAAAAAGTTTGTTTTTAATTTGAAGATTATAATAATAATCTTCAATTCTGTTATATTTCTTACTAAGTTCTAAATTATTTGCATAATTCTCTTTAACAATGTCTTCTATCGAATTATACATTCCAGAAGCAAGATAGATTATAGCAGCTCTTATAGCCTCTTTTTGATACTCCCTATCACCACATAGGACATCTAAAAAAGCTTCCCATTTGTCTAAATTTAATTTAGATTTGTCATAATTCTTATTAACCTTAAGAATCAAATCTTTCTGATTAAATACTATTTTATTTTCCATACTACTTCTCCTTTGACAATGATACTGTTACATCATTTCCATATATGTCTGTAAATATAAATACCGTCTTATTACCCAATAATTTTGTTGGTATTTTCCACTCGATACTTGTCGGCTTTTCATTATCATAATTTATCTTAGTATCTTTATTTTCTTTTTTATCGCTTTCTATCTCGCTCCAAAATCTAACATCATCCATCAAAAATTCTTTTCCATTATAGTCATAATTAACAAATATGCTGGATAAAGTAGAAAAATTATCCATCTCACACCCATTAAGTGGATCACTTACAAATTTTGTAACACTAAGAACAGTATCTTTTTTCCCATTCTTAAATACACATTCAACTTCTGGCGTATAGATGAATTGAAAGCCTTTCATTTCCTCAATATCATTTACATCGTCTTTGCTTCTAGGCTGTCTTGATTTTGTAAATGGTATTTTGTGAAGTTCTTCTATCATTTCATACGGTACTTTTAAGAAGTAATATCTTGTATCATCTAATTCTTCATAATCAGCTATAAAATCAACTCTTGTTGCTGGTGCAACAATATAAACTCTACTATATCTTTTAGATTTTATATTTTTATGAAGTTCAGAAATATAGTTATAATCTACTGCTGAGTCCTTATGTTCAATATAGTTAAAAACTTTTACTGGGAAACCTCTTTTTTCTCCATCAAATTGAATTCCAGATGTTTTTACTTCTTTAGCATCGTATTCAAATAGTTGAGATACAAAGTGTTTGTATTTATCCCATTCGAGATTTAATGTTGTTCCTAAATCATACATTCCAAGCTTACAAGTAATGAATGACCTTGCTGGCTTGTTATACTTAGTTTTACTTTCTAAGCATTTACTGTCTTGAATTTGTAAAAGTCTTTTCTGCATCGTCAGATAAGATAATTTACCTAAATCACAAGTTATCCAACGCCTTCCAAGTTTCTCTGCTACAGCCATACTTGTTCCTGAACCTCCGAAGAAATCCATAATAAGATCACCTTCATTGGTACACATATTAATAATTCGTTGCAACATTTTTTCACTTTTTTCAGTTGGATAATTATTGCTAAATTCATATGCAGGAATATCATTCCAAACATTATTACATAGGACATTATCTTTTTCTGGGATAAAATACTCTGGCTGTCCACTAGTTCCTTTTCTAATAAAATCCATTTTCTGACCATTTCTTTCCCAATATTCACCTATTGTTTCTTCATCAGAAAAATGCACTTTCCAAAATTCGTAATTTTTAGAAGCTTTTTCTGCTCTACTTGCTTTCCATCGCCAATGATTACCTGCTTTTGGTTTAACATCAAATAAGTCATAATCCATATCTGTTCTATATCCACTTGCTTCAAAATTATGCCAATTCTCCGCTTTGAAAACTTTTTTTACTGGAGGAATAAATGTTGTCCCCTGCTTTTTAGAATAAAACAACAGTGTGTCAAACTCTTCATTCATTTTATTGACAAATATTTTTTCTTTAATATTTTTCTTAACTCTGTTAACAATAATTTCATTAACAAAATTAAAATTAAAAACTTCATCCATAATTTGTTTTATATGAAATTTATACCTATAATCTATATGGACAAAAATCACGCCATCTTCAGATAATATTTCTCTTGCAACTATTAGCCTTCTACGGATAAATTCTAGAAATTCTGAACCTTTCTTTTTGTCACTATATGCTTTGTTTCCTGTTTTAGTTAAAAATTCGTCCTGAGTTGCAAAAGGAGGGTCTATATAGATTAGCTTTACCTTGCCTTTAACTTTATCTTTAATTAACGGATCTTTATTTTCGTTAATTGTCTTCAAGAACTGAAGATTATCTCCAAAGACGATCATATTTTTCCATCCATCTTCAAAAGCTGGATGTTCTTTTCCATTAAATACACGCTCCAATTGTAGTGGAACGGGAAGTGTTCCATCCTCTCCTGCAAGTATATCTTCTCTTCTCATTTTCCCTGCATATGTAAGCTCATACTCTTCCTGGACATTTGGAAACAGTAAATACTTATAGTCCTCAGGTATTTGCTCTCCTGATTCTATAAGGTTTATTAAATACTTTTTGTCTATCCCCGTTAGTTTCATACATTTCTCCTATACATTATATTCGTAAAGTCGTATTTATTATATATTTTATTATATCATATTTTCTATTCTTACACAACTAAAAAAGTTGGTATAATCCGAAGACCATGTCAACTGTCTTTATCTCTCTACGTCTTTAGAAGCTTCTTTCTTCTCAGTAGGCTTTGATTTTTCTTCTGCAGCAAGACCACTTACACAAACCTAGATTATCCCCATTATTCGTATTTCTATCAACCCTCAGCACTGACCTTAATAATCTCACCATTAAACTATTTAACGAGATTGCTCTATTCTTCTCTTAGGTTCGTAAATAATGACGTCATCATCTGTTGTTAAAATAGCATTCGTCATTTCTCTTTTTGTTGCAAAGATTTATCGGAGCTTAGTGTTCAAAGCATCAACCAATTTATTTCTATATAACCAGTTTGTTCATTCAAAAAAGATAAGAATAGAAAATTTTTGCAACTGAGGATAAATCCTTAAATCTTTCATTAGTAAATATAAATTTTCTAGTAGATTTTCTGTAACTAACGAACTTATCGTACACCCATTCAACTTTTATGACAAACCTGAAAAAATAATGTCTTCATATTAAAGATTTCTTTATTTTTAATTTTCATAGATTTTAACTCTATCTTCAACATCAATTTTTAACGATAAATTATTGTAAACATTTATACTTTATTTCCATTTTGAAAATCTTCTTTTCTTTTTTCTGTTATTCCACTATAAAATTCTCCTATTTTCTCCAACGTCCCCCACCCAACTCCATCAGAACAGATTTTTTTTATTAATTTTTTTAGTTTATTCATAATATTTTTCCTCATTTTATTGCAATATGTAGTTTTTCTCGAGATTAATTATATTAATTTTTTATAACAAACCTTGATTTTATTACTTTTTTGGTACTTACTATATTTTTCTAGTTTTTTTATCTCGAGATTAACATTTTTTTCTCGAGATTAGTTATATTAATTTTTTATAACAAATCTTGATTTTATTACCTTTTTTGTTTGAATTTTTCCTTTAATTGCACCATATCGAGTAATAATCAACTAATAGTTGACAGTTACTTTTCCATCTGATTCAGCCATACTGTTCCTTTTTCCAATTTTAGGCTTATCTTTGACTTTCCATCTTCTGTATTATAAATAATCATATCATTACTCATTTTCAAGCTCCTTTACTATCTCATTTATAGAAGCTCTTAATTCATCTATTCTTTTTACTGTTTCTTCTATTTCTTTATTTAATACTTTAATATCAATTATCTCACGTGTATCTTCTTTCTCAACATATGTAGAAACTGACAGATTGTAGTCATTTTCCATAATTTCACTGTTGTCAACCAATCTTGCAAAATATTCTACATCTGCTCTTTCCTTAAATTCCTTAACTATCGTTTCAATATTTTCAGGATTTAAAACATTATTATTTGTCTCTTTTTTAAATTCCTTGCTTGCATCTATAAAAAGTGTCTTATTTTCTGTCTTATTCTTTGCCATTACTAAAATACAAGTTGCAATAGATATTCCAAAAAATAGATTTTCTGGTAACTGTATCACACAATCTACAAAGTTATTATCCACTAAATATTTACGAATAGTTCTTTCTGCTCCTTTACGATAGAAAATACCAGGAAAACATACTATTGCTGCCCGTCCTTTACTTGACAGATAACTCAGAGAGTGCATTATAAACGCATAATCTGCATAAGATTTTGGTGCAAGTTTTCCTGCAGGTGCAAAACGTACATCATTGATAAGTGTCGGATCTTCGTCTCCTATCCATTTAATAGAATATGGAGGATTGGAAACAATTGCATCAAACGGTTTTTCATCATTATGTAATGGATTAAGTAAGGTGTCTCCACGTTTTATTGAAAAATTATTATAGTTTACATTATGTAGAAACATATTCATACGAGCCAGGTTAAAGTTAGTCATGTTTATTTCCTGACCAAAAAATCCCTCATCAATAATATGTTCCTCAAACTGCTTTTTCATTTGAAGTAGCAATGAACCACTTCCACATGTTGGGTCATATACTTTATTAATATTTTCTTTTCCTTCCATTACAAGTCTCGCTAAAAGCTTGGAAACTGTTTGTGGTGTAAAAAATTCTCCTCCAGATTTTCCCGCATTACTGGCATAATTTGAAATCAGATATTCATATGCATCTCCAAAAGCATCTATATCATTATGCTGAAAACTTCCAAAATTAATTTCTGAAATTCCTGTTAAAATATCTGCTAATCTTGTATTCTTTTCTGCTACTGTTCCGCCTAGTCGGTTACTGGTAGTATCGACATCTTCAAATAATCCTTTAATATCATTTTCCGATTCAAAACCAATAGCACTTGCTTCAATGGATTTAAAAATATTAGCTAAATCAGTATTTAAATTTTCATTACTTCTCGCTGTTTTTACGACATTCTGAAATAGCTGACTTGGTAAAATAAAGAATCCTTTATCCTCTACTGTATTAGGTCTAAAATCCTCTTCTGCTTCTTCATCAGAAATATCTTCATAATTAAATTCTAAATCTCCCGCTTCATGTTCTGCTTTGTTGAAAAATTCCACCATGTTCTCAGAAATAAATCTGTAGAATAAAATTCCTAAAATATATTGCTTAAAATCCCAGCCATCCACCGCTCCACGTACATTATCAGCAATTGACCATATTTTTCTATGCAGTTCTGCTCTTTGCATCATCTCATTTGACCCTTTATTTTCCATTTTTTCTCCTTATTCTATTTATATTTTTTGATATTTCTTATGTAAATATAATTTTAATATGCATTAAATAATTTTTTCCTCATTATCCAACTGAATTCTCCCTTTTCTTACCTTTGTATAAAAAAACTGTTTCAAAAGAAAATTTAAAAGATAATATGAAAAATTATATTAGAAAATTTTATTAAATAATTTTATTTCTCATATATTTCATCTCTATTTTTTCATTTTGAAACAGCTCCCTTGTATATTTTAATATTTCGCAATTATTTTTTCCTCATTGTATAATTCATCTACTTTTTAAATGAATCAAAAATATTCTTATCATTACTATACAGAACTTTTACTTCATTTGGTTTCAATATAACACTTATTTTCTTATCAGAAATTGAGTAAACTTCCTTTTTGTTCAACTGATTTTCATAGAATCCAAAAAGTTTTGGAACTTGAAGACTTACTGAATAAGAGTCTCCCGAATTATTTATTATGACAATCATAGACTTATTTCCATAAGCTACTTCATATGAAATAAAATCAGTGTTAGGCCATTGTGGATTTATATCTTTATTCTGATATGTTTTAGCCTTTCTTTTTTCCTCATTCAGATATTGCTGTGTTTCAGCATCAATTCTTCCTTTAATTTTAGGATCATTGTATACTTCAAGAACTCTGAATTTTCCATTTTTAAACAATTCCTTATTTTCACTTCTTACCCTTAACAATGTTCTATAAAAATTCTCAATTTCAGCATTTTCCTTAACAGGATAAGAAACTGTTTTCTGAACTTCATTTATCTGAACAATTTCAGGCGGAAGATTTCTCAGCGTGTTAATATCATATTTACTTAAATCGTCAGTTTCATCTTCGTAAGGTGCATAATCATCCCATAACATCGGTTTTCTATTTCTAGGAGAATCTGACCCCCACATTCCTTTTTCATCTCCGTAATATATTACCGGAGTAGCAGGCATTGTCAACTGAACAGCAATTATTCTCTTAAGTTTACTTATTGCATTTCCGTCATATAAATCTGGTCTTATATTTAAATATCCCTGATTTGACTGATTGTTTCTGTCAAAAACCCTGTTTGGATTTATAATTCCACTGAAAATTCTATCTGTATCAAGCGAATCAATATAAACCTGTGTCAGATTAAATCTTTCGTTTGAGTATTTATTATAAATTTCATTCATTTTGCTGGCAAATTCTACACTTCCAATTCTATAATTTGAATTACTGTTTATTGTATATTTTATCATATTATTTACAATATTATAGTCTGTTCCACTGTCATAAAGTCCAGCATCTATATCATCAGCAAACTTTCTGGAAAATTCTCCCACTATTAAAAGATCTTTTTTAAACTTTTTCAAATTTTCCGTTATTTCAACAATATGTGGCTTATTTTTGCTATCATAATAAACATATCTTATACCGTCAATTCCGTCATCATAAACATTTTCCTTAAATGTTTCATCAGGTCCCAGAACCCATTTTTTCAATGAATTTTCAACATATTCCCTTGCTGCCTTTGAAGACAAATCAAGTTTTGTATTTTCCCCATCCTTATACCATTTTTTATAATCTGGATTCATTCTGGCAAAAAACTTTGTTGAAACTGTATCTGGAGCCACTTCCATAACAACCTTCAAACCTTTTTTATGAGCTTCCTTTATAAGACTGGCAAATTCCAGGTCAGAATCTGTCCATACCCATGTCGTTGGATCAGTTAAATTTTCTTTCAGAAGATTTTCTTTAGCAGCAGGATTATAAATCAGAAGGTTCAATTCCTTGTCTCCATTGTTATTATGCACTTTCCCTTTTATATCCAGTCCTTTATTTGTACCAGTCTGTTCTATATATCCAAAATAAGGATCTACATGATTAAAGTATATCGTGTCATACTTGTGATTTGAAAGGGAATAAAATGGGGAGGAAATTATAATATATTCCACTCCAAGTTCCTTCAAATAATCAAGTTTTTCCTTAATTCCCTGAAGATCTCCACCATAGTATCTCGTATAATTCTGAACATCATTCAGTGCATCTTCTTCCCATTCATTTTTAGTTTCATAATTTCCATTCCATTCATTTACAGAAAAAGGATATGGCGTTGTTCCCCATTCTGCAGCAACAAGGTCTTTTTTTGGAGTACCTGAACGTATTTCCCCTTCAGGCTGAGCAAAATCATCTGTTCCAAATTCATTGAAAATAGGATCATTATCCACATTACCATTTCTAAAGGAATCTATATATATCTGATATCCTACTGACCCTCTTGCCCAGTCTGGGATATATGTCAGCTTATCTGATTTTTGGTATTGAAATTTCAGCACACTATTTTCTGAAGTTGTTGTATTTTTCCCATAAAAATATTTTACTTTACCGTCAACCAATTTAAAGTAATATCCTCTTACATTATTTGGAATTTCAGCAACAAATATTTCATTTCCTCCATAATTTCCAATGCTTCTCATCATTTTTTCTCCACCGCTGTATACAACCTGTGCAGAATAAACGTCGTTATTTTTTGTTTTCAATATCAGTCTTACATTATTTCCATTAACAATTCTGTAATCAGGTGTTTCCTCATGAACCAGTGAATTTATATCAATGATGTTATCATCCCTCTGGCTGTATTTTGTAGGACTTTTTATCTCTTCTTCAGCACTTTCTTCCGTTTCAGCTTCCTTTTTATCATTGCCATCTTCTGTTTTATCCGATAATGTTTTTTGAATTTCAACTGATTTCTTGTCACCTTTTGTACTATTATTGGTATTAGTAAAGGAATTTGCCGTAGACATTATTATACATGCCAATATTACTAATTTTAATTTTAAAGAATTCATACTTCTCCTTTATTCATCTTAATTTCTCTTGCTGCCGCCAGACAAAAAACTGTAATTTCAGTTTTTCTATTTTCTTTTTTTTCTCTTCCCGCTTCAGCAATTTTACGATTCCTTGAATTATTAAAAACTTTCCTGTCAATATCATCTAAAATACTGTTTTTTATTTCCCTAAGTGTTGCTCCTGTTGTAATTATATCATCAACTAAAAGTATTTTCTTATTTTTAAAATCAAAGTCACTTTCTATTTTGAAACTTCCTCTGATATTTTCTTCCCTCAGTTTTTCATTTAACAGCTTATGCATTTTTTCTGTATTTTTTACTCTCTTTATTTCCACATAATTTACATTCAGCTGTTTCAGAATTTCATCAACCTGATTGTATCCCCTCTCACTTTCCCTCTTTTTATTTATTGGAACACTTACTATAAAATCTATTTTTTCCTTCTGAATAATATATTCAAATTCTTCCTCTATCAATCTTGCTATTAATTTTGCAAGACTTTTCTTTCTATTATACTTATAGGAAAAAATCAGTTTCTTAAACTCTTCATTATAGTCCCAGATATAGTAAATATTATTTAATTTCCTCAATTTCTTTAAATTTAAAAGCCTACTTTCTGTTTCTTCTGATACTATGCCACCCCCGACTAACTCCCTCCCTGAAATTATGTCCTTATTTTTAAATAGAATTCCTTTAAAAGTTGAAATTACCTTATCAACTTTATCCTCTATTTTTTTACTAGTAATTTTTAATTGGGTTTTTGACTTTCTCAATGACTTTTGCCGAGTACATTTCGGTATAACCGCAATTCTGACATATTTTTAAATAAAATGTATCAAGAGAAATTTTTGCTCCAGTCAATTTTTTAGTAGGCAACGCAATTGACTTTACCTCACATGAGGTTGAGCCACATTTTAAACATTTTTCATGATTTTTCATTTTTTCTCACCTCAAAATGCATTTTTTATCCAGTTTATTTTATTATTTCCTAATTTATCTTTCTTTATTCCTATGACATCATATCTTATATCTTGTTTCCATTTTTTATTTTTAATATATATCTGTGAAGAAATTACTATTTTTTCCTGTTTTTTTTCATTAATTGTTTCTAATGGCTCACCAAATTCATTATTTTTTCTATATCTCACTTCTACAAATACAAGTATCTTTTCATCTTTATCAGTAAAAATAAGATCTATTTCTCCATACCTTGTATAAAAGTTACTCTCGATATATCTCATTCCCTTTTCAATCAGATACTTTTTTGCCAGTTTCTCAAATTCAAACCCTATTTCCCTTTTCTTTTTCATCAAAATAGTTTTAACCCCCTGTTTTTATCCACCTTTTTTTCTAATTTCCCTTTATTATTTTTTCCTTCAGAGATTTTATCCTGACTTTCATCACCTAATATCTTTTTTAGAAAAGATTTACGGTGATATTTACAAGGTCCCTTTTCAAGCAATATTTCCCTATGTAATTTCGTTCCATATCCTTTGTGCTTTGCAAAGCCATATTCAGGAAACTCTTTATCTACTTCCAGCATCATTCTGTCCCTTGTAACTTTTGCCACAATTGATGCCGCCGCAATAGACAATGATTTTGCATCTCCTTTTATTACTTCTTCCTGTTTTCCGCTATACCCTTTTATTTTATGGTTTCCATCCACTAGAACCACATCAAATTCAGCTTTTTTAGTCACCTGGCTGATTGCCTTTCTCATTGCGGAAAAAGTTGCATTCAGTATATTTACTTCGTCAATTTCCTTTTCATCAGAAATCCCTATTCCAACTATGCATTTTTCCATTATAATTTCAAAAAGTTTTTCCCTTTTTTTCTCTGTCAGTTTCTTTGAATCATTTATTCCATCAAGTTCAGAAAAATATTCAGGAATTATAACAGCTCCAGCTACCACTGCTCCGGCAAGAGGCCCTCTTCCCGCCTCATCTACACCTAACACTGTTCCTTCATATGTTTCATCAAATTCCCTTAAATTATTCATTTTATCTTCCATTCATTAACCTATTATTTCATCTATTTTCAAATCTGATTTTTTTAATGCCTTTTGAAAATCTTCCGGTATTTCTCCTGTAAATTCCATTTGGTGTCCTGTTACAGGATGTAAAAATTCAAGCTTGTATGCGTGAAGCATCTGTCTTTTTTCATTATCTTTTCTTCCATATACACTATCTCCCAATATTGGATATCCAAGATGCCTCATATGAACCCTTATCTGATGTGTTCTCCCTGTTTCAATATTTACCTTTACAAGCGTAAATAAATTATTCTGGGAAACTACTTTATAATTTGTTATTGCATTTTTTCCCTTTGTAATGTCATCAATAACAGTCATTTTCTTTCTGTCATTTTTATCTCTTCCTATTTGAGTGACAATTTTGCCTTCACTTTTATTGAGTTTTCCCTTTAATATTGCCAGATATGTTTTCCTAATTTTCTTTTCCTGAAACATTTCTGTGAGTGTAGTATGAACTTTATCATTTTTCGCAATTACAATAAGGCCACTTGTGTCCTTATCCAGCCTGTGGACTATACCTGGCCTTATTTCCCCATTTATACCTGATAAATCTTTTATATGATATAAAATAGCATTTACAAGCGTTCCTGAATAATGACCATGCGCAGGATGAACAACCAGTCCCGCCTGCTTATTAATCACAGCTATATCAGAATCTTCATAAACAATATCAATTTTTATATTTTCAGGCTTAATTTCCGTTGTTTCAGCTTCAGGAACTTCAATTACAATTTCATCATTTTCTTCAATTTTATATGAAGACTTTGTTGCTTTCCCATTTACTGTTATATTCTTATCTTTTATCAGCTGCTGTATTCTCGTCCTTGTAAATTCTGTCTTTCCTGATAAAAAACTGTCAATTCTCTCTCCCGTTTCTTCATCAGAAACATCTATTATTAATTTTGATTCCATTCTAATTTTTTCCTCGCCATTTATCTTTTTAATTTACATTTCAAGGTTATTTTATCCATTAATCCAACATATCATTATAGATTTTTAAACTTAGCTTTCATCATCACACTTCTGGAAAATACTCATTTTTTCTGAATAATTTCTGTTATGATGATTTCTTATTAATAATGCAAGTTCAGTGTCTATATTCTTTATTTTTTCATATCCTCTTTCAGCATGTTCCCTCAATGGTGTCTTTATTTTAAATTTATGTAGAACTCTCGTTATCATTGAAGTTTTTCCCTTCCCACAATCATGAAGAAGTGCAAGCTTCAAATATATAATTTCATTCTTTAAAGTCGTTTCACTTAATTTTTTATACACTTCCAGTGAATGAAACTTATCGTATCTGTCCATTTCTAAAAATATCTTTTTTTCATCAGAATCAAGTATTTCAATAACTTTATTCATAAAATTTTCATCAATCTTTGGAAAAAAGTACTCGATGCCTTTTCTTACAATATACATATTTTCCTCATTTCATTATACATTAACATTCTTAGATTTTATTTATTTTTTTTCTTTAACGACTATATTTCCATATAATTTTTTCAAATTTTTTATATTTTTTCCTTTTTTCCCAATTAATCTGCCTTTATTTCCTTTATTCACATAAAAAACAGAGAAATAATGATTCTTTTCTATTTTTTCTACATCTTCAATTATTTCTTCAATATCTCCATTTTTTAAAATCATTTTTTCCAGTTCATCTGAAAAATCCACCTTTACTAATGTCAAATACTCTCCAGGCAAAGGTTTCATATTCCCATTTAAAATAAAATTACTCATTATCCGCACTTGTTGCGGAAGAAACCCATCTCCAGTAAAATAAAGTTTTCCTTCCTTATACTCAACTTCGATTTCCCTCACATGATTTTTAAGCTTTTCACCTTTTTTTGATGTAAATTTCTTAAAGTCTTTTTTTCCTGACAACTCCATGCAGTTTAAATTTATTTTTTCATCGGTATTTTTTATAAGTTTTTCCGGATACTCATAAATATAATGTCTTCTTGCTATTAATTCAGGAAATTCTAAAAATGGAAGAGTTTTTTCAATTTTTAGTATCCTCAGACCATCTGCTTCCTTATATTCAAGCTTTTCAAATTCTATATAATGCTTTGAATTAATATAAAGCAGATTTTCCTTCGCACTTACATCCTTATCTGTTCTTCCCGCCTGCTGAATTCCCTTAAAAAAATTTATATCATTTTTTTCGAGTAACTTTCTAAATTCAGATTTTATGCTTTTTTCATTCGGATTTTCATCAAAGGAACTGAATTTTCTCCCATCATACTCAATATAAAATATATATCCAAAATATTCAGTATTTTCAAAATTTCTTATTACTTTTTCAATCTCTTCCATTTAATTTTTCTCCTACAAGAATTCAAATACAAAAATTTAAGATTTTTTAAAGTATTTTCACTTTTTATGCTTTTATTTTTTCAATCAGTTCATTAACTGTATCAACTTTTATGTCTTCAGGAATATTTTCTTCACCTTTTAAAGTACCAAATCCCCATTTACAGTAAACTACATCAACTCCTGAATTTTTTGCTGTCTGTACATCGACATCCATATCTCCAACATATAGTATTTCCTCTTTCCTAATACCAGTTTCTTCAGAAATTTTATCAACTCCATAAGAAGAGGGTTTTCTAGGGTGCTCTTTGTCGGAAGCTCCTATTATATCAACAAATTTCCATTTTGAAAGATTTTTTTCAACTGTATCTAATGCCAGTCCATGATCCTTATTTGTCACAATCCCCGCCTTTATGTCGTTTTCTTCCAGAAAATCCAGTAAATTTGCAATTCCTTCGTACAGTTTCACATTGTAGTTATAGTGTTTCCTATAATGTTTTCTGAGTATTTCCTTCATCATTTCGGGGCTCACAGTGTTCTCATCATATTTTTCCATAGCAAAAACTTTATCTGCAATTCCTGCAATTCCATTTCCAATTAATCTACTACATTCTGTAAGTGAGTATGTTTTTAAATTTAATTCCTCGAATGCAGAATTTACAGATTTTGCAATAGCTTCCAAAGTATCTGTCAATGTCCCGTCCAGATCGAATAAAACTAATTTATATTTCATTTTTCCACCTTTGTTATTTCCAATATTAACTTTCAATTATTATAATTAATTATAATTTTCTACTTTAAGCTTTTGTCTATTTTCTTGAAACAAATAGAAAATTATGCCTCTGCTGGAATTATATTCCCGTCATCATCTACAGGATTTCCTTCATCATCCACTTTTACAATCTTTATATTATCTAAATGACCTTTAAGACTTTCCTTGAATTTGTCAATGTAAAGTCTTCTATATTTTTCTCTTTCTTTTTTTTCTTCTTCTGTTAATTCCCTCTCTTTTGATAACTTTGTAAATTCATTTATTTTTTTTACTATTTCATCCATTTTTTTCACCATTTTCCTTTCGGCTATCTATATCTATTTTATAAGTAAAGCTATTTTATTGTACCATATATTCGATACCTTTACAACTTGAGAAACTCTATTCTATTGTGGTATACTTTGGATAGTAAATTAATCAAAAATGATAAAATCAATTATGCTAAAAAGTAAAATTAAAATAAACTAGGAGGTTTAACTATGTTCTGTACTTTAATTTGTTGCATGGACGGGAGATTTATACACATAATCAATGAATATATCAGGGAAAATTATCGTTACGAATACGTAGATACCATTACCGATGCAGGCCCTGTCAACAAAATTGTCTATGATGACTATCTAAAATCTGTGGAGGATAAAATTGTACTTATTTCAATAAATAAACATAAATCTGACCATATTTTCGTTGCTGGTCACAGTGACTGTGCAGGTTGTCCAACTGATGATGAAACACAGAAGGGGTATATAAAAAAATCTGTTACCATGATTCATGAGCACTTACCTGGAATAGCCGTAACAGGTCTTTTTGTCACAGAAGACGGTAAAATGGAAGTTCTTATAGATTTTGTATAAATTTTATACTTCCAACTTTAATCATGAAAATTCAATGGATTTACAGGACTATCGTCTACAATAATTTCATAATGCAGATGAGGTCCTGTTGACATTCCTGTATTTCCAGTTTCTGCCACCTTTTCTCCATCTGAAACTCTTTGGCCTGCAACAACATCTATTTTACTTAAGTGGGCATACCGCACTTTTATTCCGTCACTTCCTTCAATTTCTACAAGATTTCCATAATTACCTCTTTTTCCGGCAAAAGTTACTATCCCTCTTATTCCAGCATATACAGGAGTTCCTAATGATACGGCAATATCCACTCCCCTATGAAATTTTACTGATTTTAGGATAGGATGATTTCTATTTCCAAATTTACTTGTTATTCTTCCAGATTTTACAGGCCACAAAATTTTCCCAAAATTTTTATTGTTAATATTTTCACTCTGAATATTCTGAATTCCTTGAACTTCATGATTATCTAGAATATTCTTTCCTTTTATATTTTCACTTATATCTTTTTTTACACTGCTTTTATAATTTTTTTTATTAAGCTCATTAGTATTTCTCAATTCTGTAATAATATTGGCATATTCAGGAGTATCTTTTATTTTGATTATTCTATTTCCTTTACTGCCTGCAATTTCTTCTCCTGTTATTTTTATTATTTCCTGCACCTTTTCTATCTTATTTATTTTTTCATCTTTAGCTATTTCTTCTGCTTTAATTTCAGATAATTTTTTTTCTTCAATATTAACAGCGTTCATTAATTTTTCTTCTATATTTTCTGTTATTTCTTCCTCAAAATATCCACTATTTATACTAATTATCTGATTTATCTGAAAAAATATAGAAAATAGCAGTATAAAAATTATTATAAAACCTGCTATTTTTTCTATATCATATTGTGATTTTTTCCCTATAATCCTAATTTCTGCACCATTTATCATTTTCCTTCCCCTTTTTCCAGCATTATTATTTCCCTTTTGTTTTTTTCTATCTCTTTTTCTTTCCTGTTGTTTTCACTCTTTAACTTTTTCAATTTTTCTTCTTTTTCCCGTTTTTCCTCCTGTAAACTTCTTCTTTTTACAATTATGTTATTTCGAAGCTTATTATTTGGATTTTCTATTATTTCCAGCCCTTCTTTTATATCTTTTCCGTATATTTCTATCCTTTCTCCATTACTTATACCTAAGTATATTTCCTTTTCAGTAACTATATTTTCACCATTAATCAAATAAATAAAAAATTTATTTTCATTTCCTTTTTTCTTCTGAACTACTGAACTTACCGGAACTGTAAGTACATTTTCCCTCTTCTGGTAATACAGGTATATATCAAATGTTTCGTTTAACTTAAAATCTTTCCCTGAATTTACTAAAAATTCTAAAGTTTTAAACTCTTTTACTCCTGTATCATTTATTTTATAAAGTGTTGCTGGAATTTTCCCCTCTTTTTCTATTATATTTTCTACTTCTGCCTTACTTCCTATATTCAGATATTCACTTCTAGATAATTTCACAGGATCACTTACTATTTTCAAATCACGATTTTTTACTAATAAAACAATCGGAAGATTTTTGCTGTTTGTTCCTCCTTTTACAGCATTAATTTTTACTATATAGCCATCTACAGGACTGACTACATTTCTCTGAATCAGGGCATCATTCTCCACAATTGTATTTAGGTCATCTTCAATAGCCTTTATTTCTCCTTTTATCTGCTGTAACTGATTTTTAACATCCATTCCAAGTTTATACTCTTCTTCCAGAAATCTAAGGTGTGATTTCTTTTCTGCCAGAATTCTTTTTTTATCTTTCATTTGATTATCCACATTTTTTTGTTTATAATCACTGAATTTTATTATTACATCTCCTTTTTTTACTTTATCCCCTTCTTTAAAATATATTTCATCAATTCCCATCTGAATATCAATTCCAATAGCTATTAAATCTTTTGCTTCAGCTTTTCCCCTCATTTTTTCAAATATCTCAAGATTTTCCCTCCTTACCTTTTCCACTAAAAATTTTTCATTTATTCTTGGGGTGCAGGTACCTATCATTAGTAAAACTATAAGAATGAATATAGAAGGCAGTAACCATATAATACTTTCTTTACTATTTTTCATAATTAATGTTCCCCGTCAAAATATGATACTTCATTTAAATTATCCTCATATGGAAAATACTGTCTTTTTCCCAGATATAACTGGTCATTCTTCCTTTGAACAGGGCATACAAAAAATCCCCAGTTATTCATATCTGTATAAATAAAAAATCTTACTGTGTCATTTTGTATTGTATCTGTATCATTTTGTGTTATTATTCCTTCAAATTTTGGCATTATTTCTTCTGCATCCTCTTCTACATAGTCTGATTCATTTTTATAAATCATTTCTTTTTTCAGCTCATCTTCAGCATTATGCAAATATATCTTAAGTTCCATCGCTGATATTGATTTATCTATATATCCCACAAGAATATCTGCCTTTCTTGAAGTCTGTAATATTACAAATTTTTCTCCATTATATTTTTCCACTTTCACTGAATAAGGCACTAAAGGAACTTCATTTTCAATATTAACGTCCATATGGCCAAATCTCTTATAATCAAGATATTTTATAGCTCCGTCAAGACAGTTAAGTTTCAGTTCATAGTCATCCCTATGGCTTAACTCCTTGTATTCTATCATTTTTCCTGGAACGAATTCCTTCAGTACTTCCTGAAAGGTGTTTATCTTCGTAGATTGACCGCTCAATTTTATTAAAGAATATTCAAATAACAGTCCTTCATTATAATAGGTATTCAAAAATTTTCTTAACATTCCATATATATCTGATTTTACAATTTTTTCTATTTCCTTTATTGTAAATACTTCTTCAGGATAATCTGTTACTGTCCTAAAAATTCCTTTCTGCACTATATGTAATTTCCATGATTTTAACTGGGTTATATGCAAGTCATTTACTTTTTCATATATTTTAGGTACATCAAATTTTGTCCTCAATCTGCTGTCTACTGTAAAAAATTCCTTTTTCATATTTTCAGCCGCTTCCCATAACATATAGAAATTATTTCTTATTTTTCTATATTCTTCACTCATTTTATTCTCAAATTTTGCAAATCTTGTCGGTATAATTTTTTCACATTTTTCATATTCCTCATCCATTTTTTCGAATATTTTTTCTGTCCCGTATTCATCAATAACTTTATAAATCATATCATTATCATATTTTATAAGTTCATCTATGGGTACTGTCCTATTTTCAGAGTACTTAGCTGCAAAAATTATTTTCAGATATTGCATTATTCTATATGTAAGATTATTCCCTCCAAAATTTTCATCACCATTTTCAAAACTTGTTTTTATATCGAGATGATAGGATATCCTTCCATTTTCTATCTTATATTTACACGCGGCAAGATCTGTGGTTCCTCCACCACAGTCTATTATTAGTGCACTATATTCTCTATTTTCACTATATTTTCCTTTTTTTATCTGATTTTCTATTGTATTATAAAGCACTGCAATTGCTTCATCCATAGCATTTTTCCTTATTATTTCATATTCATATACTTTTTCTCCTCCTGTCTCCTTTGTAAAAATTTCCTGAAACATATCAAGAAACTGCTCCTTAAGTCTTACAGGACTTGAAGCATGAATTTTTTTAAATTTGCATTTAAAAGTATATTCTGCCCTCTCCACTACATATTTTAAATATGCCTTTATTATTTCCTTTCTTTTTACATATGCCGTATTTCCAAATCCGTCAACAATTTTTTCTTCATCTTCATGATTATGAACCCATCTCTTAAGACCATAAAAAAGTGTCCCATTTACTATATAATCATTCATTTCAAGTTTTCTCACTACATCATATCCAAATGAATATTTTATATTTTCTGAATTACTGCAGTCATCTACATAAGCCAGTGTAGGAATTATTTCCCTGCTGTTTCTTTCTCCATCATTAAACTTCACATAGTTTATTTCATTTAATTTTATACTGCCATTTAATATATCATTTGTAGGAAGATTTTTTACATAGTTGCTATCCAGATATGCTCCCAATGCTGTATTTGTTGTTCCAAAATCTATACATAAAACTGTACTTGTTTCTTCAAGTTCCCTTACTTCAAAATTTTCAATATCAACTTTATAATAATCAAGTTTATATGGATATGTAGGTAATTCATTCTCATTTTTTATATTATAAAATTTATTTATGAATTTTAATTCAGGCTCCTTAAAAAACAATAGTGAAAATTTATTATTTTTCAAATTTTCCACTCTGAAAAATTTCTTATCAGACACTAAATAATAAGAATCTTTAGATTGTAAATCCTTTTCAAGCTGAAAAATACCGCATAAATAATTATTTGCATTCACTAGGAAAGCATTTGCACTGCTTATATAATCAGGAAGTATTATTTTATAATTATCTTCTCTTGTCAAATTCAGTTCCTTATACATTATTATTTTATGAGGTATTTTTATTTTATTTTCGTGATGTATTCTTGTATGTAGCTTGTCGTCAAACAAAGCCTGCAAATACGACAATCCATTTTCATTATAAATATTAATACAGTAATCAGGTTTTGCCCCTCTGTATTTTAAAAGTATATTTATCAAATCTTCCCTGTCAGGAGTATCAGCATATGCCTCTACAAGTTTTTCATCCTTTGCAATCTGGTACATTTCATAATATGATTTTCTTCTCAGTTCTTCTTCATAAAAAAGTCTCATTTTCCCCCCTAATTTTTAATTTATTAGTTCTTTCTCCATTTCTTCTATATCCCCGTATCTGTTACTTATTTCCATATTCATTCCCTTTTCAATTACCCTTCTTATCTTCTTACTTACATAGTCTTTATAAATCAGTTCAGGATAATAAAACCTTTCCAATGAATCCATAGGTCTATATTTATTCAGCATAAAATATAGTAATGCACACAAACTGTATACATCTGTTCTTTTATCAGTTTCCGCTTTTTGTGAATACATTTCAAGTGGTGAATAGCCAGGAGTCCATTTTAAACATCCTCTATTTTCCTCACTTAAGTTTTTACTTGAGCCAAAATCTATTATTTTTATGTTGTTACTAACATCCACTATTATATTTGAAGGCTTTAAATCCCTATGTACTACATTTTTCCCGTGTATTTTTTTTAATGCTTTTATGATTTTTAAAAATATTCCCAAAATTTCCTCTTCAGTCAGTTCATTTTCTAAAATATACCGCTTCAGGCTTGAACCTTTACAATATTCCAGAAGCATATATTCTGTATTATTTTCCTTAAAATAATCTATCAGCTTCACTATATTTTCGTCATTAAATTTCCTTATTAATTCTGCTTCCTTCCTGAAATCATTTTTTATCATTTTAAATTTACTTTTATATTTTTCTGTAAACACTTTGTTATCCTCGTCTCTTATAACAATATTTACAGGAAAACATTCCTTTACAATATATTTTCTGTTATTATATAACACCATATAAATATTGGAAAAATTACTTTCAGCTATATGTTTTATTATCCTATATTTATTTTTCAATTTATAATTTAATGGTAACCTGTTCAATTTTATCCTTTCCATTTCTGAATATTTTTACAACTGTTCTTTTTCCATCTTTTTATTTCCATTACTGTCTCTTCCTAATATCTCCCAATTTTTCTGAATTTCCTTTTCCAGACTTTCTATATTTAAATTTCTTTTTATCTTTCTATTTTTTATTTTTTTCCCGGAATTTTTACTAATATTTTTCTGACCTTTATTTTTAACTATTTCTATATCATTATTTTCTTCTATTTTATCTATTTCTTCCACATCTATATTTTCAGAAGAATTCTCTATATCTATTTTTTCTGTCTCTAAGCTATTTTCTAGTTTTAGAAGTTTTCTTTCATGTAATTTTATTGGAGTAATCTCTGTAATTTCTAAATTAGTTTTTATACTTCCTATTTTTTCAGAATCTGTTATCTGTTTTCCTGTAGCCATAAAAAAGAATAGAAATATCATCATTACCATTAAAAAGCCTAATGGATTTCTATACTCTCCATTTCTATACCTGTCATACGAAATTGATATCTCTTCATCTTTTAAATTTTCTACAAAAATTGATAAAAAAGGAATAACTGATTTTTTATCTTTTTCTTCCTTTTTTATCTTCAATGATAGAGTTTCTTCAACAGTTTTTCTATCTTTAAAGTTTTCCAGCATTTCACAAATTTCATATTCATCTATCAGTTCCCAGAACATTTCTGTTCCTATAAGAATATAATCATTTTCTTTTAGAATAACTTCCTTTATTTTATCTCCATCTAATTCTTCAAATATTTTATTTTCTCTGAATATTTTTAACTTATTTCTTCCTACATTACCTGCTATCAGTTTATTTTCTTCTATCATAACAGTTAAAATTGATATATTTCCCAGCTCATTCCTATTTTCAGACATATTTTTCCATAATTCCTTTATAGCTTCATTTAAAAATCTGTTTGTATTTTCTACTGAAAAACTGTCATTTTTTAAATATTCCTCCACTACTTTTACTACTGCTATTTTAGCTAAATTCTTTTTTAAAGAATCAACTCTTGACATGCACCACAGCCCCTTATTCCTATTTGGAAGAAAAGCTGAAAAAGTATTTTTTTCAGCCATTCTCTCATATTCTTCAAAAAAGAAGGTGGTGTACTTATTTTCCTTTTCCACAAATTTTCCTCCCAATTTTTATTCCTATTTCCAAAACTGCCACCATTTTTTATTAGTTTTTTTCTGTATTTTCTTTAATTTCTTATCTATTCTCTGTTCATCTTCTATCTTTACATCTGTTAATTTTATATTTTCTTTAGCCTGTTCGTATTTTTTCTCAGCTTCTTTCCAGTTTTTATTTTTTGATTCCTTATCTCCTTCTTCTTCATACAGGAAGACTTCCGATTTTTTTATTTTTCTCTCTAAATATTCCAGTTTTAGCTGGTTATTAAAATTTCCTTCATTTTTTAAAGATTCAAAAATTCTCTTTGCTTCTTCATATTTTGAAATACTTTCTGAATACCTTTTCAGAACATACATTTGATCTCCCTGTATTTCGAAATTAGTTCCACTTTCAATATCTCTTGATATTTTTTCCCTCTTTATTTTTTCCTGCTCTATTTCTTCTTCTTTTAACTGAATTTCCAGTTTTGACTGTTCCGACTGCTGAATAAGCTCTTTTTCCTTTTCACTTTCATATTTTATAAACTCCTGTGTCTGGTTTATAAATTTATCTACATTATTCACATTGTTACTGTCTTTAAGTTCCTGATACATTGTCCTTGCCTTCGTCAAAAGTGTCAAAGCTTCTGAAGGATTATTTGCTGTTATCTGGTTTAAACCTTCCTGTACCATATTATTTGCTGTCTGTAATTTTGCCATCTGTCTTGAATTTAGTTCCTGTATTTTAGTATCTATTTCCTGGCTCTTTACAGTATCTCCAAGAATCTGATAAGTTTCCCTTGCCTGATAGTAAGCTTCCCTTGACATATCTACATCTGAATGCGACAGTACATCACCCCTGTTTTCAGCTAACAAGGCCCCATTATATGACTGTTTTTCCTTGTCATTTATTTCCCTTATTTTTTCTTCCATACTTGAAACATAATCTGCTCTTCCATTTGCTAAATATATATCTGAAGCCATTTTATAGTTTTCTTTAGCCAAATTATAATTTCCTGAAGTAAAGGCTGTATCACCTGTTATTTCTAAGTTTTTGGCTTCCTTTAACTTCGAAGTTGCTTCTATCCTGCTATTTATTTCAGAAAGAACTTCTTCTGTATTTACTTCATCCCTCTTATATGTATTCTGTTCAAGACTATATTTTGCTTCCTGATATTTTTTTGATGCTTCTTCGTAATTTCCACTATTAAAAAGTTCATTTCCCTCTCTTATATCGCTAAAAACCTTCTTTAATTTTTCTGTATCCTTTATCTTACTTTTTGTTTCTTCTATTTTTTTATCCATTTCTTTTCTTCGTGCATCTGCATTTAAGAAAAATCCTATTATCCCTCTGCTTTTAGGTTTTAATTTCTCATATTCTCCTATGACCAGCTCCAGCTCCTTTACCGAATTTTCAAAATTTTTCTTTATAAGTTCTTCTTCCGCCTGCTGTTCATAAACTGTCACTTTATTCATAATATCTTTTCGTTTCTTTACTTGCCATAATGTTAAAGTTAAAATTATTAAAATACTTGCTATTGCCACTACCACAATTTTTATAAAAAATTTTCTATTATTTTTTTCTATTGGTAAAGGTTCCGCAACAGCTTCTATCCCCACTGCAGCAAAAGTATAGTTTTCCACATTATCCCTTAAAGTTGCCATAACTTTTTTTTCAAGGGAAATCAACCATTTTTTACCTTCATCATATCTCGAAAGCTCCACTTCCATTTCTTTTTCATCAATATTTTCCCAAAAACCTATTGTTGTAAGGCAAAAAGTGTCCTTTTCCTGTAATATTACAGGAGTTTTCAGTATATTAGGTTTTATTTCCCCATAATCCCCTATTGCCTGAAGTAAATCATTCCTCTGTCTATGATATTTTAAATCTCCTGTATTTAAAGCTTCTTCTTCTACAAGAAGCTGAGCAACTGTGTCATCACTGCTTTGTGAAATTACATACCCATTCCTTAAATGATAAAATCTCGTATTTCCAATATTTCCATACAGTAATGCATTATAATTGCTTATTACAATAAGAAGTGAAGTGTGCATCAATGAATATCTTTCTGTTTCAGTCTGCTTTTCCCTTACTTTCAAGTTTGCATACAACATTATTTCATTAATTATTTCCGTATTAAATCCTGGGTGCAGCATAAAATATTCTATTGCGGCTTCCACTGCCAATCTTGCTGCCACATCTGCACCTTCTTCTTCATCAAAACCATCTGCTACTACCCATATAGCATAATTATCTAACTGGACATACCCAAAATAGTCATTATTTTTATTTTTTGTACCTGCTTCACTGAAAAAAACTGTTGTAAATTTTGCTTCATTTTTTCTCATTTACCCCGCTCCTGTTTCCCCTTTTATAATACCTCTTTATTAGATTTTGATTTTTCCTTATTCCAGTCAAAGTTTTCTCCGCACAAATTCACAAAAATAAACTTGCTTTCTCCTATCTCAATTAAATTATATGCCTTGAGTTCCCTTGTATCATACAACGCTTCATTATCTATGTATATAAGACCATTCGCCTGACCAGGTGTTATCATAAAAATTCTTTTTTTTGGATTATAGCTTATTGAGCAATGATTTTTCCTTGAAATTGAATTATCCCCTGTCAGCTGGATATCCATGTCATCTCCTCTGCCAATAAAATTTCTTTCACTGACTATACGGAAATCTTTTCCTTTTTCTGCCCCTTCAATACATGTCAGCCAGCCAACAACCGGATCAATATTAACATCTTTTGACCAGTAGGCCATCGTTTTATCATCATCTTCCATTTCTTCAACCAGATTTATTTTATCTTCTTTTATTTCAAGATCCAGTCCTTCAGATTTGCAGTATGGACATGTGGAATATCTAGAAACATCATACATATGTCCATTTTTACATCTATCTAATTTCATTCTTTTCCCCCGTTTTACCCTCTTATATTTTATTTATCATTTTAATAATATCTTTGTCGTAGCTAAATATATAATATCTCCTGATTCTACTTTTACTGGTGTATTCTTTTTAAGCTTAACTTTTCTTTTATCCCTTATTCTCTCAATTCCACTGCCATTCTGTGAACCTAAATCCTCATAATACCAGAGACCATTTACCCTATTTAATATTCCATGTGCCCTGCTCACAAGGTTTCCATATACAGCTTCCCCAACATCAATATCCACCTTATTTCTAGGAGTTTTTTTTCCTAATAATAAAGAAGTTGCCCTACCTATTTTCCATACTTTAATATCATAGTCATCACAATTCTTCAATATTATATTTTCCAGCTGATTTTTTTCAAGCTGTTCAATATCTTTAACCTTTTCTAAAAATACATCATGTTCTTTTGTTCTTTCATTTTTCATTTCCCTTATTTCATTTTCTATCTTTACCTTTTCGTTGAATCTTTCTACAATAAGCAGATACAATGTTATTGCTATAAATATAAAAATTGAAACATACATACTTTTTATAGAATATCCCGAAAAGTGAATATATACAAAAGTCATAAATAAAATTATTAAGATAATACTGTTTTTTAGATTAAAAAAATTTCTCTTTTTTTTACCTTTTGCTAAAAGTATCCGTTTTTCATATCTTTTAATGCCTCTATTTACCGATATTCCATCATTAATTTTATTTTCTGTCATTTCACCTGTTGTTTCTGATCTATTTACCAAATTTCTAAATCTATTTAAATTTCCCCTTCTGATTACAAATCTTCTAAATAATCTTACTGGATTTAAAAAATACAATATATTTTTCATATTCCCCCTATTGAATTTTTTAACTATTTCTTTTTCATCTTAAAAAAATCCTCAAAATTTTTTTCTATATTTTTCTTATACTTTTTTGAATTTTCCTTGTTTATTTTGCTAATATTTTCCATGTTAAATCGTGAATTAAACATATTTTTAATATCATCAGGCATAAAGGAAAAGCTGCTGGAAGTACTCCTATATTCATTGAAATTTCTTTTTTCCTTTTTATCTGCCTTTATCTTTGACTCTTTTCTTTTTTTATCGTATTCTTCTCTTTTTCTGTTATCTGATAATACTTCATATGCTTCAGAAATTTTTCTGAATTTTTCTGAAGCACTTTCACTATCAGGATTTCTGTCTGGATGATATTTAAAAGCTAATTTCCTATATTTTGATTTTATTTCATCTATTTTTGAATTCTCTGAAACCCCTAAAATTTCATAATAATCTTCTTTTATCCTTTACTACCTCCTTTCAAATTTATTTACCCCCTTTTATAAACCTCTTTCACCAACTATTCAATCGTTATCTTTTTAGGAATTATTCTTTTTCTCTCTTGTACAGTTCTTTCCTCTCCAAGATTTCCCAATATTCTTAGGAGATTTTCATAAAGTTCTTCATTAGTATAATCTTCACTTATATTACCTAATTTTCTGTTTATATATGCTGTTATTACCTCCCTTTCAACAATTTCTCCCTGCAAACAGCTATTATAAAAATTAATATCAAATATATCAAGATTTTCCTTTTTAGAAGCTTCCATACCCCATAATTTTAATATTTCCGGATGTAAGGTTCCCTTCTCATTTTTGGAGGAATATTTTACATTTATTATTTCAAGCAAATTGAAATCTCTTCTCAAATCCTTAAAATCTTTATAATCATTTCTCAATTCTGCACCTGTTCTAGTTATAAACCTCGTTATTTCTATTTCACTATCCAGAATTCTTTCATCTTCTGCAAGGATAAATTCTCCCCTTCTTATATAATATTTTTTATCTTTTATATCTGAAATAAGCCTTAATTTCAATATATATTTATTTTCAACCTCCGGCATTGGAAAAATATAATCTTCTCTCATTCTATAAATATTTTTCCCGTATTTTACTATTCCTCCAGTTATTTTTACTTCTCTCTTTTCTGTATCACTTACTATTTCAAATCCCTTAATTATTCCATTTCTTCTATCCAAATACATAAGATTCAGCATTTCTTCAGGATTATCCCTAAGCAAGTCCAGCTCTTTTTTATCTATCAGTTCTCCCCTTTTAAATATGGGGTATTTATTTTCAAACATTATCTTAACCCCAGTCTATCTTGTATTATTATTTAAAGAGACTGTCTTTGAAAATATACCTTCTCAAAGACATCTCCTTTCATCCGTCTATGCCTCCTGTGAAGCATAACCCCCTTCAATTGCTACTTCTTTTACCTTTTCTTTTTTCTGCTTGATTTTCAACATAAATGTCCCTGTACCTGCCTGATTTCCATATTCTTCAATATAGTCCACCACAAATACATTTGTCATGTCAATTTTTCTTACCATCTGACCTGCAGAAATTATTTCCAGCGAAGCCTGTCTGTAAGCATCACTCGATTCTGACGGTACTAGCGACCATCTGGCAACCTTTCTTGTGTCATCTTCAGTGTCTCCACCTGCCGCCGCTAAAATTTTCCCTTTAATTTCAAGTATTACGCTTAGGTCTGTTGCTCTAGCATTACTGTCATCGGGAGTTTCTGATATATACCTGACATCAAGAATACTCTCCTTATCCAGTAAAATTTCTTCAGTTTGTCCTTTCACATTAAGTCTGAATCCCATTAACTACCTCCTTAAATATTTATTTAAATTTGTTGCAACCTATTTATTTATTTCCACCTGAAGATTTTTAACATTTCCTGCAAATGTTATATTCAGCTGGCATATACCATTTTCCTCATCTATAATATGTGACATATCGTCACCCTTCTGCATAATTCCGTTAATAAACTTCTCATCTTTTACCCATATGGATTTCTGGCTTTCAGGATGTGTACTGAAAAAGAAATCCAGCTTGTCTTCTTTAAAATCTGTTGTTATAAATCTCAATGTTCTCTCGATAAAAGTTGTCGTTAAAGTCTTATATAGCGGTTCATATATTCCATCACTATTTTTTGACAATGTTCTAGCCTTATACACAATGATATTTCTTATTTTCTCTTTTTTTACATGTGCTGTATCTGAAGAAAATATAAATCCATATCCAAACTGGTTTATTTTGTCTTTAATAGTATTTGTAAAACCTGATATTTCCTTTGCCATAGTTGTTCTGGCCTTATATGAGTTATCCTCAGATTCTATATCAAACCTTACACCGGGATATATTTGTGAAACTGAAGTAAATCTTTCCCTCAGATAATTAGGGCATTGATATGCCCCTGTAATTCCAGCCGCCACATATGCTCCATCTATATATATCCCTTCAATCCAGAATTTCATAAGATCTTCCTTTTCAGAAGACAGTTTCACTCCATTTTCTTCCTCGTACTTCATTTTATAATCCAGCAGTACTCCTGACTTATCCTTTGGTATTATTGTAAAATTTGGAATTACAGGTATTACATATTCTGAATAGCTCTGATTTTCCAGAATTGCAGTTTTTTCCATGTATTTATCAGGACCTTCCACTGCAAGACTGTTAAATGTTGTCTCATCATTTCTTTCAAAATTGAAAAATATCTGTACCTTATATTCCCCTAAAACTGTCATCAGGTTTGTTAAAGTTTCCATTGTATTTTTTTCAGGTTTTTCTTCATTCTGTTTTCCCTTAAATCTTTCCCTTATTTTCTTTTCCTTTTTATTTATATCCAGATCTACATTTGGATATATACCGAACCATATAGTATTTTCAAAGTCATTTTTCGCATTGACAGTATTAAAAAACGCTTTCAATCTCTCCTTATTTCCTGTTTTAACAAGCATTTCCGATTTAATATTAGTTATAAGCAATTTTGGTTTCATTAAGGAAAGTTTTGTATTATATTGCTCGAAAAACATTTTTACACCTAAAAGCTTTTCAATTAAGGGTTTTGCAATTTTAATAAAATTTTCCTGTGCATCCTTGTAGAAACTCAAATAATTGTTATAATTTTTGACTTCCTGTTCAGGTTCAATATTTACAATACTTTCAGCCAAAGGTACAAACGTTCTTACAACCAGATCTTTTATATATTCATTCGGTTCTTCAGTAACACTTTCATAATCTTCCTTAAATGTTGCAACTAAAGCGTTTGTATTTTTATCCTCTGTAATTGCAAGTGCATTTGATTCTTCCTTCTTATATTCGATTACTTCCAGTTCTCCTTTATTTCCAACCTTTAACATTCCAAGTTTTATCTGATCTGATTTAAATGTATTTTCATCGTGGCCTAAAAGAAGTCTGGTTTTAATATCTTCAATAGCTAAAGGTAACATACCAAGTACATTGCTGTAATTATGTGATGCTTCCTCAAATTTTTCATTAAGCCTGTCACCAAGCTCAAATTTCTGTGGATTTTCTTCATCAAGTTCCTCATATTTGTTATAAATATATGCAATTTCTTTTCTAGTCTGCTTTATATCCTCAATTACCTTTTTCGGTGAAAGTAATTCCAGAATATTTTCAAATTTAAAATCCACATTCTTATTTCCCTGTGATTTTCTTGCTTCTATAAGCGTATTTAACATTTTAAAAAACGTATTTCCATTGTCTATTTTTATCTCATTTATTAGTTCATCCGGTATTCCTTCCGGCCTTTTTAAAAGATATTTTATACTTTGTGTAGCTGAATTGTAATAACTGTAAACTTTTGGTTCAAATTTTTTAAGAAAATCATCAAAATCTGATACTAAAAGATATTTATTAATTTCTATTATCTTTTCATCAGAAAGGGAATCCATATCCTTTACTTCATCAATCAATGTCAGTAAATCCGGTTTTTCAGGATTTATTTCCTCAAATAGAATTGTTCTATTTGTCTGTGTAATAATATTTTTATTATTCATACTCAAATAAAGTATTAAAATATTGTAAATATTTTATACTTTTCCTCCCCCTTTATTTTATAAATAGTTAAAATTTTAAATTAACTAATTATTAATTAAAAATATAATACACTTATTTTTAAATTTTGTCAAGTGAAATATTATAATTTTTTAATCTATTTTATAAAATTCTTCTAAATACCCATATTTTAGCTTTTTCTAAAATAAAAAACTATCTCGAAAGAGATAGTGACTAAAATAAATCATAGCTATTTTCTCATTGAGATAGTTATATAGTTGTCTTTTTATTAAAATACATCTTTATCTGATAACATTGCATCCTTTGTTTTAAACATTTCAAGCAGTTTTTCTACTGTCAGGTGTTTTTTCTCTTCTCCTCTTATATCAAATATTATTTCACCTGCATGTAACATTATCAGTCTGTTTCCATAATTTATTGCATCCTGCATATTATGTGTAATCATCAAACTTGTAATATTATTTTTTTCTATAATTTCCTTCGTCTTATTTAAAATTATAGCTGAAGTCTGAGGATCAAGTGCCGCAGTATGTTCATCCAGTAACAGTATATCCGGCTGATTTAATGTTGCCATTATTAGTGAAAGACATTGTCTCTGTCCTCCTGATAATAATGCAACCTGTGTAAATAATTGGTTTTCCAGTCCAAGTCCTATACTTTCCAGCTGCTGTTTATAGAAATTTAAATTCTTAACATCAAGACCAAAAGTAAAATTAAATTTTTTCCCTTTGTTTTTAGCCATTGAAAGATTTTCAAGAACAGTCATTGAAGGAGCTGTCCCTTGAGACGGATTCTGATAAACCTGTGAAATCCACTTAGCTCTCTTATGTCTTTCAACATTAGTAAGATTAATATCATTCAACATTACAGTTCCCTTGTCAGGCATTATCTGACCATTTAGAAGATTCAGTAAAGTTGATTTTCCTGCTCCGTTACTTCCTATTATTGTTATAAAATCTCCATCATTTATTTCAAAATTCAGATTTTTAAATACTTCTTTTTCAGTACCTAATTCAGAGAAGAATGTCTTATATAAATTTTCTATTTTTATCATCTATGCTTCTCCTTTTTCCATTGATTTTGCTTTATTTTTACCTTTTTTTATTTTCTTTCTATATTCATTCCATAAAATTATTCCAAGAATTACCGAAGTTATTACTTTAGTATCTGTTGGTTTTACTTCAAGTATTTTAGTTATATTTTCATTGATATTCAGGTTTCTGTACAGATTCTGTGTCCAGTTGTTTGACATCAATGCCATATTTACTATACAATAATATAATAATGAACCTACTATTATTATTGAAATTTCATTTACCATTCTTGATTTTTTAAGTACACCTAGCCCAAGTATTATTGCGGCAAGTCCAACTACGATTGTTCCAACCCCAGACTGTAAATCCGCCACTTTTAAATCCTGAGCAAACAATGCTCCTGATAATGCCACCAGTCCGTTAGAAATCATTAGACCAAAAATTTTAAGTCTTTTTTCATTTACTCCAAGACTTACAACAAGCTGTTCATTGTTTCCTAAAGCTCTTAATGCAAATCCAAATTTTGAAGTAAGTATATAATCAATTATCATTTTAATTATAAATACTATTAATGCAGTCAGCATAAGTTTAATATCCTGTGTTGAAACTACATAAATTTCTAAAAGTATAAATATAATTACGTAGACAATCATTGTTCTTATTACATATTTATTTTCTTTTATTTTGTAGTCATAAAATCCTTTTAAAATAAGCAATAACACAAAAACTACTGTAAATATAATAAAGTATTTTTCATATGTTATCATTTCATATAAACTTCTGTCTCCAGGAATAATCGCATTTGAAGAACTGTTAATTCTAAAGTTTATACTGTGAAGCCCTGTTCCTACAAGTATTCCCGCCAATAGACCTTCAATATCAAAATATACGTGCAACGCTCCTGTTATATACCCAGCCAGCATTCCTCCAATAGTTGCAAGTATTAATCCTATTATTGGATTAGTCATACCGAAAAACCCATTTTGAGACAGTGAAAAGGCTGCAAATATAAATCCTCCTAATGGAAACGTTCCATCCACCGACAAGTCCGGAAAATCCAGAATCTTATAAGTTATATAAACCCCCATTACCATTATTGAATATATTAACCCCGTTTTCATTGCTGTCGGGAGACTTTGTATAAATATTAATAATTCATTCATTTACTTTTTCCTATCCTTCTTTCTTTAATTTACTTTCCTTTTTATTTATATATTTTGGCATTTGTTAAATCCAGTTTTTTCAAATCCAGTCCTAATTCTGCCGCAGTAGTTTCATTTACATATAAAGTCATTTTTTTAGATAATTCATATGGTATCTGATCTACCGGTTTCCCTTTTAAAATTTCAATTGCCATTTCTCCAGTTCTTTTTCCAAGTTCAAAATAATCAAGTCCCATTGTGAATAATGCTCCTGCTTCCACAGAAGAATTTTCACTTGAAACAACTGGTTTCTTAGCAGTTTTTGCTTCTGAAGTAATTAATTTTATTCCGGAAACTACCAAATTGTCAGTTGGAAGGTATAGTGCATCACTTTCAACTAATGCATTTTTAGTAGCTTGAGGTAATTCTGATAATGAACTTACTCCTTGCAGCATAACTATTAGATTTTTTTCTTTTGCCTTTGCTTCTATTTCTTTTACCTGAACAACTGAATTCTGTTCAGAAGGATTATATAATACAGCTATTTTCTTTACTTCCGGCTTTAATTTTAAAAGTAAGTCAAGCTGTTCACCAACATTATCAAGTCTGTCACTTGTACCTGTTACATTTTTATTAAGCAGTTTTGCACTTTCAGGATCAGTAACTGCTGAAAATAATACAGGAATATCTGTTATTGTATTTACTAATGCCTGAGCTGAAGGTGTTCCAATTCCCAGAACTAAATCCTTTTTATCAGTTTTATATCCATTGGCTATTAAAGTTGCATTCGATATAGTACCTTCTGCATTTTTTTCATCAAAGACAGCTTTTATTCCAGCTTCTTCAAATGCTTTTTTGAAACCTTCCTTAACTAAATCCAATGAAGGATGAGTAGCTATCTGGGTAATCCCAATTTTATAAGTTTCATTTGCTCCACTATCTTTATTTCCAGTATTCTTATTTGAAACTTCACCTGGTTTTCCACAAGATAACAGCATAAGAGTACCTAACATTAATAACATTAATTTTTTCATTATTTTTCTCCCAACTAAAATTTTAAATTTTATTTACACATTCTATATTTAATCTATTGTTTTCGCTTTTGATTTAATATCTTCCGGCAAACTTATTCCAATTGCTGCCAATGTTTTATTATTAATTACTATATCATTTAAATCCATCTTTTTAAAAGTTATTTCAGAAGGACTTTTACCATTTTTCAATATATCAACAGCTATTTTCCCTGCTTCTTTACCCATTTCATAGTAATCTATTCCCTGTGTTATCAAGGCTCCACCTTTTACATGGGCTGATTCAGCTCCAAATGCTATTTTTTTTGCTTTTATTGCTTTTTCAGTAATAAGATTTACAACAGATGCTACTAAATTATCTGTTGGAAGATACAATGCATCTGATTCTTTTACTAAAGTTTCTGAAGCCTGTGGAATTTCACTCACCTGTGTAACACTTTTTTCCACAATTGTTATTCCCAGTTCTGATGCGGCTTTTTTCAAATCATCAACTTGAACCTTTGAATTTTGTTCTGAAGAGTTATAAATGACCCCTATTTTTTTTATTTTACTGTCAAGTTTCAGTAAAAGTTCCAACTGCTGCTTAACATTTACCCTGTCACTTATTCCCGTTACATTTTTCTTAAGAATTCCAGCTGCTTCCGGATCAGTAATAGCTGAAAATACTACTGGAATTTTATCTGTTGATTGTGCTGCCGCCTGTGCAGTACTTGTTGCTATAGCATAAACCATGTCAACCTTTTCTGTAACAAAATTATTCGCAATCATATTTGCTGTTGCGATTTCACCATTAGCATTTTTCTCATCAAAAACTACTTTTAATCCTGCTTCTTTAAAGGCATCTTTAAAACCTTCCCTTGCACTGTCCAATGCAGGATGGGCAACTATCTGAGTAATCCCTATCTTGAAACTGTCCTTGGATTTTCCTCCTCCTGCTTCACTACTGTTCTTTCCTTCATTCCCACAACTTAAAACAAGCATTATAGCAATGCTTACTAATAAAAATATTTTTTTCATTCCTACTCCTCCTACTATCCTACTATTTTTTTAACAGTATAATAATAACATTTTTTTCTACTTAAAGCAATATATATATTATTCATATATTAAATAATTACTATTCAATTTTTTAATCCATGATATAAAAAAACTGTTTCCATTTTTTTAGAAACAGTTTTTCTATTTTAGTATTAAATCTTAAATTATTTCTATTTTGCTTTTGATGCAGCTACTTTATCAGCTAATTTTTTTCCAACTTTAAACTTAACTACTTTTTTAGCAGCTATTTTAATTTCTTTTCCAGTTTGAGGATTTCTTCCTTTTCTTGCAGCTCTTTTTTGAACTCCAAAAGTTCCCCATCCAACAAATTGAACACTATTTCCTTTAGCTAATGATTTTTCAACAGTTCCCAAAAATTCATTTACTAATTCTTCTGCTCTTTTTTTAGTTTCTCCTGTAGCTTTTGCATAAGCTTCTACAAATTCTTTTTTTGACATACTACTGTCCTCCTGTTATTAATTGTACTTAAAACTGATAATATAGCCTTAAGCTATATAGTATATTGTAATATATTTTTTCAATTTGTCAAGTAAAAATATTACTTTTTCTCTGTAATTAATCATAAATTAATTTTTATATTTATGAAAGTTGTTTATTTTTTTCTTCTTGTGACAACTTTTATCCCTTCATTTACTAAGAATGGTATTAAAGCAAATATAATTACTATGTCCCAATCAGTAAACGATAACTGTGTTACTTTGAATATTTGGGCAATTCCAGGTATCGATGTTAGTCCTACCTGTAAAATTATTCCAACTATTATTGATAAAATTAAAACTTTATTTTTAAAGAATCCAACTTCAAATATTGTTTTTTTACTATTTCTCATAGTCAGTGAATAGAATAACTGAGATACAGTAAGTACTATAAATGCCATTGTTCTTCCATATGTTAATGCCTTTATAGCTTCTTCACTTTCATTATTGATTACTTCGCTGACTGCAAATCCATGTTCCTTTACACCAATATAAAATGCCACTAAAGTTAAAGCTCCAATAAGTATTCCTGCAATTGCCGCCCTATATCCTGCACCTTCTGCAAAAAAGCTTTCCTTAGGATCTCTTGGTTTTCTTTTCATGACATCCTTATCTCCAGGATCTACTCCAAGTGAGATCGCAGGCAATGTATCAGTTACAAGGTTAAGCCATAACAACTGTATTGGAAGTAAAGGCGAAGGCCAGTTAAACATTGTTGCAATAAATACACAGATTACTTCTCCAAGATTACATGAAAGAAGGAACATTATTGTCTTTTTAATATTATTGTAAATATTTCTTCCTTCTTCTATTGCATGAACAATAGTAGTAAAGTTATCATCTGTAAGAATCATGTCACTTGCACCTTTTGAAACGTCAGTTCCTGTTATTCCCATTGCTACACCTATGTCAGCAAATTTTAATGATGGTGCATCATTTACTCCGTCTCCTGTCATGGAAACTATATTTCCCTGTTCCTTAAATGCTTTTACTATCTTAACTTTATGTTCAGGAGAAACCCTTGCAAAAACTCTATATTTATTAATTTCCTTTGCAAACTGTTCATCCGGAATTTCATCTATTTCTGCTCCTGTTAAGCTTTGACTTATATCTGTTGCTATTCCAAGTTCCTTTGCAATGGCAACAGCAGTATTTTTATGGTCTCCTGTTATCATAATCGGAGTTATTCCTGCTTTTTTAGCTTCAGCAATCGAATCCTTAACTTCTGTTCTCGGTGGATCTATCATTCCGACAATTCCTACTACAACAAGGTTTTTTTCCATTTCTTCTGCAGAAATCACATCATCTGTATCCTTAAATGCTACTCCCAAAACCCTTAAAGCTGAATCTGACATTTCTTCTGCAGCTTTTAATATCTTCTCTTTCATTTCCTGAGTTAAAGGAACAATGTTACCATTTACAAGTACCCTGTCAGATTTAACAAGAATGTTGTCAATAGCTCCTTTAGTATGAACCCTATATTTCCCTTCCTCTTCATTCAATGTAGACATTAATTTCCTATCAGAATCAAAAGGAAACTCTCCTACCCTTTTATATTCTGTATTCAATGTATTTTTTTCAAGATTAAACCTATCTCCTAATACTACCAACGCAACTTCTGTCGGATCTCCTATATCCTGTCCACTATCAATTGAAGCATCTGAACACAGTACAAATGATCTTATCAGTTCTTTTTCATCCCTGTTTGCTTCAAAGTCTCTGCCTTCTGACGGAACTTCCCTCAGATTGTCAGGAGTATAGATTTTTACAACTGTCATTTTATTCTGTGTTAATGTTCCTGTTTTATCTGAACAGATTATATTTACTGCACCAAGAGTTTCTACAGCTGGTAATTTTCTTACAATGGCATTTATCTTTGACATTCTTGTTACTCCCATTGAAAGAACTATCGCAACTATTGCTACAAGCCCTTCAGGTATTGCCGCAACAGCCAGACTTATTGCAGTCATTAACATATCTATCCAGTTTCTTCCCTGTAAAAGTCCTACTACAAATATAAGTCCACAAATTGCCATTGCCATGTATCCCAATGTTTTCCCAAGCTTATCGAGCTTTACCTGTAACGGCGTAAGTGTATTTTCATCTTCATCAAGTATTTTAGCTATTTTACCAATTTCTGTCTCCATTGCAGTTGCTACAACAACTCCTTCTCCTCTTCCATAAGTGGCCATTGTAGACATAAATGCCATATTTTCCTTATCTCCTACAGGTATTTTAGCATCTTCTGTAATAAAGTTGGCATTTTTCTCACTAGGAACTGATTCCCCTGTTAATGCAGATTCCTCTATCTGTAAATTTGCACTTTCTATAAGTCTTATATCAGCTGGTATAAAACGTCCAGCATCAATTATTATTATATCTCCAGGAACTAAATCTTCTGAATTTATTTCTACAACTTCCCCATTACGTCTTACGGCACTTTTAGGTGTCGTCATTTGCTGCAATGCTTCCAATGCCTTTTCAGCCTTTGACTCCTGAACCACTCCTACAACTGCATTTATAACTACAACTGCAAGTATAATTATAGCATCAGTAACTCCTTCAAGCCCATGAGCTATTATGTTTATTACTGCCGCTCCTATTAACACATAAATAAGTACATCCTGAAGCTGCCCTACAAACAGCTGAAATAAACTCTTTTTAGGTTTCCCCTTTAATTTATTCTGTCCATATTTTTCAAGTCTTTTATTTACTTCTTCTGTTGTCAGTCCTGTTTTAGGATCTACATTCAGCTCTTTCAGTACTTCTTCCTGTGATTTTGTAAACCACATATTTCATTCCACCTCTCTATATTTTTATTTCACTATTATATATGATTTGTAACATTTTAGCAACAGTAAAATAATTTAATTTGACGGCCACCAGTCTTCTCCTTCATAACCTAGATTTCTGTCATAATATCTCAGGTATTTCAGCAGTTTTTTATTATTAAATAGATTGTATTCCATTCCATTTACAGATTTTAGCAACTTTTCTATTTCTTTTGTATCCATCACTTCATAATTAGGCATTAAATTAAGATGTTTCATGTCTATTTTAGGACTAAAACCATAATCCCTCATATCTATATCTTCTTCATAGTCATTAACTTTATCAAATAAAGGATAGCCCTTTGAATCTATATATTTTTCATCAACAAATATATATGAATAGGCTACCACATATTTTTCATCTTCAATTGGAAGTATGTGTAGAACTATACGAACTGGCATTTTTTCAATTTTTCTTGAGTCATAAGATTCATCTGTATCGTAAACAAACGTATCTTTATCTGTAATATACGTTTTAAAATTATTATTTGCTATAAATTCTTTATAATATTTTTCAACATTTTCTGAAAATCCTAAAAAACTCATCACAATCATCAAAACAAATAATATCTTTTTCATTTTGACTCCTTTTCAATATATGCTTTTAATCTACCAGATAAACTTTCAATGCAACTTCCTCGTCAAAAGGAATGGGAATTGCTATTACTTTTTTTCCTGAATCTATAAGTCTTGCTATTATTTCACTCTGTTCTTTTGGAAGATACCCGACTCTTTCCTTATTTTCATTATATACAGCCACCAGATTTAACGAAGTTCCATTAAACTCCCTGAATAAGTCAAGTACATTAGCATATCTCATTTTAATGTTAAAGTTTCTTATATATTTTATTCCTACAAGGTATGTGTCCAGTAGGAATATTTGTCTTGATTTTACAGTATATTTATCAATCAGAATTTTAGCATATTCAAACATCATTTCCTTACCTGAACGTACTTTTTCTTCTCTTCCATTTTTCTTCTGTATTACAAGTACACCATTTCCAAATCCATATTCACTTACCATGTAATTTCTCTGTGTTTTTAAAAACTCAAAATATTCCATCATTTCCTCAAAAATCATTACTTCCTTCTGAGTTACCTGAAATGAGCCTTTTTTTATTTCTATGGAATCATTTTCAATGTATGAATAATATAATCTTCCATCAGAAAAAATTTCTATCTCATAATTTCCTCCATAATAAAGCCCGTCAAATTCAAGCTTTATTCCACTAAATGTATTTGAAAACATTTTTATTCACCTCTTCCGATTATTATTCATCAATCCTTATTTCAGTCCTTCCAACTTTCCTTCCAGGAACATTTTAAGATTGTTTTCCACTTCATCCATAAGTCTAGTTAGACTTTTTTCAGATTTCCATGCTATATGTGGTGTTATAATAAGATTTTCCAGCTCAAACAGTTTTGAATCCTTTTCAACAGGCTCAACACTTGTAACATCAATTGCAGCTGATTTTATTATTTTATTTTTCAGTGCAAAGTATAAATCTTCCTGATTTATAACAGGTCCTCTTGCCAAATTCAGTATTGTTGCACTTTTTTTCATTTTTTTCATTCTTTCAAGATTTATCAAATCCCTAGTTAATTCCGTCAAAGGTGTATGAAGTGTTAGAATATCACATTTTTCAAGTACTTCATCCAAATCATATCTTTTTTCATAAATGTCTTGAGATTTATTTTCATCATAATTTCTTCCAGGAATTTTTGCAACCATTACTTTCATTCCCAAAACTTCCGCTATTGCCGCTACCTTTTTCCCAATATTTCCAAATCCCACTACTCCAAGAATTTTTCCTTCAGCATCATTTACAGGATAACTTTGATATTCAGGAATCGTAATATCCAGCCATTTGTTATTTTTTACTTCTTTACTGTATTCCGTTATTGGGGTCAAGGCATTCAAAAGATAGGTAATTGCAAGCTGTGCCACTGAATTTGTGGAATAATCTGAAACATTGGCAGTTTTTATACCTTTTTCATTTCCACTTTTTATATCAATATGATTAAAACCTGTGGCAGTTATAAGAACAAGTTTCAGCTTGGATGCCTTATCAAAGTGTTCTTTTCTCAGTTTAATCCTGTTTGTTATTACTACATCTGCATCACTTATTCTTTCTACAATCTGGTCTGTATCTGTATCTTCATACTCAATATACTCCCCGTATTTTGAAAATCTTTCCTTAAGTTCAATCGGTCCTGCTGTTATTCTATCAAGAAAAACTATTTTAAGATTCTTGTCCATAATCTATTCTCATCCTTTTCTTAAGTTTATATTACAATTTTATATATTTTGTACAATTTCCACATCAGGTCTAAGTTTATATACAACATCTTTTCTTTCAACTATAATCATTACTTTTTCTCTTAGTTCCTTGTCTTTTTTTATTTTTTCAAGCAATTTTCTTGCAGGATTTATTGCAATTGCATTTCTAACTTTCTTAAACATTGTAAAGTCTCCCGTTGTATCTCCGTATGCGTACGATTTTTCCAAATCTATATCGTATTCTTCACAGTATTCGGCAATTGCTTTCTTTTTACTGTTGGCATCCCACATTGGTATAACTTTTCCAGTAAAAATCCCTTTTTCATCTGTTAAATATTTTGAAGCTTTGTAATTTTTCACATTATACTTTTCAGCCATTTTTCCTACTAAAAAATCTGGACTTCCTGAAATAATAATTACTTCATGCCCTTCATTTGTATGATATAAAAGTCTATCTCTTGTATACTTATATACTTTATCCCCTTTTAGCTCTATAACTCTTTTTGCAAGAAAATCCATGTCAGCCTTACTGAAATTCTTCAACGCCTCCACATAAATTTCTACAAGTTCTTCAAGATAATCGTCATAATCTCCTGTTCTGCTTTCCCATTTGGAAAACTTTTCCTTCACTTTCCCTTCCCATGACATTACATTAATATACTCGTATTTCACAAGAAGTTTAAAATGCTCAATAAGTAGTGAATTCCTATGAATCGTCCCATCAATATCAAAAAACGCTGCTATATTTCTTTTCATACACATCACCTTTTTTCAATTTATTTATATTATATACCATAAACCTAATAAAAACAAGCTGATTACTTTATGACTTAAGGTTAATAAAAAATAAAAAAAGGCTTACTCCAGTAGATAAATAATAAAATAATTAAGAAAACTATATTGATGAGTTACTTAAAATTTCACAATTTAAAACTGGAAATGAATTTAGAAAAAAGTAACAGGGGCTGTCTCAAAAAGAAAATAAAAAAATAATGTAAAAAACTATATTTTTGAATTATTTAAAATTTTACAATGCAAAACAGGAAATGAATTTAGGAAAAGTCATCTGTTCGAGCCTTTAGGCGAGTTTTTGACTTTTCCTTAATAAATGACTGTTTTATATGAGTAAAGTTTTAGTAAATGAATAAAATATAGTTTTTATCATTATATTTTTACCATTTTGAGACAGCCCTTTTCATATTTTGAAACAGTCTATTTGCTATATAAAAATCAGCCTAAAATTCTATAACTTGAAAATCTTTAATGGTTGTTAGATTTAGAGATAGATTTTACAAATTTATAAAATAAAAGGCTGATTTTAAGAGATTGATAAATCATGGAAAAAATTACTTTTTCTTAGTTTTTATTTCCATCAATTTTATTTTAGCAATTATTTATAACTTATAATTACTTAATTACATCATTCCCGGCATTCCCATTCCACCAGGCATTCCTCCCATCGGAGATTCTTCCTTTTCATTTGCAACTGCCACTTCTGTAGTTAACAGTACAGACGATACTGATATTGCATTCTGAATAGCTGATCTTGTTACTTTTGTAGGATCTATTATTCCTGTTTTTACCATATCAACATATTCTTCCTTAGCAGCATCAAATCCAATTCCTTCTTCAGAGCTTTTAACTTTTTCAATTACAACTCCCGCATCCAATCCTGCATTTAATGCTATCTGTCTCATTGGAGCATAAAGTGCCTTTTTAACAATATCCACACCAAGACCTTCTTCACCTTCCAGTTTAAACTCTTCTATTGCTTTAGCTATTTGAACAAGTATTGTTCCTCCACCAGGAACTATTCCTTCTTCAACTGCCGCCTTAGTGGCATTTAAAGCATCTTCTATTCTTAATTTCTTTTCCTTCATTTCAGTTTCTGTAGCCGCACCAACTTTTATAACTGCAACTCCTCCTGAAAGTTTAGCCAGTCTTTCCTGCAATTTTTCTCTATCATAGTCAGATGTTGTTTCTTCAATTGCATTTTTAATTTGGCCTATTCTTGCAGCTATATCTTCCTTAGCTCCCAGTCCATCCACAATTACTGTATTATCCTTTGTAATTCTTACTTTCTTAGCTTGACCAAGGAAGTTAATATCTGCTGTTTCCAATTTAATTCCCTTTTCTTCTGAAATTACTTCCCCACCTGTAAGTATTGCTATATCCTGAAGCATAGCCTTTCTTCTGTCTCCAAATGCAGGCGCTTTAACTGCAGCTATATTCAATGTTCCTCTTAATTTATTTACTACTAATGTTGCAAGTGCTTCCCCTTCAACATCCTCAGCAATTATAAGCATCGGTCTTCCCATTTCCACTGTTTTTTCAAGTATAGGCAATAATTCCTTCATGCTTGATATTTTTTTATCTGTAATAAGAACAAATGGACTGTCAAGTTCTACAACCATTCTTTCTGAATCTGAAACCATGTAAGGTGACAAATATCCATTGTCAAACTGCATTCCTTCCACAACTTCCAGTGTTGTATCAAGTGATTTTGCTTCTTCTACTGTAATTACACCTGATTCTCCTACTTTTGCCATAGCCTGTGCTATTAATTCCCCTATTTCCCTGTCACTTGCTGAAATTGCTCCAACTTGTGCTATTTCTTCGTTAGATTCTATTTTTTTAGCTCTTTTAATTAATTCTTCAATTACTTTTTTAGAAGCTTTTTCCATTCCTTTTCTTATAAATACTGGATTTGCCCCTGAAGCAACCATTTTAAGTCCTTCTTTTATTAATGCCTGAGCCAGAACAGTTGCTGTAGTTGTTCCGTCTCCTGCTACATCATTTGACTTTGTTGCAACTTCCTTTACTATCTGTGCACCAAGATTTTCAATAGGATCTTTAAGCTCTATTTCCTTTGCTATTGTAACTCCGTCATTTGTAATAGTAGGGATTCCGTATCCTTTATCCAATACAACATTTCTTCCTTTAGGTCCCAATGTTATCTTTACTGCATCTGCCAGTGTATCTACTCCCACTTCCAGTGCTTTTCTTGCTTCTTCATTAAATTTAATTACTTTTGCCATCTATATTCTCCTCCTGTTAAATTCCATTAATTATATAAACTCTACTAAGTGCTATTCTGTAATAGCCAGTACATTTTCTATATCAAGTATAAGAAATAATTCATCTCCGTCTTTTACTTCTGTTCCTGTATATTTTTCAAATATTACCTTATCTCCTGCCTTTACATCTTCCACATCTTTTCCTACTGCAAGAACCTCTCCTGTAATAGGTTTTTCCTTTGATGCTGTTCCCGGAAGAACTATTCCGCTTTTTGTAACTTCTTCTTGTTCTACCTGTTTAATCAATACTCTTTTTCCTAAAGGTTTAATTATCATTTTATCCTCCTATATTTACTGTAATTTTATCTCATTTAATTACTTTTTATTTTTAGCACTCACTTACTCCGACTGCTAACTATATAATAATACATTTTTTAATTTTTTGCAAGTCTTTTATAAATTTTTTCTATATTAAAAGTGTTTGATATAAATCCACTTTCCTAAAAAAAACTTCTAACAAGTATTTTTTTAATCCTGATTATTCATGATTTTATAAAATCCTCCATTAGAAGTTATTCAGTTATATTGTTATTATTACTGCTGCTGAGAACCTTTCAAAATTGCTTCCCATTGAGTTGTTTCATAAGCAAAATAATTTAAGAAATCATCTATTTTTTTCCCTTTAATTTCAATACTTAATATTTTATCATCAGGTCTTATTACTCTTACAACACTTAAATCCTGTCTAGATTTTGTTTCTCCTATAATTGTATGTTTTCCATCTAATTGTGTAAGAGGAGACATTGTTATAAAAAACTGACTGCTGTTTGTATTTTGACCACTATTTGCCATTGCAAGCATTCCTGCATTTTCAAAACTCAACCAGTCTGAAATCTCATCATTAACTGTGTATCCTGTTCCTCCTGTTCCATTTCCAAGGGGATCTCCTCCCTGTATAAGAACATTCTGGATAACTCTGTGAAAAGTAAGTCCATTGTAGAAATTATTTTTAGCTAAAAATACGAAGTTTGCAACATTTTTCGGTGCGGCTTCAGGATACAGATACACTGATATGTCTCCTTTTGTTGTTTTTATTACCGCTTCCATTTCAAAACTTTTCATAGCTTTTTTAAATTTTCTTTCTTCTTTTGTTGTTTTAGCATTTCCGATACTAAAGAATGTAAGCATCAAAATTCCTAATAATAATGTAAACTTTTTCATTGTATCAATCTCTCCTTATTATTATTTTTTTATTCTTTTTATTATATCTTCAATATCAACGTTATTATTATAATCAAGTTCAAAAATATGGAAATCAAAAACTTCTATTTCCAGATCCAGCTTCAATCTTTCTTTTTCAGTAACAAAGTTACTGTAAATCACCAGAACAGAAGCAGGATTTCCCGCACCATCGATTACATCGACTACATTTATAAGTCTTCCGTCTGAAATATTAAGCGTATCCCTCATTATTTCATAGGCACGTTTCTTATTCTTAATCTCCTTATAAAACTCCGTTATTATCGAAGGTAATTTTATCCCAAAAAGAATTTTAATTTCTTCTCTTTTCTTAAATTTTATTACCGCCATACTTTTCCTTCTTAATCCTTTAATTTTTCTATACTTACCATGATTATATCATACAGAGTATTATTTTTCAATTTCAATTAAGTTAAGATTATCTTTCAAGTTTTTAAAGCATCAGTTGCTTGACTGGTATTTTCTCAGTCCGGCATACCATACTTTATAGTTAATTACCGTAAAGAAAACTACAAATCCTATATACCATAGCATATTCACCACATTAATCTGTCCTCTTATAATATCCACCGGCAAATTAATGGCTGTCAGTATTGGAATAAGCCACATAAGAATCCCTCTTACCCACTTTGGATAAATGGATGCCGGTCTTGAAGAAATTTCTTCCAATGTTTCAGGAATCCATAAAATCTGATCAGCCTTGTCTACCCAGAAGGTAATCATATTTGAGAAATTACACACTAAAAACTGAAACCATATTCCTATAATTACAAATAGAATATACATTATTATATGAAAAAATCCTATATGATACTTAAAAATAATCCATCCTTGAACTATAATTCCAAGTATTACGTTTATAAGGCTTGGAAAATCTGCCATATATAATGCATAGTACCAGAAGGAGTTTAATGGACGTAATAGTGTATAGTCGAGTTTCCCCTGAATTATATTAATAGATAAATCACTTGTTCCCCATACAAAAAAGAAACTATAACTATTCTGAATAATTGCCGCTGTTGTTATAAGGCTAAAATAATCCCATTTTGTCCAACCTAGTATATTGTCTGTATAGCTGAAATAAACCATTCCCGAAAACATTTCTACAAAATAGAAAAATAAACTAAATACCACAATTAGAATAGATGTAGTTCTATAAATCAGAACTCTCTGTATACTATTTGAAAGCATCGCTTTATATATTTTCAAATTCATAAACTATGCACCTACCCCTTCATATCTTTTCAGACCTTTTCTAAACGCCTTCTCGTATGCTATCCTTAAAATTACCATCCACAATGCAGTAACAAGAATATAGACTGCCATTTCCCTATGAGAAAACATTCCCTGAATAGTTCGGACTGAAATAAATCCAATCAAGGAGAAAGGGTTATACTTCAATATATTGTACACTCCTTCAGGAAGCAAATCCAAAGGAAAAAATGCTCCTGAAAAAAGAGAGTAAACTCCCAGCATTATTACCTGTATCGGCCACACTTCTATCAGCCAGAATCCTACTGTTGAAAGAAAGGATAACAGGTAAAAAAACATCATGAAACATAGAATCATAAATACAACAACTTCTGCAAAATAAAGATTATCCTTAAAATGTCCCAGAAACCCATATGTAAGAATTCCTATCGCATATATAATTATCATAAAAAATTTCTTTCCTATAAAAGTTGCAAGACTTTGATTCAGTATACTCACAGGCCTTAACAGTAAAGTTGTCAATGTTCCTTCCTGAATCTGTTTTCCAAGTTCCCTCATATGACTGAAATTGAAAAGAAAGTCCACCAAACTTATAAGAATAATATATGTAACCATTTGGCTTTTTGTATAGTTCCCTACTTTACTTCCATCCATTGACTTATATATACTAGTCCATAGAAAATAAGACATAAATATTGGTATTGTTCTTGAAATAAGTGTAATTGCCGTATTAAACTTATATTGTAAATTTACTGTAGCCTGATTGAGTGCAATTATAATATACTTTTTCATTCACTGCCTTCTTTCTGACCAGCTTCTTTCGGCATATTTACTACACTGTCAGAATCCTTGTTGCTGAAAAGCTTAAATATAATTTCTTCCAGGTCAGGTGTATTTTCCTTTATTGAAACAATGTCCTTTAAATTCAGGTTACCTATTTCAAATTCTCCATTTTCAGGATAAATTTCAAAAGTATTTTTTTCCAGTTTTTTTACAGTAAAGTTATCTCCTGAAAAAGGCAATTCATCCCTTTTACTTTCCACAATATATGTCTTTCTTGTTATAAATTCTTCTTTTAATTCTTCAAGTGGTAAGTCAAAATGCTTTTCACCCTTTAAAATAATAATTACTCTTTCACATAAATTTTCAATGTCCTTCATATAATGACTTGTTAAGATTATTGTAGTATTTTCTGTTCTATTTACTTCCCTTAAAAAATCATATACTGCATACTGGCTTGTTATATCAAGCCCTATAGTCGGTTCATCCAGAAATAGAATTTGAGGTTTATGGATTAACGAACATGTCAGCTCAAATTTTATTCTTTCTCCAAGTGAAAGCTTTCTGACAGGTGTACTGACTTTTTCCTTCAGATTAAGTAATCTCAGAAGTTTTTCAAGCCTTTCCTCAAATTCTCTTCTGTCTATTTCATAAATTTCCTTTAACATCCTTAAAGTTTCCATAGCCGGCAAATCCCAAATAAGCTGACTTTTCTGTCCCATTACCACCCCTATATTTTTAAGATAATTTTTCTCTTTCTTATAGGGCATTTTATTAAGACAAAGCATTTCTCCCGACTTGACTTCGAGAATTCCAGTCAGCAGTTTTATCAAGGTTGTCTTACCTGCTCCGTTAGGCCCGAGCAATCCAACTATTTCCCCTTTATTTATTGATATATTTATATCTTTTATTGCCATTACTTTTTTATGCTTTCTTTTCCATAAATCCTGTAATGTACCTTTTATTCCTGATTTTTTTTCATAAGTTTCATACCAGTAATTTAAATTTTCGCATTTTATTATTTCATTTTCAGTCTTCTGCAATATTGCCACTCCTCTCTGTACGGAGGACCTCTAAATACTGTCTATTTTCTGAAAATTCTTATATTATGCCTCCTGAATAGCTTTTGTTAAAGGTGGTATAATCTGTTTCTTTCTTGAAACTACTCCTTTTAATGCTATTAAGTTATTATCAATTTTTTCATTGAAGGCTTTTTCAATAACTGCATTTCCGTCTCCTGCAACTATTCCTATCGAATCATTTGATAATATATTAGTTATTGCAAATATAAAGAATTTCAATCCTTCTTTATTTATAATATTATTTATTTCTGCCAGCAGTTTTTCCTTTCTTTCAAGAAGTTCTGCCTCATTTACAGTATTTACCTGTGCCACTCCAATTTTTGAACCATCTACTTCAAATATTTTCATATCCATATTTATTAATTCTGATTCTGATTTTCCACCTAAAGCTGTTCCTGCCTTCAGCATTTCAAGCCCATACTCTTCAACATTTACTCCCGCTATTTCAGCAAGTTCCTTTCCTGCCTTCACATCACATCCAGTACATGTAGGTGATTTAAACAGCAATGTATCCGAAACAATTGCACTTAACATCAGTCCTGCTGTTGTTGGCGAAGGAAGAAGATTATTTTCCTTAAAAAGTTTAAGTATTATTGTAGCAGTACATCCTACCGGCTCCATTCTCACATATAAAGGTTCATCCACATTAAAATTTGATATTCTGTGATGATCTACAAGTTCAAGAACTTTTGCTTCTTCAAATCCATCAGCAGTCTGAGTTCTTTCATTGTGATCTACAAGCATTATTTCTTTTCCTGAAACGCTTTCTATTAATTCAGGTTTTTCAACCTTAAAATAATCTAACACAAATTTTGTTTCTTCGTTTACTTCTCCTAATCTTACCGCTTTTACATCTTTCCCCAATTTTCCTTTTAATTCAGCATATGCTATTGCTGAACAGATTGTATCCGTATCCGGATTTTTGTGTCCAAAAACTAATATTGACATATTTGTCCTCCTTAAATTTTAATTGTGTTTTATTTAATTTTTGTGTTTCTTAAATTTAAAAAAGTTATTTCATCTATTGCAATTTCAGAAAATATATGAGTATTTTAGTTGTACAATATCCTAAACTGCACAAGTGTAAACATAATTATAAAAGCTATCATAAATCCTAGTATTCCGCCTGCAAGGACTTCCTTGAAGCTGTGTATTCCGGCCTTGACTCTGCTCTGAGCTACCAGAAGTGCCATGAACAGTCCTAATGCCTGTATTCTTATATCACTTGTCATGAACATTATTATACCGAAAGTGGCAAATCCTATCGCACTGTGTCCGCTCGGCATTCCACCTTCAAGCGGTGTTCCATGTTTATAAAAGGTTTTAATTACAACTACTATGATTGCAGTCAGAACCAATATAAGTACTGCAACATTTCCTTTTCTTGCAGCCATAATATGCAAATCATTCTTACTGTCAAATATATCAAGAAGTTTATCATAAAACAGAAGATAACCTACACAAAGTGCATTTATAGCTGATACAAGTACCGCACCTGCAGCCACATCCTTGGCAAGTTTTGCCAGAGGGTGTCTATTTGGAGATATAAGATCCACAAGTGCTTCAACCGAAGTATTTATCATTTCAGTTATTATAACAAATGAAACTGATAAAGAAATTATTAATATTTCCACCTTTGTGGCATTTGTAAGTATCGCAAGAATTACGACTATTATTGCCAGCAGTATATGAAACTTCATATGCTTCTCATTTCTTAATGAAGCTGTCAGTCCTTCTATTGCAAAATTAAAGCTGTCAATAATTCTACGATCCCTTTCCCTTTCCTTCTTTATATCCCAGTCATAATTTTCAGGTTTTTTCCCAAACATAAAGAACCCTTTTTTAGACTTTTTCTCCTGATTCTGTTCACTCATTCGCATCTCCCCATTCATTTAATCTCTTGTATAATTAAACTGTGAAAGTATTTCTTCTTCACGTTTTCTCATTACAGCCTTTTCTTCTTCAATTATATGGTCATATCCAAGCAGATGAAGCAGTCCATGGCAAAAGACATAGTAAAATTCCCTTTCATCAGAATGACCATATTCCTTTGCCTGCTCCTTTACCCTGTCCAGAGAAATTACAATATCACCAAGTATATTCATAGGCCCTATATTTTCTGTTTCATTATAGGCAAATGAAATTACGTCTGTTACAGCATCCTTATCCCTATAATCCCTATTTATTGTCTGAATAACATCATTTGTGGTTATAAGCAATGAAAGATAATAGTCATTTTTTTCGTATTCTTCATTATATTCACTTTTTAATATAAAACTTCCAAAGTCCTTTATTTTCTCTTCATCGAGATATTCCTCAAGCTCTTCTATTTCATATGTTATATCGCATTCAAGCATTTTTAACTACCTCTTTCTAACTTTTTCATCAAGTTTAGGATATTTTATTCTTTCATGATAAGCACCTTGTAAAGTATTAAGGAATGCCTGAGTAACTTTTTCTATTTCACCTAAAGTTAAATCTGCATCACTTAACTGGTTATCATCAATTTTGTATCTTATAAGGTATCTTATAAGGTTTTCCAGTCCTTCCCTACTTTTATCTTCAGAAGATCTTACTGCAGCTTCTATCGTATCTGCGAGCAGTATAATAGCAGATTCTTTTGTCTTAGGCTTTGGCCCGCTGTATCTGAAGTCTGATTCCAGAACATTTTCCCCATTTTCAAGTGCCTTGTAATAAAAATACTGAACTAGTGTAGTTCCATGATGCTCAAGTATTACATCAAGGATTTCTTTAGGAAGTTTATTCTGTTTTCCTAAAATATATCCGTCCTTTGTATGGGAAGTTATTATCAATGCACTTAATGAAGCCTTTATCTTATCGTGAGGATTTTCTCCGCCTTTCTGGTTTTCCACAAAGAATGTAGGTAATTTCATTTTACCGATATCATGATAGTAGGAAGCAATTCTTGCAAAGGTTGCATTTGCTCCAACCGCCTCCGCTCCACTTTCTGCAAGTGCCCCTACCATTATGCTGTGGTGGAATGTTCCCGGAGCTATAAGCAGCAGCTGTTTTAACAATGTATGTGAGAAATCACTTAATTCAAGCAGCTTAATATCCGTCAGTATATCAAAGGTATTTTCCAGATAAGGCAATAATGCCAGTGAAAGCATTCCCGTAAATATTCCTGAAAATACAGAAAATATAATCATAAACATCAGTGATATAAATTCCAGCTGATTTACAAGTCCATAGCTTAATGAAAGTATCGCCTGAAATACTCCTAAAAATATTCCTAGTTTCACTATATTAGTCCTATTTGTCAGTTTATCCGCCTTATATATGGCTACTACTGACACTGCAAGAGTTACTAGAAACCATGATTCATCCCTTGAAAGAATCATCATATTGAAAAATGTAAAGGTCAGTGCATATATTTTATTTCCCAATACAGTCAGCATAATAGGTATCATTGCAAAAGGTAAAAGATATATACTGTATTCACTGTGGAAAAATACAATGTATAATCCGTTAGTTATAATTATTGTTATTATTGATGGATAAAATGCGTTTGATTCCACTTCCTTTTCAGAATATTTCTTTAATATGAAATAAAATAAAGCAGCTATTATTATGAATGTCACAGCAAGTCCAGCTGTTTTTCTTACTTTGTCATCTTTTCTTATCATATTTAATTTTTCAAGTTTCGTATATGCATCACTGTCAATAGTATCACCTTTTTTTACAATGATATCCCCTTTATATATTTTCACTTCCTTATCCTGAAGCGAACGGAGATTCTCTTCAATTTTTTTTGCTGTTGCATCATCGTTTATTTTCAAATTTGGCTTAATAAAATTCTTTAACAGTTTTGCATCCAGACCATCTATTTTAATATCTTTTTTTCTAAGTATTTTTGGAAAATCTTCTGCCTTTACTACTCCTATACCATAAGCTTCTGTAGCTGTAGTTATAAGGTTAACTATATAGCCAACATCATTTCTCATTGCCAACTGCTTGTAATCTTCAACGGTAAGATTATACTTATGATCCTTTATATAATTTTTTATTGTTTCATCATTGGAAACATCAATTCCTTTCATATCCTGAAAGAAAGAATTAATTGAATCTATCGTTTCCTTTTTCACTTCCGGAATTTCATCATATTCCGGAGTCGTAGTTTTTATTATCTTATCCTGAATATTATCATCCAGAATATCCATATAATATGTGACATTCTTATAGGCAATTATGTCAGATTGAGCAACGGAACCTATTTTATAATCCCGCTGTAATCTTGAAATTTCTATAATTGTACCAAAAATTAGAAATACAAGAATAGCAAGTCCAAAACGGAACAGGAATTTTTTCCGCTTCTTTACATTACTGCTGCTCTGCTTTCTTTTTTCCTTTACTTCCAGAACAATTTCACGCCCGAATATATTAATTACCATTTCATCCTCCAATTACTCTGTATCTTCCATTTCTAAAATTTCTTTTTTGCTTTTTATCGTTATGTTTTTAGGTAATGCCCTTAAAAATTTCTTTCCATAACTTTTCTTTATTACCCTGTTATCTAAAATTGTTATAATTCCTTTATCTTCCTTACTCCTTATAAGCCGTCCTATTCCCTGCTTAAACTTTATGACTGCCTGTGGTACCTGATAGTCATTAAAAGGATTTTTCCCTTTTTCCTTTATATTTTCTATAATTGCCTCCGTTACAGGATCATTTGGTACTTTAAACGGAAGTTTCACTATAATTACAGATTGCAGCTGTTCCCCCTGTACATCTACTCCTTCCCAGAAACTGTCTGTCCCAAACAATACAGGATTTCTGGAATTTTTAAATATCTCTATCATTTCATGTCTAGGATAGTCATTCTGTTTTATCAGTGTGTAATCATTTTTACTGAAATACACTTTTATCTTATTATACAGATAATTCATGGAACTGTATGAAGTAAACAGAAGAAAACAGTGACCTTCTGTCTTTTTTATTATTTTTTCCACAAATCCTATCAAATCATCTAAAAATTCTATATTATTTGGATCAAGTGTATCTTCAGGAATATATACTTCTGTCTGTTTCTCATAATCAAAAGGTGAATCTATTATTTTTTCTTCAATTTTTTTCCCTTTATTATTTTTCAATCCAAGGCTTTCCCTGAAGTAATTAAATTTATTGTCCACAGCCAATGTAGCTGAAGTAAATACCATCCTTTCCATTTTACTGAACAGGCTGTCATTCAGATCTTCTGATATATCAAAAGGTGTGGCATGAAGTTCTATATTGGCTTTTGAAGGAATAAAATTTAGCCAGTATACGTAATCCTTATCATTTGATTCTATAATAAACTCAAAATTTTTATAATATTCCTTCAACCTGTTATAATATTTTGTAAAATCAAAAATTATTCCATCCTCATCTTCAAGGTCAAAATCTTCTATATTATTTAAAAATTTATTTATTTTTCGTATAAGTTCACCATACATTTCCTTCAGTTCAATATTTCTGTCAATTATTTCCTTCCAGAATTTAGTATTTTTTATTTTAGGTCTATCTATTCTTTCCTTTATTTCAGCATTTGAAAGTTCCTGAGCAAAAGGATACATTATCTTATCAAAAATTTCATTTCCTTTATTATAAAAACTGTTTAAAATGTTTATAATTTCTTCCTTCATGTCATCTATCCTGATATAATCCCCCTGGGAAAGATTTTCATTCAGATATCCAAGAAGTCTCGTTAATGCCCCCGCATTATTTTTTCCTGTTGCCCTCGTGTTGTGTATACTTCCCATAAGTCTTCCAAAAGAATATCTTGAAATCTCATAAGTAAAGTAATTTCTTGCAGTATCTTCAAGGTTATGTGCTTCGTCAAACACTACAATATCATAATTAGGCAATATGGAATAATCTGTATTGAAGCCAATTTCATTTCTTATTGATAAATCTGCAAAAAACATATGATGGTTTAAAATCAGCATATTTGCATCAGAAATATTTTTTCTTGCCTTAAAAAAATGGCAACTTGAATAAAACTGACATTTTACTCCCATGCATGTATCAGTTTCACTTTTTATCTGTTCCCATATTTTGTAAGGAACGTCATATTTCAGTTCACCTCTGTCCCCTGTGGAAGTAACATTATCCCATTCAATAAGATTTTTAATTATCCTTTTTTCCTGCTTTTCCTCTTCCGTATCCTTTTCAGTTACAATAGTATTCATATTGTGCAGTTTTCTTTTGCTGAGATAATTTCCCCTTCCCTTCACTATCTCATATTGAAATTCTCTTTCAATTATTTTTTCAATTAGAGGAATATCCTTGCTTATAAGCTGTTCCTGAAGATTTATAGTATTTGTTGAAATAATAAGTTTCAGATTATTTTCAAGTGCATATAGCAAAGTAGGCAGCAGGTATGCTATGGTCTTCCCTGTACCTGTACCAGCTTCAACTATAAGTTTTCTGTTATCATTCATACATTTTTCAATATTCTTTGACATCTCGTACTGTTCCTTACGAGTTTCAAACTTGCCAATTTTCTTATGAATTCTTCCATTTTCTCCGAAATATTCATCTATATTTATTTTTGCCTGTTTTTTTAAAGGTACTATGACATAAATATCATCTACACTGTTATTTACAATGTAGGATGCTCCTCCACTGTTTCCATACCCACTGGAAACAGATACATCTGCATTTGAAGGAAGTAAAACTCCTGAAGGATGATTATGTATTATTACTTCATTTTTCTTCATCATGTTCAGTAATGCCGCTACGGAATATTCATTCCCCCTTGCAATAACCTCCATTTCAGAGACTACTCCCGCTTCATCCGGAACACCTCTGAAAAAAACTTCATTCCCGTTTGCTTTACTTATCTCTTCTCTCATTTTTTCAATTGTATCGGCATTAATAAAATCAGTAATTTTCATTTCTCCTCCTACTTAAAGATTTTACTATATATGAGGTTTTTTTTCAACTTTTTCTTTACTTTATCATAAAAAATGTACCTCAAAACTTTTCAATTTCCATTGTTAAGTTTATTGGTACAATTTTCAAGTAAATTTTATTGTTATGAATTTTAATCAAAATCCCTTAAGTATAAGTTTCAGATATTTACATATCTATTTTTATTTTACTTCAATCAGTAAAGTTGTATCTTCCACATATTTCTTTTCCCTGTCTATCATTGCTCTTCCTCTTATAGACCATAGTCCTTTATGTGGGAAAGATACTACAAAGTAACCGTTGCTGTCTGTATAAGTTCTCAATGCAACCTTTTCCTTCTGAAGTTTTCCTGTAAATGTTCCTTTTTTCATGTCTACTTTTCCATTTATATAATCAATTGCAACATCAGTATCCTTCATAGGATTACCATTTTTGTCTACAAGCAGTCCTTTAAATACTGAATTTACATTTACTTGAGACGGATTTGTAAAAGGAATTATTTCATAATAACCGTCAGCAACTCTTTTTTTCCAGTCACTTCCCTTGCTTCCGTCCTTTGTTATAACTGTCTTTACAATTCCATTAAACAGGTAGGAGCTTCCATCATCAAAAGTCTGCCCAGGAACAGCGACAATTACCCAGTCTCCTCCACCTTTTAATTCATTGTCCATTGTAAAGTCTAAAGTTCTTCCTGAAGCTTTATCTGTAGTTATTTTTCCTTCCTTTACTTTTCCAGTTAAATCTATTTTTTCACCATCGTGTATGGCAAATACTTTTTCTGCCATATGAGTTTCATTCTTTACCTTTCCAACAGGTATAGGAGCTTCTTCTCCACCGTCATCTGGATGACCAAACATCACCTTGAAGGGAACGGATGTTTTCCCAGTTACGTTTAAAGTATCAGTGTAGATAAACTGATTGTGGGCACTTAAATTTACTGCAACTAATACAGCTAAAATTCCTAAAATCTTTTTCATTAAAAATTACCTCCATATTCTATATTATAATATATCAAAAAATTGATAACACTCTGATTCCCCATTATTTTTGAATCATTTTTTCCTTCCATTCATTCAGATAATCAGCCTTTTCAACTTTTTCCTTCCAATCCGGAATTTCATTTTCTTCCAGTTTAGGTCCTTTTTTTGTAATAATATGTGCTTCTCCTCCATTAAAAATTACTTCATATTTAGGAGTTAAAGGCTTCAAAATAACCGCTGAGCTTTTCTTGTCAAATTTTCCCTTAAATATTATCATTTTCCCTTCATAAGTGTCTTCCGGACCATTATATGGCTTATCTTTTACTATAATAAATTCCATTCCCTCTGCTTTTTCACCATTTGAAAATCCCGCTTCAATATATATGGTTCCGTCATTATTGTCATCTACCGACAAAAGCGGTGCATGTGCAAAAACTGCAGCCGAAATAAAAAGAAAACACATCGTTATTAATTTTTTCATAGTTTATCCCTCATTTCATAAAGTCATTATTTTTTATCCATAAATTTCATTACTTCCACTAATTTTTCCATATTTTCCTTCATTCCTTTTATATAACCGTCTGGATCCATTTTCTCATTTAATTCCCTTGGAATGTTAAAAGTATCCAGAACTAGAAATTTTCCACCTTTTTTCTCTATTTCATTTATAATTTCCTTTTTTATCCATCTGTCTGATATAAAAATTTTAGAATTATTCCTTTTCATAACTTCAGAAATTTTTTCCACAGTTAGTTCATTTGAATCAATATAATTAAAGAAAATATTCAAATCATTAAATAGATAGTCAAGATTTTCTGTAAGAGTAATTACCGATAGCGAACTCAAAGCTAAAGTTTTTTCAAGATATTCATTTTCTATCTTCTTTATTTCCTGAGAAAACTTTTCAAGATTATCTTCTATTTTTTTGCCGTCTTCAGGAAAAAGCTCTGATAAATCATCAGCAGCAATATTTGCCATTTTTATAACATTTTGAAAACTCATCCACACATATGGATTTCTATCTCCATTTTTATGGTTTAAAAGTGACAGTGATAAATAGTCATTTCCTGAAAAGGAATAACTTGCATCAATTTCAACAATTCTTATATTCTTTCTACGGGCATATTCATAAAGATAATCATTGCCCCAGACTTTAGCAACATCAACAACAGCCACTGCATCTTTAGCTGAAGACAAGTCCAAATCCTTGTTATCAAAGGCCGATTTTCCATAATCCATTGAAACATCAGAATCAAATATTGAATAAACCTCAATATCAGTATCCTTTGTCAAACTTTTTATGATTGAGTAAACCGACTGGATTGACGTCAAAATTTTTTTATTTTTTTTATATGTAATATTTTCTCCATGTACTGTTCCCACTATTAAAACCATTAACATGAATATTATCTTTTTCAACTCTAATTTCCTCCATTCCATAAAACTATTCACTTCCATTAAACTTTCCATTTATGTTTTTTATTACCACTGTTATAAAAAATATAAACGCTGATATTAAAATTATCGCTCCTCCAGAAGGAATTGATATATTAAAATGAATAGGCAAAATAACTCCTAAAATACAGCTTAACAGTGAAAAAAATATACTGTAAAAGAAAAATCCCTTCATTGATTTCGATAGATTTTTAGCTGACGCCGCCGGAATTAAAAGCAGCGCCTCCACCAATGCCGCACCTATTATTTTTACAGAAACTACTGTTACAAGGGTAACAGTTATTGTAAATATATATTCCATAAGTTTTACATTTACACCTTTAACCGTTGCCATATTTGCATTAAAACTTGAAAGAAGCATACTGTTAAATAACGGTATGAGAATTATTCCTAAAACTGTAATTGTCACCACAAGAATTAATATATCAGAATCACTGACAGTAAGGATGGAGCCAAACATGACATTTTCAATCATATGGGAATTTGCCTTTGCAGAAACAAAAATAAGCAGAGATCCACCGAGTGCTATTGATATTGATAAAAAGATACCTATAAGGGTGTCTGTGGACATTTTTGTCCTGTTTCTTGTATAATTTATAAGCAGACCAAATATTATACAATATGTAAACAGCATAACATATGGAGCATTAATAGGCTCTCCTGCCATTACTCCAAATGCAATTCCTGTAAGTGCGGCATGTCCCACCGCTTCTGAAAAGAATGCCATTCTTTTAGTTACAACCATTGTACCTATTCCACCTAATATTGTTCCTATAAATAAGGTACATATAAGTGAATTTATTACAAAGGCATATTTAAAATACTCAGGCAGCATCTGTCTGTTTGCCATTTCTGTAAAAAAACTTCTAATAATTTCGAGCATTATTACAATTTCCTCCATTTTTGAATATAAATAAAATATTCTGAAAGTAAGACATAAACAAAATTATGAAAATGCAGTCAGAATTTTTTCTTCATCCAGAATTTTTTTAGGATCACCCGAAAATTGAATTTCTTTTTTTATACATGTTACAGTGTCCGCCATTTCTATTACCTGTTTCAGATTATGATGCACCCACAAAATTGTTACTCCTTTATTTTTCAAATTTCTTATTATACTTTTAAAATAATCTTCACCTAACTTGTCAATTCCTGTAAAAGGTTCATCAAGTATAAGCAAATCAGGTTCCGGATATATTGCCTGAGCTAGAAGCAACCTCTGTTTTTCCCCACCGGATAAATTTCCTATGAGTCTTTTTCTTTTTTCATACATTCCCATTCTTTTCAGTAAATCATCCAGCACTTTTCTGTATTTTCCTGAAACTCCTAAAAAACAAGGTTTTTTCTGATAAACAATTGAAAGAAAATCTTCCACCGTTATTGGTAATGTCTTGTCAAAATCCAGTGATTGCGGTACATATCCAATTGTTTTAGTATTGTCATACGAAATAAATATTTCTCCATTATAAGGAACTTGACCCAGTATACATTTAAGCAAGGAAGTTTTTCCTCCTCCGTTAGGCCCTATAAGACAGTGTATTTTTCCAGGCTCTATTGTCATATTTATTTTATCCAGTATTTTTGTATTTGATAATGTTAATTCTAAATCTTTTATTTCAATTAATATACCTGGCATACTATTTTCCTCTTGATTTTCCAACTTCCAGCATTGCATTTGTCAAGGAATCCAGATTGTATTTCATGAACTTTTCAAAACTATCTTTTGTATAAGCTCCCCTGCTCATGTGTGAAAGCGTTCTCACCCTTACACCTGTAGCCTTCTGAATAGTCGCCGCATACTTGTTTGGAGTTTGTGCATCCACAAAAAACACATCTATCTTATCTCTTTTTATAATATCTATCATTGCCTTTATATCTGAAGCACTTGGCTCAATTCCATGGGCAGGTTCTATTACAGCCTTTACCCTCAATCCAAATTCAGATAAGAGATAATCATATCCTGCGTGTGCTGTTGCCACTTTCATATTTAGATTTTTCAGGTGATTTACCTTATTTATGGCTGCAGCCTTCATATTTCTCAATTTTTGGGCATATGCCTGTGCATTTTTACTATAATAAGCTTTATTTGCCGGATCTATCTCACCAAGTTCCCTTGCAATAGTATACACCTGCTGAATTGAAGAAGTTACTGATATAAATGAATGTGGATTCATTATTCTGGTATTCGTTCTCATTCCTGAAACAGGCATTAGGGAAACCCCTTTATTTGCATTGATTATTTTTATTTTTCCATCCATTTTTGCAGATTTTATTATTCCGTATATAAACTGGTCATGACCTATTCCATTTACAACAAGAATATTTAATGTAGACATCTTTTTTATATCTTCCGGTTTTGCCGTATAATTATGAACATCATAAATATCACCTCTTATTGCAGGAACAACTTCCATTTTATCTCCAACAATATTTGCTACAAAACTGTAATATGGCTGCAGTGTTACTCCAACCCTCAATTTCCCAAAAGAAATTATGTTTATTAGTATCATTGAAACAATTAAAAAAAACTTTTTCATTTTGTATCACCTTTCCCTTCAATTTTCTGTTTTTCATTTTCTCCAGTATATGGTACTATTTCCTGCCATCCAGGAAAATTTTCATCAATGGCAAATTCTACTTCATCTTTGTGTAAATGGGTTTTTATAAATAATATTTTTATATTTTCCCTGTTTGCATTATCTACTATTACAATAAAATTTCCACTTGTCATGACATTTTCACATAGTCCGACATAATATGTGGTTTTTTCCCTGTCAATTCTTTCCCATGTGATTCTCCCTCTTTCCTCCCACGTAATATCCTTTGTAAATGGAGGAATAAGTTCATCTTCCAGCTGTTTTATCGTTGGAAGTTTCTCTTCATTTCCCTTTATTTTTATTTCACTTACAAAATTTATCAAATCCGAATAAATTCCCGCTTCAATACTTGAAAATTCTGTATAGGAACTTATCTGACCTGATTCTATTTTCTGTTCTATTACTTTTGGTTTTCTCATTTTAATTAGCAGAAAAGCAGTCAAAATTAAAAATATAACCGTTATTCCTAAATATATATTCTCCTTTTTTGCACTTGCCGGCTTAAGTTTTTCTGTGACTATTTTCCTCACCTCTATACTGTATAGCGATTTATATGATTACATATTTAATTATTCTTATAATTATCTTAATATGTTGAATATCAAAGTAATTATACCACAATTTTATTATATGTCAAAAAATCAAACCTTAAGAAAAGCATTTTCTAAGTTAATACTACTTTTCAGGTTTGATTCTTTTAAAATTTTAATATTTATGGAAAAATAAATAATATTATAATTCGTAATAATCTGTTTCTTCTTTCATATTTTCCAATTTCTTAAACTTTTTCAAAACAAAATGTTTACCTACAAAAAAAATTGTAAGAAAAACTGCTAAAAATATCTCCGCCTTATAACTTTTTTTATATTTTACAGCAGCAGTAAGAACTTCTTTTCCTCTAATAGGTAATAATTTTTTAGTATTAATAATTTCCCTTATTTTATCTGAACTTATATTTTCTGAATTCAACAGTTCCTGAAGAGTTCCTTCATCACTTATTTCATAAATAACATCATCTACAATTTGATGCTCTCCTAAGTTATCAAAATAATAATATTTATCATTTCCCTTCCAAACTTGACCTACTATTCCTGAATCAATATCTTTTATTTTTTCCCAGTTTTTCTTTTCACCAAGATAAAAAACTCCTATATTTTTTGAAACTAAAATATCTGCATAACTGCCTTTATTTTTCTTTCTTTTTTTTACATCATAAGACTGAAGATAATAAATGTTCCTATCATCAGTAATAACATTAGGGTTCACTTCTTCAATCCTTCCGGCAAAGATATTATCCCCTGCCCTTTTCTGCTTTTTTGCCTGGTCATCATAAAAATACACACCTTCATTATTTACAAAAAGCAGGTCATATATATGATTCCCTTTATTTCCCAGTACCCTATAAGGTGCCTTTTCCATATCAAACGGATAATCCTCCAGAAATACATATCCATTCTTTCTATCATAAAGAAAATTATGTCCCTGGTCAATAGAAACAATTTCCAGATTTCCACTATTTTTAACTGGCAGTATTTTTGTCTTGTAATATACATTTTCCTTATCAAAAAAATATTCACTATTATTATCTACAACTCCGAAAGTATTTATATCTGAATTTTCTAAAATTTCTCCCTTATAGTACACTTTTTTCCCATCAGTTGTAAAAAAATTTATATCTTTAATTATTTCTAAACTTCTATTCATTTCTACTTTTTTAAAAGGATAAATATATCGCTGTGGCCTATCTCCCATTAAAAGAAAATATTTTACATACTCAAATTTACTTAAATTTTCATTTTTTTCAGAATACCTTTGACAAAAATAGTTATTTTTTCCATCTGTATAATAGCCATTTCCTATAACTTCAAATTTTTCCGGGTTTAAATCTGGAGCTGGAATATTTCCAAAATATACAGAATTTTTATCTACCGCTATATAACTGTCAGAATAATCTGTCGAATCAATCACTTTAAAACTTTCTATATCAACATTCTTTAGCTGATAGGCCTCTCCATATATATTGGCATATATTTTATTTTTATATTTAATGTATATGCTTTTTTCATATTTTTGACCATTATTAAAAACTTCTTTGCTAAAATCATAATATGATTTCATTGTAAATATGGAAATGAAAGCAAGAAAATTAAAAATTAGAAATATTACAATAAATGTTATTGTTACTTTTTTTAAGAGTCTTGTCCCATTTTTTTTCTTTTCAAATTGGAAAAAATCCTCATCATTTCTTTTCATTTTTCATCCTCTTTCATTGATTTTCTTTAATCCTTAAAATAATTACTACAACAAAAACTACTGCAAGAGCTCCTAAAAACCACCATTTCTCATTATCCGGTATTTTTTTATCTTCTACCGCTATTTCAACTTTTTTCTCTCCGGCAGTTTGTATTAATTTGCCATTTTCAATAAATTCTTTTATCTTATCTACATTTCCAGAATTATTTAGCAGATATTCCAATGTCTCCTTATCAGCTATTTTATAAATGGTATCCTGTATTGTTGAATCAATTCCTAAATTATCAAAATAATAATATTTGTCACCTTTCTGCCAGACACTTCCATAAACTCCATTTTCTATGTCTGCAACTTTTTTCCAGTTAACTTTTTTATCTAAATAATAAATTTCCGTATTTCTTGAAGTTTTTTTATATCTTTCCCGTACTTCATAACCATGAAAGTAATATATATTCTCATCATCCGTAAAAATATTAGGACTCACTTCTTCAAGATTCCCAATAAAAATATTATCTCCTGCTCTTTTCTCTTTCTTTTCCTCATTATCATAATAATATATACCTTCATTATTAACAAAAATCATGTTATACATGTGGTTCCCTTTATTTCCTAATGCCTTATAAGGCGACTTCTCCCTATCAAAAAAATAATCTTCCTTAAATACATATCCATTTATTTCATCATAAAGAAATTTTTCTCCCTGTTCAAGGGAAACGACCTTAAGCCTTCCATTATTTTTAATTGGTAGCAGCTTGGACTTATAGTATACATTTTCCTTATCTGCCAAATATTCTGTATACATATCAACACTTTTTAAAGTCTTTAAATCTGCATTTTCTAAAACTTTTCCTTTATAATAGACTTTTTCTCCATCTGTTGTAGCAAGATATAAATCTTTAACCAGTTTCAATTTTTTCTCAGTTTCAATTTTTGTGTAAGGATAAATATAACTCTGCGGTTTTTTAGTCTTTGAATAGGAATACACGAGAGACTGTAAAAATTCCATTATATCCGGTAACTTTTCATTTCTTTCAGGATTAGGTGAACAGAAATAAGTATTTGTACCATCTGTATAATAGCCATTTCCTATTATTTCAAGTTTATCTGGATTCAGGTCAGGAAGAGAAATATTTCCACAGTAAACATGATTTTTATCCATTCCAACCATTAGCGTACTTCTATCTTGAGAATCCAATGCCCTAAATGAATTAATATCAACATTTTCTAAAAAATATCTTCCACCACTAGGTATGGGAACAGAAATTTTCCCCTGATATTTTATAAACCAGCTTTTTCCATATTTTTCACCTTTTTCCTCTATTTCTGAATCTGACCCTCCCAATTTCTTAATAAAAAGGGAAAATGAAAAAATTATAAAGACTATAAGCATAATTCCAATAATTTTAAGTATAAATAAAATATCTGATGTTCTTTTTCTCTTAAAATTAAAGTCTTCATCAAAATCTTCCGGCTTCATTATCTATCCTCCTAGATATAATCTTTTTACATGCATTAAAAATAGTAGGAACAATAAAAATACATAGTGTAAAAAATATCATAAAATAATCCCAGCTTCCTTTATATTTTTCTACTATTTTTATTTTTTTCTCTCCTTCAACTTTTATCAATTTTTCATCTTCAATAAGTTCTTTTATTACTCTATCATTTTGGGAAGAACGAAGTTCTTCCAATGTTCCCATATCAGTTATTTCATAAATGGCATTGTCTATTAATTGAGAAATTCCTAAATTATCAAAGTAATAATATTTATCACCTTTCTGCCAGACGCTTCCATAAACTCCACTTCCTACATCTGAAATTTTTTTCCAGCCTTCTTTTTTATCTAAATAATATATCTCTGTATTTCTTGAAGCTAAACCTCCTCCTCCACCTTTACGTTTACTCCATATGTTGTAAGCATGAAAATAGTAGATATTCTCGTCATCAGTAAAAATATTGGGACTTATTTCTTCAATATTTCCAATAAAGATATTATCTCCCACCCTTTTCTGTTTCTTTGATTTTGTGTCATAATAGTAAACACCCTCATTATTTACAAAAACTAAACTATTTAAATGATTTCCTTCATTTCCAAGAACTTTGTAAGGTGCTTTTCCTCTATCAAAAGAATAAGTTCCCATAAAAACATATCCATTTACCTCATCATAAAGAAATTCATTCCCCTGTTCAGTTGAAACAATCTTTAACTTACCGCTGTTTTTAATTGGCAGAAGTTTTGACTTATAGTAGACATTTTCTTTATCAGTAAAATATTCATTGTTTCTATCAACACTTTTTAATGTATTTAAATCAGCATTTTCCAGGATTTCTCCCTTATAATAGACATTCTCTCCATCAGTTGCAAAATATTGGTAAATTCCGACCGGTTTCAGCTTTTTGTCAGTTTTTATTTTTATATAGGGATAAATGTACCTTTGTGGCTTTTTAGTTTTTGAAAAAGCATACATAAAATACTGAAACAGCTCCATTGGAACAGATAATTTTTCATTTCTCTCAGAAAATGGCGAGCAGAAATAAGTATTTGTTCCGTCTGTATAATATCCATTTCCTATTATTTCAAGCTTATTTGGATTCAGGTCAGGAAGAGAAATATTTCCACAGTAAACATGATTTTTATCCATTCCAACCACTAATGTACTTCTATCCGATACATCTCCTGAATCTACTTCACTAAATGAACTAATATCAACATTTTCTAAAAAATATCTTCCTCCACTGGGAACAGGAACTGAAATTTTCCCCTGATATTTTATAAACTGGCTTCTCCCATATTTATAGCCCTTTTCTTCTATTTCATAATCTGAACTTCCTATTTTTCTCATTATCAAGAAAGAAAATAGAAAAGAAAATGCTATAAGTCCAATAGAAACAATTTTAACTATAAATAAAGTATCAGAACTTCTTTTCTTCTTAAATTTAAAATCCTCATCAAAGTCCCTCTTTTTCTTTTTAAAATCAAACTCTTCTTCAAAATCTTCCATCTTCATTACTTATCCTCCTAGATTGAAACTTTTTATAAAATAAACAACAGAAAAAGTTGCTATAAATTTTTTTTTATTTAACATTTTTTGATTATTCACTCTTATTTTAAACTCCTAATTATTTTTTAAAAGCATTAAAGTAGATTTTTCTTTGATATTATTATATCTTGTTTCTATAATAATATCTTTGTAGAATTTGAAATTTAAGTTTTCTAGAACCTTTTTTGATGCAATATTATGATTGAAGTATGAGGCCATTAAGAAATTTAATTTTAATGTATTAAAGCAATAGTCAACAACTTTTGAAACAGTTTCTTTCATTATTCCTTTGTTCCAATAATCTTTGTTTAAGACATAGCCTAATTCTCTTCCAAGTAGATTATCTAAATCTTTATCTAATTCTTCACTAAGTTCTTCTATACCAATAGAACCTATAACTTTCTGATTTTCTTTTAGAACAATAGCAAAAACTTTTTTCTCCTCTATAAACATTTTAAGAATTTCTAAACTTTTATCTTTACTTTTATGATGTTCCCAGCCTGCTTTTTCTCCAACTCCCTCAACTGAAGCGTATTCAAAGAAATCATCTAAATCTGTAATTTTCCAGGTACGAAGGATTAATCTATCTGTTTCCAGTATAACATTACTTATATTAATTTCTGCATTCATATTGCTCACCATCTCTCTTAAATTGTCTGTCTTCATAAGGTTTTCTTTTTAAACTTTTATATTAATTTTTATTTCTTGGAAAATTTAGATTTTTTTCGTTTTTTTAAAAAGTTTGCAATATCAAATCTATATCTTGCATATAATCCAATTAAAAAAGCGATAGAAATAAAAATAATTTTTGGAATACTATAGGCATAAGGATCTTCAATAAAATGGATAGTAGCTGTCATTATAACTTCGCCATTAAAGGCTATTAATTTTTTTTCAGATATAAAATCTCTTATTTTATCTGGTAAGTTTATAGTATAGCTATCTTTTAAGTTTGAAAAATTCAATAAATAGTCAAGAACTTCTTTATCAACAATTTCATAAATAGTTCTATTTATATTTTGATTAAAACCATAAATATCAAAATAGTAATATTTATTTCCTTTTTTCCATATACTTCC
>CALEXX010000046.1 GCA_937925095.1 uncultured Leptotrichia sp.
CTTTTCCTTAATGAATGACTGTTTTATATGAGTAAAATTTTAGTAAATGAATAAATATAGTTTATATATATTGCATTTATATTTTTTGATATTTTGAGACAGCTTCAGATCACATTACTTTGCAGCTACTGGAACATACAAATGAAGAATAAACAGTATATTCAGTATAATTCCAAAAGCAATTGTTGCCACTGGTCCTACAGCCATGTCAACCAAAGGTTTTTTAGAAGTTTTATTTAAAAGATAGAATCCACCTACAAATAAGAATCCTAGCCCTGTTGACCCTGCCATTTCATTTGCAGCTATCATTCCACCTACGAGAAGGGAAACTTCAAGAACTTTTGTCATAGCTGTTCTTATTTGATCTCCACACGCTTTAACCCCCGGGAATCTATCAAGGCTTTTAGCTATTAATTCAAGCAATAATATTTCAATCGCTAAAATTCCTGCTCCTAGTACAAATGCAATAATTGGATTTTTTATAAATATTCCTACTACAAATACTAATGTCATTCCTGCAGGTCCGTATACTCCTGTTGTTATTGCAGTTGTTGCAACTAACGGAACAAATCCTATACTTCTTGCAAGAGCTACAAGTCCTGCTTCAAAAGTTTTTGAATCTCCACCTGTTGTATCTTTTAGCGTTGAAGCTAATAATTTCAAAGAAATCGGATCTCCTGCCACAAGTCTCAAACTACATGCAGCAGCAATAAGCCCACCCATAATAGAAAGGGGAATTATATTTTTCTTAACTCTGGCAACCCTTGCTGAAAATATTCCTACAAGCATCTCATTAGAATTAGTTTTTTCAGTTTTTTTATCAGTTATTGCAAAGAACAACATTACAATTACTGCCACAAGAAGAGCCATACCATCAGGATTCAAAGTGATTTTTACATTTTCAGCAATAGGTATTTTACCAAACACCGCTACAATCTGTCTTACAAGCAGTGTAATCACCAGTGTCAATGCACCTTTTTTTGTTCCATACTGATAACCTGCAACTAATGCAGGAAATACTGAAAATCCTACAATTATTGGAGAACCTACTTTTGCAAGGCTAGGTAGAAAATCAATTGGCATTTTACTAAATACTTCTACTATCTTTTCAAGACCAAAAACAAGTCCCATACCATACAAAGCTCCTATTACTCCTGCAAGTACAAGTCCTTTATTATTTCTTGGAGTAGATATCCCAATAATATCTGTTCCAAGTAAAATACTGTGTATCAATATAATAGTTGACCCTATGGAAAATGGAATTCCAAAACCTATTACAAGTCCAAATGATAATGCAAAACTTGTTGCTGCAAGAGACTTTCTATCCATTCTTCCTTCTAAATATTCAGGCACCATTGGTCTCAATCCATCATTAAACACTGCAACTCCAAGATTTGCCAATATAGAAGCAAATCCACTTAATAATGCACTAACTAAAAATTTTTCCATACTGCTCCTCCTCAATATTATTGTATTTCAAACTTAATTTATAATAACTGGAAATAATAAGATAAAACTAGTGTCTTTTTACTTTATATACTGAGCCACTATTTTTATAACCTGTTCTGCAGACTGTGGTGTAAATCCAAATGCCACTTTTCCTGCATTCACTTCATCCTTTATTTTTTCTTCATCCAGAATATTTCCTGGCATCGCAAGGATTGCACACTTATCAGCTCCCGCTATAGCAATAGCCATTGCAAGTGCTCCACCACCACCTGTATTACATGCTCCAAAATAATAATCAACATTTCCCATTTTTACATCCATCGCTGCATCAATATCACTTTTTATAGTTATTTCAGCTTCAGGAATATGTCTTTTTATTGTTTCTGCAACATTTTCCTTGTCTATCTGTCCTCCTACCACTATCTTCATTCACCTTCTCCTTTCCTTTTATTTATTTTCCTTTATTAATAATAAATTTACTAAAATATACTTTTTTTCTTCTTCAGGTAACTTTTCAATAAATACACTTTTTTCAATATCATTATAAATTTCCTGAATTTCTTCAAATTTTTCAGATTTTAGTACTTCCTGAAAAACTCCTTCATCGATATTGCTGACATTTTCATTTTCTTCAATTCTCTTCAGTGCCATGGATAAATGAGTTATAAACATTCCTCCATTACTTTCTGTCAGATGAATTTCCCATTTTTCACCTAAATATTTTATTAGTAATATCAATTTTTCATAAATCCCGTTGTTTATTACCCCTGCTTCCTTTAGAATTCCTAACCTGAAAGCCAGATTTTCTTTATCCAATTTTTTAACCTCCCATATTGTTTTCTTTAAATTTTCAAAAAAGTAAATATTTAAAATAAAGTTATTTTTTCAATAAAATATTCATTAATAAGATGGTAACATCATATTTTCCAGTACTTGTTTCTGGATTTCTTCAATATATTTCACATTTATAATTTTTTCTGTTAATTTTTTTAACATTTTATTCTGTTTTTTTATTACAAGAACTGCTTCATTTGCCCTATTTAAAACTTCTTTATTTGGTAATTCCTCATAGTCTACTTTTATCTGCTTTTCTTCAATTTCATCATAATTCCATATAATCGCATCCACTATATTATTTTTTAACAGTTTCAGCGTTTCATTATAATTAATCTCAATATATTCGCACTCTTTTGATGTGATACATTTTTTTGTCATGTACTTCTGATCTTCAGAATTTTTATCTACTCCTATTTTTCTGATTTTTTTTATTCCTGATGCCTTCAATAAAACATGCCTTGAAACATAACTTTTCTCTCCAAATCCAAATACTACGTCAATATCATCGTACTTTTCCTTTTCAATTTCATACGCGAGTCTTGAAACTATTGCAAAATCATAAATTCCTTTTCTTAAAAGATTTAATCTTACTTCTGAACCGCTCATATATGCAAAATAGAAGTTTACTTTATAATTTTTAAAATTATTCTTTATTCCTGTTGCAAGTCCCTCATACCTTTTTGAATAGGGCAGTGGCATCACTCCTACAAGAGAACCGAAAGCACTTTTTTCCATAAGTAACTTATTATCAATTTTTTTTATATATGATCCTAGTACTCCCCTTCTTTCAATTTCAACAGCTCCCTCTTCCTGTAATGACATAAATGCCTTCTGAATCAGACCCACAGAAATATTATACTTTTGAGAATACTCAATTATGGAAGGAATTCTTTCTCCAATTTCTGAAAATATAATTTCCCTTGCAATAGATAGTATTGCCTGTTCCTTTTTGTTCATTTTATTTTTTCCTTCCTCATATTTTCCATTTAAATTTTCATTTTTTTGAAAATTTATTCTTATTAAAAGTATACCTTAAAAATTTAAAAAAACAAGTGTACTTATTTTCTATATATACTCTTTAAAGTATAAAACTATAGTCATTAACAAAAAGAACAGCTCCTGCTGTTCTAAAAAATTTATTTCATTCTCATTGCTTCATTAATCTCTTTAATATATTCTTCCAACTCTTTTGAAGTCCATTTCCCTTTAATTTTATCTAATTCCATTTCTGCATTAGAAATATCGTATTTTCTATTTCTTTTCGCATTTTCAATTTTTTCCTTTTGCAGTTCTACATATAAATCCATCATTTTTGAAATGTCTTCTATGTTATCCATTTTATCTTTTGGTAATTTACGTCCGTATCTTTTCAAAAATCTTCTCTCAATTTCCCTTTCATCTTTTTCATCAATATCTGCTTCATCAATATCTACAATTTTTGTTTCATATTTTACATTTACTTTTGAATTTGACAGATATTCTATTTTTTTCACTTTAATTTCTGTAGTTTCAGCTACTAAAGTAAGAATTTTTAAATAATTTTCTGCCATCATTTTTGAAGCTTTTTTTACTTCTTCCCTTTCTTTTTTAGTCATTTTCTCTGTATCTATTCCAGCTTCAAAACCAAATTCTACAAAACTAGAAAATGAAGAAAAAACTCCTTTGAAAGTTTCTTTTACAATATTTTTTACTTTCATTTCTATTTCTCTATTTTCCTGGTTTATCTGCTGTTCAGATAATGTAACATTTTTACTTTTTTTTACTTCATACCCTTCTCCAAATAACTGCAATGAAAATAGTAATAAAATAATTGCTCCTAATTTTTTCAAAAAAATCACTCCCTTAGTATTATTTTTATGATAATTTTATATATTTTACTATTTTTCTTCAAAAAAATCTACAGTTATTTATCTTCCATATGTGCAATACTCATTATTTCATATAAATTCTATACTTTTAGATGTATACCCTTATTTCTTAAATTTTCTATACATTCAGCCAGATATTCATTATTATGCTCTTTGTAAATCGGACTTCCTATAATTTCCTCTTTAAGATTATCATACTTTACTGCTGTCCTTCCCCTATAATTCTTATTCTTCCATTCCACAGAAACATTATATCCTCTTTTTTCCATCTCCTTCATAACTAATACATGGTAAATAAAAAGATGATATGGGGAATATGAAAACACATAGTCCACCGTTTTATGTTTCTTTTTCCATCCATTGCCCCTCAAAGCACAACATTCCCTATGTTGGCCAAGCAGCTGATTTTTTGGCAATAAATGGATAATTTTTTCATGCCATAGTCTCATATTTTTCTCCTGTTAACAAGATTGATTTTTCTAAATATTCATTAGGATATCTTTTTAGTAAACTGTTAATGTATTCAATTACAGCATCTTGATTATTTTTTCCTTCCATATATTCATTTAATATATTAAATAATGCCTCTTTTTCAATTGTACTTGCTTTTTTTTTGAAATATCCCCATATATGAAGAATAGCATTCCTAAAATCTTTTTTACTCTCCTTCATATTTCTTATTTCCTGTATTTTTTCATTTATCCATAAAACATCCCGTTCTTTTTGCTTCAAGTACTCCCTTATCTCCAGATATGCTTTTTGTGATTTGCTTAGTACATAATATTTATTTTTTGCCCACAACTCTTCACATTCTCTTCTTATATTCTTTTGTCCCATATTAACACCTCTTTCCAAATATTCAAACTAAAACAAATCCCATACAATTTCTAATTTACCTATCCAGAGAAACTGAAATTAGTATCCCATTTATTAGCCTTTCTTTACTTATTTTATAATTTTAAATAAGGGTGCATCTGAAAACTCTCAAAATAAAGAATTTTTAACAATTTTTCTAAAATCAAAAATACTAAACATTGATTTTATTGTAGTTTATACAATTTAAAAAATTAGAAAATGTTAAAAATAAGATAAATTTTGAGTTTTCAAACACACCCTAGTTATTTTGTACTTTCCAACATTATTTCTTGTGACATCTTTCGTCTTTTTATCTATTATACTCTATACTTCTCTCTTATCTTATTCTTGTATATTTCAGCCTGAGTTCCATAAACTACCTGTACACCATTTCCTGAACGCAGTACTCCTTTTGCCTGAAGCTCTTTCCATCTTGCATCATCAGAAACTTTAGAAGAATCTTTTACAGTAACTCTCAGTCTTGTAATACATGCATCAATATTGTCTATATTGTCAACTCCACCTAGTGCAGTTACGATATCATCAATAAGTTCCTGCCCTTGTCCTTCTTCTCCCTTATTCTTAGATTCATTGTAATCTTTTCTTGTGTAAAGTTTATTTTCAGAATCTCCTCTACCTGGAGTAGGAATATTGAATTTTAATATTAATGTTTTAAATACAAAGTAATAAATTACCGCATATACAGGCCCTAATATAAGTATCCAGTAATATGAAGTTTTTGCCGGTCCTTGTAAAAGACCAAAGAATGTAAAGTCAATTATACCTCTCGAGAAGGTAATTCCCACTGCTACATTCAGCACATACATAAGCATATATGCCAGTCCTTCTAATATTGCGTGAATTACATACAATACCGGTGCCACAAAAAGGAATGTAAATTCAATTGGTTCAGTTATTCCTGTCAGGAATGAAGTTAATGCTGCAGATATAAGTATTCCTTTCACTGCCGCCTTATTCTTGTCATCAGCAGTTCTGTACATTGCAAGTGCCGCCGCTGGAAGTCCAAACATCATAGGAAGGAATCCTCCTGTCATTGTTTTTGTTGCTGCCGCACTGAAATGTTTTATTGATGGATCTGCAAGCTGTGCAAAGAATATGTTCTGTCCACCAGCTACCATTTGTCCTGCCACTTCCTGATATCCTCCAAGCTGAGTATACCAGAACAGTGGATATATTGCGTGATGTAATCCAAATACATTTAACAGTCTCATTGTAAATCCATAGAAGAAAGTTCCTACTGCTCCTGTTGCCGCAAATATTTCTCCTGCTTTTACAATTCCCATAAAAATTGTTGGCCAGATGAATGGAAATATTGCTGCCAATGGAATAAACAGAATAATTGTCATTACAGGTACAAATCTGTTCCCACTAAAGAATGCCAAATAATCAGGAAGAACTTTATCAGAAAATTTATTTGTAATTGCTGATGCAACTATACCACATACAATTCCTCCAAAAACTCCTGTCTGCAATGTAAATATCCCAAGTTCCTTTGCATAAAGTGCAGCAGTTCCTCTAGCTGCAGCTTCTCCAAGTCCTTTAGCTATAAGTGCATCATAAGTTACAGAATCAGGTGTTATCCCTTTAAATCCCAAAATAGTCCCTATTATAGTATGAAAAAGTAAAAATCCAAGAACTGCTGATAATGCCGCAGTTTCTTTATTTTTATTTGCAAGTCCTATTGCAACTCCTACTGCAAACAGTAAAGGTAAATTTGCAAAAACGAACAATCCTGTATTTGAAAACAGCTGCATCAGATAGTTTAAAGGTGTTCCTGGTTCTAAAAAAGTAAGATTATAAGTTTTTATCAAAACTGGATTAGTAAATGATCCCCCAACTCCTAAAAGTATTCCCGCCATTGGTAATACCGCTATTGGCAGCATAAATGCCCTACCAATTTTCTGTAACACTGCAAAGATATTATTTTTCATTCTAAATGTCATATCGGAGCTGTCTAAAAAAACAACAGCTCCAATATTCTCCTTTCTTTTCTAAGCTTTACTTTTTATTTTCTATTCTATTTTTTTAATGCAAGAGAATTTTTCTGTTCTTTTTCTATTACTCTATTTCCTTGTTCCACATAAGAATCTAAAGCTTGTTTAGGATTTTTTGCTCCTGTAAACACTGCTTGTAATTCAGGGAATAACAAGTTTCTCAATTCAGCGTATCCTGGTGTATTATTTGAGAAATTGAAGATATATTTTGCATTTTCCTGGTAAGCGTTTAGATAAGGAATTTCACTTGAAACTTCTTTAGCTACAGACTCTCTTACAGGTATACTGTTTTTAGAAGCTTTTACAAGTTCTTTGTTTGTACTAAAGAATTTAACAAATTTCTTAGCTGCTTCCATTTTAGCTTTATTTCCTGTATTAAACACCATTCCTCCTAATACATATGTAAATGATAATGGACCTTTTTCTCCAGGAATATTTGCAAGTCTTGCATCAAATTTTCCAATTTTACCATCATTCATTTCAGATTTAATAACACTAAACAAAACACTATTTGTATGAACAATTGCTATTTTCTGATTTCTAAACATCATTGAAATATCACTTGAAGCTAAACTTTCAGGACCTGCATTTGTATATCCTGCTTTTCTCCAGTCATCAAGTTTTGTAAGAGCTTTTACTCCTGCTTCATCATTTACAACAAGTTTTCCATCTTCACCGAAATAAGGAGAACCGTACATTCTTAAGTAAGCAACATTCCATGTGTCAGCTTGGTTATTTTTAGCAAAAAGTCCCATAGGAGCAACGTCTTGAGGTAATTTTTCTTTCAATGTTTTTAATATTTCTTCATATTCTTCTAAAGTCCATGTAGCTATTTCATGTTCTCCTTTAATATATTTATCAAGTCCTGCTTTTCTAAACATATCTGCATTATATACCAATGTTCCTGGATTATTTGCAAATGGATAGAAATAAACTTTTCCTCCTATTGTAACTCCATCCCATATTGGTTGTGCTATATCTTTTTTAGATTCTTCATCAACTATATCATCAATTGGAGCTAAAACACCCATATGTGCATACTGTGTCATAGCAAAAGTTGATTCAAAGAATGCATCAGGCAATGTTTTTGTCTGTATTGCCACACTTAACTTATCTGAACGCTGATCTCCTGGTATTACTTGAACATTAACTGTAATATTAGGATTTTCTTTCTTAAATTCTTCTGCAGCTTTCTTAAGGAAACTGTCATAGTCAGCTCCTTCTTCCTTAGAATCATAAACACCCTTCCATTGAGGAGTAAGCCATATGTCGATTGTTACAGGTCCATCAGCAGTTTCACCACCGGCATCCTTTTTACCACCACAGCTTACAACTAATAGTAAAGACATTATTACCAACAATAACCCTGAAAATTTCTTTAACATTTTTTTACCTCCTGATTTATTTATTATTTTTTTATTACTGTATTTTAAAAATATCCCTTTAAATTAACTATTAATATATATTTATTCCTTAACTGCTCCTGAAGATATTCCTCTCGTGAAATATTGCTGGAATAAAGCAAATATTATTATCATCGGAATAGAAGCTACAGCAGCTCCCGCAACTCTTAATCCCATATTTGGATTAAGATTTTGCATAAGTCCTGCTACTCCTACAGTTAAAGTACTTATTTCTTTATTCACAGACATCAACAATTGCCATAGATAATCATTCCAAACTGTAACAAAATTAAGTATAAAGAAAGCTCCTATTCCGGGTTTTGCCATTGGTAGCATTATCTTAAAAAATATCTGCCATTCATTAGCACCTTCTATCTTGGCTGATTCTCTTATCGAATCTGGAATTTGTTCAAAAAAACCTCTTAGTAAAAAAACTCCAAAACATGCTGCTAAATTAGGTACTATAAAGACTCTATATGTATTCATCCAATTAAATGTTGTAACTATCTTAAACAGAGGAATTATAAATGTTTCTTTTGGAATCATAAGCGACCCTATAAACATATAATATATAAAATTACTTCCTTTAAATTTCATTTTTGCAAAAGCATAAGCTGCTAAAGATGAAAATATAACTGTTATAATTGTAGTAGTGACTGAAACAAAAAAACTATTGAATAACCATCTAAATGCAGGCTGATTTTTAAATAGCTCTTCATAATTTCCCCAATATATTTTTTTAGGAAATAATTCTGGAGGCATTTTATAAATATCTGCAGATGGTTTTAAAGAGTTAACTACTAACCATGCCAACGGAATTAAAGCAGCAATTGCAAACACAAAAACTATAACATTTGCAATAATATCATATGTTCCCATTCTTTTTATTTTAGATTTAAAATTCATTATATACCTCCTTCTAAGCTTTTTTACCAAATGTTCTGAACTGAGGTATTGACAATAATACAGCAAATATAAACATTAAAACTCCTACTGCTGCTGCAACACCTGTATTATTATAGACAAAAGCATTTTGATACAAATAATACATCATAGTAACAGAAGCATTATTCGGTCCACCACCAGTTAACAACTGAATTACTACGAATATTTTCAATACTGCTATTATATTTATAACTGTTAAATAAAGTGTTGTGGGTCTCACTAAAGGGATTAATATTTTTGTTATTCTCTGCCATCTTGAAGCTCCGTCTATTTCTGCAGCTTCAAAATAATCAGAAGGAATTCCTATCATTGCCGCAATGTATAAGATTATTGATTGACCTACATTCCCTACAAATGTTACAAATATTACAGTATACATTACAGTGTTTACATTTCCAAGTAAATTCACATTTTTTATTCCTATTTCATTAAATATATATGTTATAAGACCATTGGCTGGATTTAGTAAAAATGTCCAAACCATACTCATTACAACCATTGAAACCATTACAGGTAAATAATAGCTTCCTCTTATAAATGAAATATATTTAGGATTTTTATCATATACTGTTGTTGCTACAAATAGTCCAAATGTAATTGTCAAAAAAACAATTCCTATTACAAAAATTATTGTATTTGACATAGCTTTTAAAAAAATAGGATCTTCAAATAAAGTTTTATAGTTTTCAAAACCAATAAATTCTTCTCCCACGTAAGTAAATCTAAAAAGACTCATTCTCATACCTTCGATAATTGGATACAATCTGAAAACTATGAATAAAATTAATTGAGGTAGAATAAACATATATCCCATATATTTACTCTCAAAACTTTTAGTTTTTTTCATAAAGAAACTCCTTTCTATATTTTTTTATATTGGATATATTTCTTCAATTGTTTTCAAAATTACTTCATTTAATTTTTTTAATTTTTCTTTTTCTTCTTCACTTTCTACAGACAATAACGGTAATCTTGGAACACCTGTTTCAACTCCTCTTAAATGAAGAATATACTTACATGCTCCATATAAATTTGGTTTTAATCCTGCTACAATATTATTAATTTTTCCTTGTAGTTCTCTTGCTTTATCAATTTCATAATTATTCATGTATTCGTTAAGTTTCATAAACAGTTCAGGCATAACTCCATAAGTTCCACCAATTCCTCCGTCTGCTCCTATAGCTTTTCCTGCTACAAACTGTTTATCCGGACCATTGAATACTAGGAAGTCTTTTCCTCCCACTGCTTTAAACTGCTGT
>CALEXX010000047.1 GCA_937925095.1 uncultured Leptotrichia sp.
CGGTAGCAACAAATACAACAGATGAAGGAAGAGCACAAAACAGAAGAATAGAATTCAAGCTTTCAAGAAGAGGAAGCCAACAGTAATAATAAAATGAGACTCTCTCAAATAGAAAAATATAATTTTTATATTATTTTTGAGAAAGTCTCTATTTTTATGTAAATATTATTTATAACATAAAATAATCACGAAAGAAAAATTTACAAGCTTCCTGTTCAGTTTCAAAAAGAGTCTTTGTCAAGAAAGAAGAGAAAATAAACAAAAAATATCAAAATTATTGATAAATATTGAAAGTATAAAATTGACATTTTTGAAAAAATCAATTATAATTCAATGTAAGCTCATAAAGTTAACTTAATATAAAGGATGTCGTGATTGATAATGAAAAAAGTTCAATTTATAATAACTGCAACTATTCTGTCTTTGGGATTGATTGTGTCTGCAGCACTATTGTCAAATGCAATGCATAATTCAGACAAGAGCCATAACAGAATAACTGTGAAAGGTGTAGCTGAAAAAAGAGTAAAATCTGATAAGGCAATAATAAATGTTATATTTTCAACGTCTAACACAAAACTGGAAGATGCTCAGAAAAATGTGGCTGAGAAAGAAAAAGCTGTTCTTGAAATTTTAAAATCTCTTGAACTTAAAGAAAATGAGTATCATATAAATAATGTTAAAATACAGCCTAATTTTTCAGAGAGACAGCAGGAAAAGGAAACTAAAATATTAAATTATGATGTTATGCAGTCTGTAGTTATTGCTCCAAAAAATATTGAGAGAAGTGATGAAATTTATGAAAAACTGCAGGAATTAAAACTGACATTTAATAATATGGAAATTGTAAAACCTGAGTATTATATTACAAGTATTGAGAAATATAAAAAGGATTTGCTTGTCAGTGCAACTGAAAATGCTGAAATGAGAGCTAGGGAAATGCTAAAAGTCAACAAAAATGAAATCGGTGGATTGGAAAATATGACCCAAGGGCAGTTTGAAATTCTACCTGATAGGGAAGACTCAAAACATGTAAATGATGAGGAACTTAATCAAATGTATAAAAAACTACGTTCAGTAGTAACAGCCACATATTTAATAAAATATTAAATTATAAAACTTATATAAAATTTTAGGAGGAAATTAGAAAATGAAACCAGCAGCAGAATTAAGACAAGGAAGCACATATAGAAAGGATAATATCCCATATTTGATACTTAAAGCTGAAAGACATCAGTCAACATCAGGTAAAAGACAAAGAGCGGCAGAAGTAAAGTTTAAGACAAAAGAATTAATTTCAGGAAAAATTCAGGAAATTACTGTTCTTGCAACAGAACTTATGGACGATATTATTCTTGATAGAAACCAAATGCAATTTTTATATGAATCAGAAGGAGAATACTTCTTCATGGATCAGGAAACTTTTGAACAGATAGGACTTACAGAAGAAGATTTAGGAGATGCAGTAAACTTCCTAATGGAAGAAATGATAATTCAAGTGCTTATGTATGAAGGAACACCAGTAGGAGTTGAATTACCTAACACAGTAATAAGAGAAGTTACTTATACAGAACCTGGATTAAAAGGAGATACAATAGGAAGAGCGACAAAACCTGCAACAATTTCTACAGGATATACTTTACAAGTACCTTTATTTGTAGTAATAGGGGATAAAATTAAAATTGATACAAGAACTGGGGAATACTTAGAAAGAGCTAACTAGAAATAAAAAGTATAATTTTATAAAAATAGACTGGCATACTCCAGTCTTTTTTGTTATAATAAATTTACAAAGTTTTTTGAGATTTTAATATTTTGAAAAATAGAAATATAGGGGGTTAATAAACAAATTAAATAAAAGGTGGGGATTTTTTTGAAAAGTATAAAAACGGCATTTTTATTACTGTTATTTTTTTATTGTCTAGTTAGTTGCGGAAAAATTTTCAATGAAAATATTTCTGAAGAATTGAGCATTGGAAAAGAAATTGTAAATAGTGGTGATAAACAAAAGAAAAATGAGGAGAAAATAATAATAGCTTCCTTTAATGCCATGAGATTAGGTGAAAAGGAAAAAAATTATGAGGTAATGGCAAAAGTTCTTTCGAATTTTGATTTGATTGGGATAGAAGAGGTAATGCATGAAAAGGGACTGAAAAAGTTGAAGGCTCATTTAATAAAGCTTACAGGAGAAAAATGGGAATATATAATATCTGAAAATTCTGTTGGAAGTGAAGGTTATCGTGAATATTATGGCTATATTTACAGAAAAGAGAAATTTCAGGAAGTAAGGAAGTTGGGATTTTACAAGGAAAAAAATGAAAATGAATTTATGAGGGAGCCTTATGGAGCATATTTCAAATCAGGAAATTTTGATTTTGTGTATGTTATATCTCATTCAATTTTTGGTGATAAGGAAACACAGAGGTTAATTGAAGCATCAAATTATATAAATGTGTATGAATATTTTTTGAAAAAAAGTGAAGAAAGTGATATTATAATAGCTGGAGATTTTAATGTACCTGCAGATAGTCCAGCCTTTAGAAATCTTTCAGAGAGAGCAGGAGTATCTTATCTTCTTTCACCTGGAGAAAATCCCACTACACTTTCAGATGAAAGGCTTGTAAGCTCGTATGACAATTTTTTTATAAATAAAGAGAAAACAAGAGAATTTTTAGAAAATTCAGGAGTTTATAATTTTGTAAAAAGTGACAATTATGCTATAATAAAAAAATACATATCAGATCATCTGCCTATATTTTCAGAATATTCCATTGAATATGATCTGGATTAATTGAAAAGGAATAACATAAATTATAGGAAAGGATGAAGAATATAGAGGAGAATTATGGACAGTTCGGTTAAAGAATTATATAAAAAGGTTTTTACAATAGGAATACCGGTATCAATTGAAAATATGATATACAGTCTGATGAATTTTATAGATGTATTTATGGTTGGAAAAGAGAATGTTGCACTGGGATTAGGAACAGCAGCAGTTGCAGGTTTAGGTTTTGCTAATCAGGTATTTATGATTTTTATAGTTTCACTTTTTGGATTGAATAGTGGAGGTGGAATACTTGCCGCCCAATACTATGGAAAAAAAGATTATAAAAATTTGAAAAAGTGTCTGGGAATAACTATTACTGTTGGACTTCTGTTTTCGTTTTTATTTTTTCTAATGGGACTTTTTATTCCTGAAAAAATTATAGGAATCTTTACATCTGATCCTAAGGTTTTAAAATTAGGAGCAAATTATTTTAGAATAATAGCTCTTATTTATCCATTGATAGGACTAGGTTATTCCTTTAATATGCAGTTACGTGCAATTGGGAAAAATCAATATTCCTTATATTCTACAATTATAGGATTATGTATCAATCTTGTAGGAAATTATCTTTTCATTAATGGAAACCTTGGTTTTCCGGCAATGGGAGTTATAGGAGCCGCAATTGCTACAGTAATAGCCAGAATAGTGAGTATTTTTTATCTGATATATATAATCTATAAAAACAAGTTACCTATGGCAGGAAATTTCCAGGAATTATTCAAATTGTCATGGGGTTTTATTGCGAAAGCATTGAAGATTTCTCTTCCTGTATTTGGTCATGAAATAATGTGGGTAACAGGTGTAAGCATGTATGTAATAATATATGGAAGGATAGGAACAGAAGCAACAGCTGCAATACAGGTTGTAAAATCAATAAGTAACCTTGTATTTACCCTTGTATTTGGATTATCAAGCGGTACAGCTGCCATAATTGGACAGGAAATAGGAGCAGGAAATGAGGAAAATGCATACAAGTATGGAGTAGAACTACTAAAAGTTTCATTAGTAATAGGAACTGCTGTAGCTTTATTTGTTTATGCGATATGTCCTGTTGTATTAATTTTAATGAAGGTAGACAGTGCAATTTATCCATTAGCTAGACAAATAGTGTTTTCTGAAGGAATTCTGATAATAATTAAAACAACAGGAACATTGTTTATTGTAGGAGTTTTAAGAGCTGGTGGAGATACGTTGTGGACTATGTTTGCAGATCTAATTCCTTTATGGACATTTGCAATACCTCTGACGTATATTGCAGGACTTAAATTAGGACTTCCAGTAGCACTTGTGTATTTATGTTCAGGAAGTGATGAATTACTAAAAATGCCTTTCTGTATACAGAGATTGAAAAGTAGAAAATGGATAAATAACTTAGTAAAAACTTCTTAAATTAGGAGAAATTAAATGAATAAAAATTTTAATATAAAACTAAATAAAAATTCCCAAAAAAACGATAGAAAAGATGGTATGAAAAAGTATTTGTTAATAGGAACTATGTTGTTAATGGCATCGTGTTCAACAATAAAGAATCCACCTTTAGGAATAAACTATGAAAGTCCTATACGTGAAACGGAAAATGCAGAATTTCACTATGATTTGACATATCTTGATAAGGATGGAAATATACAGTATGACAGAAATTTATGGGATGCAACTCTTAAAGTAGTGGATAATGCAAAAGATTATCTTGTAATAGAAATGTTTCTATTTAATGACCTTTATAATAAGGATAAGGAACATTTTCCGGAATTTGCAAAGGAATATACTGAAAAACTTATAAAAAAACAGAAAGAAAATCCAAATTTGAAGGTATATGTGCTGGCAGATGAAAATAATAATTTTTATGGAGCTTTTGAACATCCGTTTATAACATCAATGAAAAATGCAGGAATAAATGTAATTATAGTGGATATTTTTAAGCTGAAGGATACTTTTCCATGGTATTCCCCTTTCTGGCGAACGTTTATAGAACCCATGGGAAATCCTCAGAATAAAGGCTGGATAACAAATTTTTATGGAGATATGTGGCCGAAACTTACTGTAAGAAATTTGTTAAGGGCACTTAATGTAAAAGCCGATCATAAGAAGGTTTTTCTGAATGAAAAGGAAGTAGTAGTTTCCAGTGCAAACATTCATGATCCAAGTTATTTTCATGAAAATATTGCAGTATATGCTGACGGTCCTATAGTAAAGGACGTACTTCGTGATTTACAGCTTGTTGCAAAGTTTTCTGATTCTAAAATAGATACAGATAGCACTAATGAGGAAATAGAACATATTGAAAATGTTAGTAAAGATAATAAAGTTACAACATATGAAGAGAAAGTAAATACTGAAGTAATGGAGGAAAAGCCCTCTACTAATATAGAAAAAAATGAAATTACAGATATAGAAGGTAAAACTTATAAAATACAGTATCTTACTGAAGCTGCAATAGGGAAATATTTAGATACAGATATTGATAGCCTGAAATCAGGTGATGAACTGCTTATGGGAATGTATTTTCTGGCTGATAAGGGAGTAATAGACAGATTAATCAAAGCAGCAAACAGAGGAGTCAAAATAAGAATAATTTTTGATAGAAGCCGAGATGCCTTTGGAATGAGTACAAATGGACTTCCAAATAAACCTATTTCAAAAAAATTAAAAAAGAAAACAAAAGGAAAAATTGAAATTAAATGGTATTTTACAAATAACGAACAATACCACACAAAGATTACTCTAATGAAAAAAACAGATGGCAATGTTATAATCAACGCAGGATCTGCTAATCTAATAAAAAAGAATATTAGAGGATATATAATGGATTCAAACTTTAGAATATTGACAACTCAGGATTCAAAAATGTCAAAGGATATATATGAATATTTTGATAGACTATGGGAAAACAAAGATGGATTATTTACAATAAACTTTGATGACGAACCAACAACAAGTGGATTTTCAGATTTTATGTATAAAATATTGGATGCTACACAATTAGGTTCTTTTTAGAACAACAAAACAACAAAATAAGAAAATAAGGTGATGAAAAAATGAAGAAAAAAATATTTCTTTTGCTATTGATAGTAGCATTGGGAGCAATGACAGTATCATGTTTTAAGAAAAAAGACGACAAAAAGAATCAGCAACAAACTACAGAACAGAAAGATAATACCAATACAAATGGACCTATAAATACAGATATGTTCAATGCAGGAAATCAGCCTATAGGTGATCCGAATATAAAAAATCTTACACCTGAAGAACAGCAGTTCCTGATTAATAATCAAATTGATCCGGCAAAGGTTTCGCCTGCAATTGATAAAGCTCAGCAGGGAGATAAAGAAGCAATACTTTCACTGGCACAACTTTATTTTAATTTGAAAGATAATGAAAAAACAAAAAAATATTTACAAATGGGAGTAGATAAAAATTATCCTGAAGCTATTTATAACTTGGCTGTATTATTAAAAGAAGAAGGTAAGGAAGATGAAGCAAAAAAACTTATGGACAAATTACCTAAAAATGCTGCAACTACTTCAAGACAGTTAAGACCAGGAGCACAGGCATACAATAACGGTATTGATTTAATAAAGGCTAAAAAATATAATGAAGCTAAAGCACAGTTTCAAAGTGCTTATAATCAAGGAATAAAAGAAGCGGATATTCAAATAGCCCTATTAAATAAAGAAACTAAAAATTATAATGAAGCTTTAAAATGGTTTAAACTTGCTCTTGGACGTGGAGTTACAGCGGCAAACTTTGAAATAGGAGCAATTTTATATGATACAGGTAAACAAACTGAAGCAAGACCATACCTTATGAAAGCATATAATTCTGGAAACAAAGCATTGGCAATGCCTATTGCATTATCCTACCATAAAGAAAATAATATGAAGGAAGCATTGAAATGGTATAAAATCGCTGCGAAAAATGGAGATAAGGATGCTAAGGCAACAGTGGCTGAGATTGAAGGAGGAAGTAATAAAGTTAACTCTATTTTAAGTGATAATTCCAATAGAAGTCTTACAGACAATACAATTTCAAGCTTAAAAAATAATGAGTCAAAAAATAATTCAATATTTAATCCTAGTATTGGAAAAAATGAACAGACAAGTAGTCCAAACTATAATGTAAATTTAGATAAGGATAATTCCAAAAATTCAAATAACAGTAAACAGGTAAATACAGCAACGTCAGGTAAAACTGATACTAAGTCATCTAAACCTACAAATGAACAGATACAGCAGCAGAAAATGGATGAAAAGGAACAAAGAAGAGCTGAGAAAGCGGTAGCGGATGCAGTAAGAAGAGCTTCAAAGAGAAAAGGTTCAAATAAAGGTGGAAGTAATCCAGGTGTTGCACCATCGGATAAAAGTATTGAAGATGCAATAAACAAAAAAGCAGCTGAATATAAATAAAATTTATTATAAAAGAAATATATTTACTGAGTTAAAAGACAGTAAAGTGTTTCTTTTTCTTTTGAATAAAAAAAATTTAGAAATAAAAAATGTCCTGTCAAACAAACAAAGTGACAGAACATAGAGATTTCAATATTTTAAAATAATAATGTTATTATACCTAGTAAAGCATTTATAAGGAACGTATATGTAAGAAATATACGATTGAAGGATTTTGCAGTATCAGAAGTAAAATTAAATGTAAGTAGCAGTGTGATATCTGAAATTATATATAATATTCCTTCTACTGATATATTTTTAAGCATAAAAAACTGATATTGTGTTGTTTTTAAAAATATAAGTATAGGTGGCAATAAAGGCCGGAAGGAATTAAAAAATAAATGCAGTAAAATAATTGATATTTCAAATATAAGAAGAAAAATAGTTATCCTCTCTGCAAATTTAGCTTTTCCTTCTGTTAAAAAAGTGATTCCAAATATCGAATATAGTCTCATAAATATTATCAAAATTGATAAAAAAGCAAGTGTGTTAGTCATTATTTATCTCCATAATTTATTTTTTTATATTTTAGCATATTTAAAAAATATAGTAAAGCTGACAATTTAAGAAAAAGGTGGAAATTATTTCAAAAGATTGATAAAATATAAATAACATTAATAAAGTAAAAAAAGTAGCTGAAAATTATGAAGAAAATTTTAATATTATTATTTATAGGTTTGGGATTATTGGTCTTTGGGGATAACTCAAAATTTGAGTTATTCGCAAATAACATAGGATATATTGAAGAAGTGAAGAAATATGATAATGGTAATGGAACAATAGAAAAACAGGTAAAGGATTATTTGGAACAGACTAAATATAATGTTTACAAAAAAGTTGCAGAAGAAAAATAGAAAAATTTGAAAGGTAAAAGTAAATGAAAATTATAAAATATGTATATAATTTTGATGATGAAAAAAAACATTGGGACTATTGTGAAAAAAATAAATTTCCATTTATACTTTTAAAAGATAGAAATAAAGACTACACAGAAATATTTTATGATATTACTAATTTTAATGTGGACTTAGAATATATATCAGAAGAAATAAAAGTAATATTTAATTCTTACAGAAAATTTGCTTTAATAGATGACTATTTCTGGGAAAAATATTTAGATCAATATTATTTTTTTACATTTCCTGTCAGGAAAAAACATTCTGAAATTATAGCGGAACAACTATTTAATTACCTTACAGAGTATTTAGAAATATCAAAATAGAAGGAAAAATTATAAAGAATAATTAGTTATTTTCATGTACAAAATCAATAAATACGGGAATAGAATGAAAAAATACCTAAAATAAAAATTAAAAAATAAAAAATTAATTATACAAAAAAAAAGAAGGAAAATTTCCTTCTTTTTTAAAAAAATGGAGTATACTTAGTGTAGAAGAAAACAATTAGGAGGTAATAATTATGGCAATTAATGTCAGAAGTGAAATAAAACCATTAAAAAAAGTTTTATTACACAGACCTGGAAAAGAATTGTTGAACTTAACACCTGATACATTAGGTAGATTATTGTTCGATGATATACCTTTTCTAAAAGTTGCACAACAGGAACATGATGCGTTTGCACAAATTTTAAAGGATAATGGAGTGGAAGTTGTTTATCTTGAAGATTTGGCAGCCGAAACAATAGGTCAGTGTCCTGATTTAAGAAAAAAGTTTATAGAACAGTTTATTGTTGAAGGTGGAGTTTACACTGAAGAATATCAAAAAGCTTTATTTGAATTCTTTGATGCATATAAAGACAACAAGGAATTAATCTTGAAAACTATGGAAGGTGTAAGATACGGAGAATTAAATGTATCTTCTGAATCATTGGTCACTAAAATAAATGACGACAAGGATGAATTAATATTAGATCCTATGCCTAATTTATATTTCACAAGAGATCCGTTTGCTTCAATCGGTAACGGAGTAAGCATGAATAGAATGTATTCTGTAACAAGAAACAGAGAAACTATCTATGCAGATTATATCTTCAAATATCATAATGATTACAAAGGAAAAGTTCCTTACTTCTATGAAAGAGATAATAATTTCCATATAGAAGGTGGAGACATCCTTAACTTGAATGATAAAGTTCTTGCAATAGGAATTTCTCAACGTACTGAATCTGCAGCAATAGATAAAATAGCTAAAAATGTTTTTGCTTCAGCTGATAGTACAATCGAAACTATACTTGCATTTAGAATACCTTCATCAAGAGCATTCATGCACTTAGATACAGTATTTACTCAAATTGATTACGATAAATTTACTATTCACCCAAATATCATGGGACCATTAGAAGTTTATGAATTAACTAAAAATGGAGATAAAGTAGAAATTAAATTATTAACAGATACATTAAAATCAATACTTGAAAAATATCTTGGAGTACCAGATGTTAAATTGATTAAATGTGGTGGAGAAGACAGAATCGCTGCTGAAAGAGAACAATGGAACGACGGATCAAATACATTATGTATAGCTCCTGGAGTTATAGTTGTTTATGAAAGAAACGATGTTTCAAATGCTCTTTTAAGAGAAGCAGGACTTAAAGTTCTTGAAATGCCAAGTGCCGAATTATCAAGAGGTCGTGGAGGCCCTAGATGTATGAGTATGCCTTTAGTTAGAGAAGACTAATATAAAGGAATATAAAAAATTCTAGAAAAATAATTGAAAATATGGTATATTTAAAATATACTAAAGCTAATCAACCGACTATTAATATAGCCGGTTGATTAGCTGAAAATATAAACTCATATCAAGAAAGGATGGTTTTAAAATGCCAAAAAATTTAAGTGGAAGACACTTTTTAAAATTATTAGATTTCACTAGTTCAGATATCAGATATCTGTTAGATTTATCAAAACAATTCAAAGAATTAAAATTAACTGGAACACCTCACAAATACTTAGAAGGAAAAAATATCGTTCTTTTATTTGAAAAAACTTCAACACGTACTAGATGTTCATTTGAAGTTGCAGGAATGGATTTAGGAATGGGTGTTACTTACCTTGATCCAGGAAGTTCTCAAATGGGTAAAAAAGAAAGTATTGAAGATACTGCACGTGTTTTAGGAAGAATGTATGATGGAATCGAATACAGAGGATTTGATCAGGAAATAGTTCAAGAATTGGCTGATAATGCAGGAGTACCTGTATGGAATGGATTGACTAATGAATTCCACCCAACTCAAATGTTGGCAGATTTATTAACAATCGAAGAAAATTTTGGACATTTAAAAGGTCTTAACTTTGTGTACATGGGAGACACAAGAAACAATTTAGGAAACTCTTTATTAGTAGCGTGTGCTAAAATGGGACTTAACTTTACTGCATGCGGACCTGCTGACTTAAAACCAACTCCTGAATTAATAGCGGCTGCTGAAGCAATTGCTAAGGAAACAGGAAGCGTAATCAGATTTACTGAAGACGTTAAAGAAGCTTGTACAGATGCTGATGTTATCTATACTGATATATGGGTATCTATGGGAGAACCTGATGAAATTTGGGAAAAAAGAATTAATGAATTGAAAAAATTCCAAGTAAACAAAGAAGCAATGAGCTATGCTAAAGATACTGCAATTTTCTTACATTGCTTACCTTCATTCCACGATTTGAAAACTACAATCGGAGCAGAAATAAATGAAAAATTTGGATTACCTGAAATGGAAGTAACAGACGAAGTTTTTGAAAGCCCTCAATCAAAAGTTTTCGATCAAGCTGAAAATAGAATGCATACAATTAAAGCAGTAATGTATGCAACATTAAAATAGTAATGGCAAAAAGAATAGTAGTAGCACTTGGAGGAAACGCTTTAGGAAATAATCCTGAAGAGCAGTTAAAACTTGTAAAGAACACTGCAAAATCAATCGTTGAAATGACTAAAGAGGGATATGAAGTTATAGTTGGTCATGGAAATGGTCCTCAAGTGGGAATGATAAACTTAGCAATGGATTATGCTGCAAATGGAGAAGTAAAAACTCCTTATATGCCTTTTGCTGAATGTGGTGCGATGAGTCAAGGATACATTGGTTATCACCTTCAACAGGCAATAAGAGAAGAATTACAATCTCAAAACATAAAAAAAGGTGTTGTTACATTGGTAACACAGGTAGTTGTAGACAAGAACGATCCTGCATTTACTAATTTGACAAAACCAATAGGTATGTTCTATAGTAAAGAAGAAGCAGATAAAATTGCTGCTGAAAAAGGATTTACATTTGTAGAAGATGCCGGAAGAGGTTATAGAAGAGTAGTTGCATCACCTTTACCTAAAAAAATAGTAGAAATTGAAGAAGTGGAAACACTTGTAAACAATGGTACTATTGTAATCACTGTTGGTGGTGGAGGAATACCTGTAGTTGAAGAAGACGGTCACTATAAGGGAGTAGATGCAGTTATAGATAAAGATAAATCAAGTTCAAAACTTGCAGCTGACTTAAAAGCTGATATGCTTGTTATATTAACTGCAGTTGATAAGGTATGTATCAATTATAATAAACCTGATCAAAAAGAATTAGACACATTAAATATCGAGGAAGTTAAAAAGTATATTGAAGAAGGACATTTTGCTAAAGGAAGTATGTTGCCAAAAATAGAAGCATGTATGGAATATGTAGTAAATAATCCTAATGGACAGGCCATAATTACTTCATTACAGAATGCCGGTTCAGCATTAGCTGGAAACACAGGAACAGTTATAAAACATTAGTTTTAATATTGGCTATGGGGGCTTACATGCCCTCATGCCCTGTTATATATAATTAAATACAAATCTAAGAGGAAAGTAGGAGAATGATATGGCTAAGAAAAAAGGTATACAGTTATCAGCATTTTCAATATTGTTTCTTATTATAATAGCATTAGCACTTTTAACTTGGGTTTTCCCACAAGTTGATAATGCATCACTTGCAACAGTTGTTATGGCTCCGTTTAATGGATTTAAAGAAGCAATAGATGTATGTATATTTATATTGTTACTTGGTGGATTTTTGGGAGTTGTTACAAAAACAGGAGCTTTGGATGCCGGTGTAGGTTCACTTGTAAAAAAACTGAAAGGAAATGAAACAATTCTAATTGTTGTATTAATGATTTTATTTTCAATTGGTGGTACAACATATGGAATGGCTGAAGAAACAGTTGCATTTTATGTGTTGATATGTTCTACAATGGTTGCTGCCGGATTTGATACAACAGTAGGAGTTGCTACTATAATGCTTGGTGCAGGAGTAGGAGTTCTTGGGTCTACTGTTAACCCATTTGCAGTAGGAGTTGCCCTAGATGCATTAAAGGAAAAAGGAATTCAGTACAATAGTGGAACTGTAATATTATTAGGAGCAATATTATGGATTACTGCTCTATTAGCCGCTATTTTCTATGTTTTAAAATATGCTAATAAAGTAAAAGCAGAAAAAGGTTCAACAATATTATCATTACAGGAACAAAATGACATGCAGGAACATTTCGGACATGCAAATTTTGATAATATAGAATTCACATCAAAAACAAGAGTTACTTTAATTATATTTGCTATCACATTTATTATAATGGTTATTTCATTAATTCCATGGGAAAATTTTGGAATTACTATCTTTAAGGGATGGACAAGCTTTTTAACTGGAACATCTTTAGGGGAATGGTATTTTGCTGAACTTTCTATGTGGTTCTTATTATCTGGTATTTTAATAGGAATAGTTAATGGATTTAAAGAACAGGAAATTATAGATTCATTTATGGATGGAGTAAAGGATATATTAAGTGTTGTATTAATAATCGCAGTTGCAAGAGGTGCATCAGTACTTATGGCGGCTACTAAATTTGATGTATTTATACTTGATTCTGCTTCAAAAGCATTAAATGGACTTTCTCCAGTTATATTTGCACCAGCTTCTTATGTTTTATTCCTTGTGCTGTCATTCTTAATTCCATCAACATCAGGACTGGCTTCAGTTGCGTTCCCGGTTTTAGGACCTCTGACAGCGGCATTAAAATATAGTCCGGAAGTTATGGTATTGATATTCAGTGCAGCTTCAGGAGTTATAAACCTTATAACACCTACATCAGGAGTTGTAATGGGAGGACTTGCAACTGCAAGAGTACAATATACAACTTGGATTAAATTCGTATCAAAATTAATAGCTATAATAGTTGTAATGGATATTGTAATACTAACTGTTGCAATGATGATAATAAAGTGATAAAATAAAAAGAAAAATATTATAGTGAGGAAAAAGTATATGCTTAATGAACTGGACTTGCAACTTCAGATGGACAAACATTATGAACTATGTTCTTTTGATGTTGAATATTTGGAAGAGCCTGTCAAACCGGTAATTCATAATATACCAAAATTGTTGTTTTTTACTGAAGGAACAGGAAAAATAAAAATTTATAATAAGGAATTTGATATAGTACCAAATACATTATTAATGATATTTCCTTGGGAAATTGTAGAAATTACTCAAGTTGAAAAACCTTTAGCCATGATGAAGATATCCTATAATTCGGTATTTAATAACTTTATTTTGAATTCATTGAATAGATATAAAAAAAGCAAAAACAATATACTTTCTCTTATAAAAAAAATACCGGTTGTTTATTTTAATAAAATAGAAGCAAAAACAATAAAAAATATATTTTATGAAATAAAGAATGAAGTAGGCTTGGAATCATTATCGGATTTCAAGCCATTTTTTGATATAAGGAAAGAAGAAAATGCTACAAAAGATGAATTTGATTTGAGTACGGTTTATATAACAAATAAGCTTACTGAACTGATAATTCTTATTGCCAAGAAAAATATCCGTGATGAAAAGTGTGTAAACAAAAAGGAAGAAGATGAGACAAATATAGTTAAGTATATTTATGCCCATCTAAATGAAAAACTTACATTAAATAAACTTTCAGTTATATTTTTCATGAGTGAATCTTCAATATCAAAGTATCTTGAGGAAGTAACAGGATTCATGTTTAATGATCTGTTAAGGCATATGAGGATTTCAAAGGCATTAAACCTGCTAGTCTATACAGATTTAAATATTGAGGAAATTGCTCATCTTGTTGGTTTCGTAGATGGAGCACATATTTCAAATTTATGCAGTAAGCATTTAAAAATGTCCCCAAATAAATATAGGGAAAAATATAAGGATATGTATCAGATATTCAATGAAAAGGAACAACAGCTCGTTTCAGATGTAATAAAATATATTTACGAAAATTATACAAAGGAATTAACAATTAATGATGTAACAGAAAAATTCAATATAACAGATACAAAACTAAATAAAATATTGATGGCCTACTCTGGAAAAAGGTTTATAGAATTTCTTAATGCTTTAAAAATAGATAAAGCATGTGAAATGCTTTTAACAACTGATAAAAGTGTAATAGATATCTCATTTGAACTGGGATTTAATACAGTGAAAACATTTAATAATAATTTTTCAAAACTAAAAAACATGTCACCGACTGATTTTAGGAAAACGGTAAAACATGGTTCTTAACATACTTGAATTTTAATACTACATAAATAAATGAGATGGATGGTGGAAATATGCAATTGGTAAATATAGAAATCAGAAATATACTAAAAAAGAAAATAGAAAATGTGTTTGAAAGAAAGTTTAAAAATATTGATATACAGTATTCTACAAAAAAGGAGTTTGGAGATTTTCAGACAAATTTCGCATTAATAAATTCTGAAACTATTGGAAAAACTCCTGATGAAATAGGAAAAATGATAATTGAAAGTCTAGAAAAAGATAAAGAAAATGATATTATTGATAAAATTGAAATAGCAGGACCTGGTTTTCTGAATATATTTTTAAAAAATTCCAAGATAAGAAAAAATTTAAGAAAGATAGGTATTGAAAAATATGATTTTCCGATTGATACATCTAAAAAAGTTTTGGTAGATTATTCGTCTCCAAATATAGGGAAAAGAATGCATATTGGACATTTAAGAAGTACGATAATCGGAGATTCTTTAAAGCGTATATTTGAATATATGGGTTTTAAAGTATTAGGGGATAATCATTTGGGAGATTGGGGAAGCCGGTTTGGTAAATTGATAATAGGATACAAAAAATGGCTAAATGTGGAAGAGTATGAAAAGAATCCAATTGGAGAAATGGAAAGACTTTACGTAAAGTTTTCTGAGGAAGCGCAGTTAAATCCTGAACTGGAGGTTATGGCCAAGGAAGAATGGATGAAACTGAAGGCAGGAGATGAAGAAAACAGAAAATTATGGCAAAGTTTTGTAGATCATTCATTTCGTGAATTTAAGGTTTTCTATAGAAAGATGGATATAAAATTTGATTATTGCATAGGGGAATCCTTCTATAATGATATAATTCCAGAAACATTAAAAATACTTGATGAAAAGAAAATTACAACTAATATAGATGGGGAATCAAAGGTATTTTTTAAAGAGGAAGATAAGATTGAGCCATGCGTAGTAAAGAAAAAGGCAGAAAATAGTTATCTTTATTCTACAACTGATTTGGCAACCCTTAAATACAGAAAGGATATTTTGAAAATAGACCATTCGGTCTATGTTGCTGTAGAGAAGCAGAAAGAACATTTCCGGCAGGTATTTAAAATTGCAGAAATGATGGGGAAGCCCTATGACTACAAGAAAAATCATGTATGGTTCGGTATTATAAGATTTGAAGATAGTGTTATGTTATCTTTAAAAAAGTGTGGAATGATAAGACTGATTGATATACTTAATCAGGCAATAGAAGAAGCAAAAATAGTAATAGATATTAAAAATCCGACTTTTCCTGAAGAAGAAAAGATGAAAATAGCTGAAATAGTTGGACTTGGAGCAATAAAGCATTTTAACTTAAGCCAGAACAGAATGAGTTCAATCTCTTTTTCATGGGATAAAATTTTGAATTTTGAAGGTAATACATCACCTTATTTGCAATATACATATGCCAGAATAATGTCCATATTTAGAAAAATGGATGAAGAAAGTCATGAGATTAACAATACTTATGATGCTGAATATAATGAATTAGATGATGATTTTAATGAAAATGAAAGGGAACTGGCAGTAAAACTTCTGAAATTTCCAAATGCTATATTAAAAGCTTATGACTTGTGCAAACCTAACCTCATTACTGACTATTTATTTGAAACTGCCAAAATTTTCAATAGTTTTTATGCAGGGGAGTCCATTATTAGGGAAGAGGATAAAAAGAAATTTAATACAAGACTTCTTCTTGCTGAAAAAACAGCAGTAACGCTTAAAGAAGGATTGTCGCTTCTTGGAATAAAAGTTCTGGAGAAAATGTAAGTTTTTTAATAATGAAAAGAATTTTTAAATAGTTTAATGGAAAATAGAAAGTTAAAATCATGTAAGAGGTGGCTATGAATATATTTGAAATAGAAAAATTACCTGAAATAGAAGAAGAGGAAATTGTAGATATTCTAAAGGAAAATGAGGATGTTAAAATTGAAAGGATAATTTCTACAGGGCAGGTTTCCGACTGGATGGTACAGGAAAAGAGGGAATACGTTCTTTTGATTCAAGGTAATGCAGTTATTGAATTTAATGATAAAACAGTGGAAATGAAATCCGGGGATACATTATTTATTGAAAAAAGTGAAAGGCACAGGGTGGCTTACACCAGTGAAAGTCCATGCTGTATATGGTTCTGTGTACATTTTTAAATAATATGTTATGTTTTTTAGAAATACGGATAAAATGAAGTAAAAGAGCTTAAATTTAATAAAAATTTTATCTTTCGGTTGAAATATGGGGAAAAATATTGTATAATTATCATGAAAAGTAAGCGAATCCCTGCTCTTTGATGAAATATTATTAATAAAGTGGGAAATGAAAAAAGAAGCAATAGGGCGATAAATTAATCGCCCTATTATAATAGGGGGAATAGAGGGAAAATGAAAAAGGAGATGAATAAATTGATATTTTTAGATAAAGCGGTTATTTTTTTGAAAAATAATTTAACAAAATCAAGAAGTGAAATAGAAGAAGGACTTGAAGATATAATAAAGCAGAACATTATGAAATACCTGACAAATAAGGTTGGATACAGTAAAACTGAAATAAATAATATTGTAGTGACACTTGTAATTGATTTTGAAAAGAAGGAAAAGGAAACAAAACTTGTTATTGAAGAATATTTATTTGAAATAAATCATAAGAATAAAACAGTATTGAAAGTATATAGACTTGGTGCAGAAAATGACTTTTTTGTATCAGAAAACTTAAAAGAACTGGGAATGGAAATAGAAGTATTTGAAAATGGAGTTGGAATAACAGGATAGGAGATATTCATAATAAAAGAGAGGCTGTCTCAAAAAATTCTAAATAATTAAAGGATATAGTTTTTGCATTATTTTTCGAATTTTTGAGACAGCTTCTTTTGTTATTTATTTTTCATATAGTCTACATTAAGAAAAACTGTTATTAACATACAGCTTGAAAATAAAGTACTAAATGAATAATATATACTTTGTACAATTATATACATAATTGTAAGGTTGCCATAGGGTGGGATAGGATTAAACTTAAAAATTCCAGAAAGTAGTTTAAGGAAAAAAACGTTTAATAGAAAATAAATTATTGAAAGAAATAAAGCAACCAATCTTTTACCTTTTGAAATACGATATGTATATTTTAAAGATTCTTTTACTGATAAATTTCTTGCCATAAAAACAGGAGTTAAATATATAAAAATTATTCCTAAAATAATAAAAACAATCATCAAAGCTGTTAAAAATAAAATCATTTCTCCATGAGGTGATAAATCTTCGTATGAATCAAAAGAATAAAAATAATTTCGTAAATCCCATATTATTATATAAACAGATAATATTGCAGAATAAATAAAAGCTTTTGAAATAGATTTTTTTAAGTCTATACTACCTTTATTTTCAATTCTATAAATAATTTTTTTAAGTAGTACACAAGATATAGTATTATTTGACATATATAAAATATATATTAAAAATGTAATCATAAAATAAAGTTTATCATTATCTGGATGAATAAAAGTTATCATACAGCTAAAAATGAATTTCTGTAAAGAATATAGGATAAGAAATATTTTTTCAGTTTTGATGCTTTCTTTCCAAAGCAAAAAGGCTTTAAAAAAATATTCCTTCATGGAAAGATACCTTTCTGATAAATCCAATTTAAATTTGTCAATGTTAGATAAATTATGCATTATTTCCTCCTAGATTTTTATTTCTTACAAAGCTGACTTTTCTGCTTATAATTTTCCCAAATTCCTTTTTGTAGATGGAATGGTATTCTTCAAAAGTAACAGGGGAATTATAAGTCAGAACTTCCATTTCAGTTCCAAAAAAGTTTATTATGAAGGGCATTTCCAACATTCCATTTTTCAGATAGAAATTTTTTCTTCTTTTTCTTTCTTCCCTATTTTCAGATTCTGTTTCAGTATTTTCTATTTCAAGAAAAATCTTTTTATCAGAATAACGTTCTTTTAGCAGTTTTAAAGCTTTCGAGCCAATTCCTTTACCTCTTTTTTCACTTGAAATGGCAAAATATGCGATCAGAGCAAGGTTATTTTGTAATGCTGTAATTGCAAGTCCTAAAAATTCACCTTTGCTGTTTCTGAGGGAAAGAACTTCAGTTGTACCTCTCCATTGCTTAAGAAGAATGAAAGGAAAGGGCTTTCTTTCATTTTTAGGAAAGGATTTCAGATAAAGTCTATATATATTCATAAGATTTCTAGGTCTTCTACTTTTTACTAGTTTCATAAAGATTCCTTTCAGAATAATTTTTATTGCTTTATTCGTTATTTTTTTTTATAATAATTATAGCACTTCAGATTGATTAATTCAAACCTGAAAATGAAAGAAATCTAGATGAAAGGTGAAAATAATGAATTCAAACGAGATAAATAAATTTATAGAGGAAAATACTGAAAAAATATACAATGAAATGGTAAAAATAAGAAGAAAAATACATATGAATCCTGAACTTGGAGATGAAGAATTTGAAACAAGTAAAACAATAAAGGAATTTCTGAATAATAATGGCATAGAATATGAAGAAATTATAAATACAGGAATTGTGGCAACAATCTACAATGGAAAAGGAAAAACAATAGCTACGAGGGCTGATATAGATGCATTGCCAATATTTGAAGAAAATGAAGTGGAATACAAGTCAAAAACCGCTGGGAAAATGCATGCCTGTGGCCACGATGCCCATATGACAATACAAATGGGAGTAGCAAAAATTTTAGCTGACAACAGGGATAAATGGCATGGAACAGTAAGATTTTTCTTTCAGCCTGCTGAAGAAACAGGCGGGGGAGCCGACAGAATGATAAAAGCCGGGGCATTAAAATTTAAGGAGTATGCAGATAAAAAAATAGATGCCTTCTTTGCACTTCATATGGCACCTGAAATTGACCTTGGAAAAATAGGAGTAAGATATGGCAGGGCTCACGCAAGTTCTGCAATGTTTAAGTTGACAGTAAATGGGATTTCTTCGCATGCAGCATTACCACATAAGGGAGTGGATGCGATACTGATAGGGGCAAAAGTTGTTGAATTTCTGCAGTCTATCGTAAGCAGAAGAATTGATCCGAGAGAAGAAGCTGTTATTACAGTCGGATCATTTAAAGGCGGTGAAGCGGAAAATGTAGTCTGCGACAAGGTGGAAATGCGTGGAACTATTAGAACAATGTCGCAAGAAACACGTTCCTTCATAATAGAAACAATGAAAAGAGACTTACCTAAATTTGTAGAAGGACTTGGAGGAAGCATTGATGTAAATATAAGGGAAGGTTATGCTCCGGTTATTAATAATGAAGAGATTACTAAAATTCTGGAAGAAAATGTTGTAGACCTTTATGGAAAAGAAAGTCTTGAAATAATTAATGAAGCGAGAATGGATGTAGAGGATGTAAGCTATTTCCTGAATGAAATCAAAGGGACTTTCTTCAGGCTGGGAACAAAAAATGAAGAAAAAGGATTGATTTATGGACTGCATCATCCAAAATTCAATATTGATGAGGAAAGTCTCAAATTTGGAATGGGAATACAGCTGAAAAACATACTTGAATTTTTAAAATAGTAAATAAGCAATTAACTAAAAAATAAAGAGGGAAAAGAATGGATAATATAAAAAATAATTATGAAATAGGACAAAAGTTGAAAATTGAAATAGAAAAAATAGTATTTGGCGGGGAAGGACTGGGAAGAGTTGACGGATTTACCGTATTTGTACCAATGAGTGTTCCTGGAGATATACTGGAAATTGAAATAATTTCTGTAAAAAAAACTTATGCTAGAGGTCTAATTAAAAATATTATCAAGGCCTCTCCTGAAAGAATAGACAGTCATAAATTTACTTTTGAAGATTTTTATGGTTGTGATT